>NZ_JBHFQG010000001.1:0-319548 GCF_041949975.1 Alteribacillus sp. JSM 102045 | reverse complement strand
TACCCGTACTTAGTGAACGAACAGGACACAAAGCTTGAAGTTTTATGCGGACGAAACACCGTCCAAATTCGTCCCTCTGAAAAACAAGAGTATGATTTTAACAACCTGGAGAGCGAGCTTAGTGAATACGGCAACGTACGAAAAAACAGCTATCTTCTCATTTGCAATTTGAGCGACTGCCGGCTCGCCGTTTTTCAGGACGGCCGGGTGCTTGTCCACGGAACAAAAGAAATAAACAAAGCCAAAGATTTATACCACCGCTTTATCGCAAAAGAAAAGGAGTAGAGATAATGGTAGAAAAACGAACCCCGCTTCCTGTTGCCGAAGCTGTAGAACAAGTGATGAACCATACGCAGAACCAGAAAAAAGAATGGGTGGCGCTAGAGAAAGCCCATGGACGTTATTTGGCAGAAGATTTAAAAGCGGATCATGATGTGCCTTCTTTTGACCGCTCTCCTTATGATGGTTTTGCAATTATCGCCTCTGATACTACCGAAGCAAACCAGGAAACACCGGTTGTGCTGGAAGTCATCGGTAAAATCGGTGCAGGTTCTGTATTTGAAAACGAAGTACGCTCTGGCCAGGCCGTGCGAATTATGACCGGAGCACAGATTCCTGACAGCTGCAATGCTGTAGTTATGCTGGAGCTCGTGAAAGAGAAGCAGGAAAATGGCAGAAACTATATCGAAATCAAACGCCCCTTCAATGAAGGAGACAATATTTCTTTTCAAGGTGAAGACACGAAAGCAGGCACCTCCCTCATCGAACAAGGAAACTTCATTACCCCCGGGATCTCTGCCCTGCTTGCTACATTTGGGTACCATGAAGTACCTGTGGCAAAAAAACCGGTAATTGGAGTGATTGCCACCGGAAGCGAGCTTTTAGAAGTACATGAACCGCTAGAACCGGGGAAAATCCGCAACAGCAATGCTTATATGATGATGGCGCAAATTGAAAAAGCAGGGGCGGAAGCGAAGTATTTCGGAAAATTCAGCGATGATTTTGATGACTGTCTCCGAGCAGTCCAGGATGCTCTTTCCGAAGTAGATTTGTTAATCACTACAGGCGGTGTATCTGTCGGTGATTATGATTACGTTCCTGCTATTTTAGAAGAGCTTGGTGCATCTGTGCTATTTAATAAAGTAGGAATGCGGCCTGGCAGTGTAACAACGGTAGCCGCTCTTGATCATAAACTGATTTATGGTTTATCCGGTAATCCTTCTGCCTGCTATGTAGGTTTTGAATTATTTGTCCGCCCGATCATCCGGCATTCTTTGTTTACTAATAAACCTCATCTGCGTAAATCAAAAGCTGTGTTAGGCGCAGACTTTCCAAAACCTAATCCGTTCACACGCTTTGTCCGGGCTAAGCTTTATGATGAAGACGGGCAGTATCAAGCCGTACCTGCCGGTTTAGATAAATCAGGTTCTGTTACGTCTCTTGCGGAGGCCTCTGCTTTTATCGTCCTTCCTGGAGGAACAAGAGGCTACGAAAAAGGAATGGCCGTTGATATTTTAATGCTCGATGATGAACAAGGAAGTGAATGGCCGTGGGCCAACATTGTCCCATCCTACAGATAATCGGCTATCAAAACAGCGGAAAAACAACGTTAATGGAAAAGCTTATTGCTAAAAGCAGCTCCCTTGGTCTTCAAACCGCCTCCATTAAGCATCATGGACACGGCGGCCGCCCATCCGATGAGACAGTAGCTAAAGACAGTTCCCGCCACAAACGTGCCGGCGCGTTTCTTTCCTCCGTTGAAGGCAGCGGTTTGCTGCAGCTGCAAGCTTCTAAGGAGACATGGGCATTAGAGGATATTATTGATCTGTACCAGTATTTTCATCCTGATTTGATATTTGTAGAAGGATATAAACATGCAGCCTACCCAAAAGTGGTGCTTTTGCGCGACCAGAAGGATGCGTGGCTTTTAGAACAGACGACCAATGTGTTTTGTATTATTTCGCACGAAACGATGAAAATACCGGTTTCGGTGCCGCATTTCCTTTTACAAGACGATGAGAAATATTTGGAATACATTTTTCAAAAGGTGAGAAAACAAGATGAGTGAAGATAAACGCTTTAAGGTGACGGATCACCCTATTTCAACAGAGGATGTCATTCAGAAAGTCACGCGCCGTGAATGCGGAGCGATTACTATATTTATCGGCACCGTCCGTGAATTTACACATGGTAAACGTACGATTCGGCTAGAATACCAGGCTTATAAGAATATGGCGGAAAAAATGCTTGCCAAAATTGATAAAGAAGTACAAGAAAAATGGCCGGATGCGATGAGTGCAATCACTCACCGAACCGGAACACTAGAAATATCAGATGCAGCTGTCGTGATCGCCGTATCCTCGCCTCACCGCAAAACCGCATATGAATCCAATGAATATATTATTGAGCGTATCAAGGAAATCGTGCCCATATGGAAAAAAGAACATTGGGATGATGGCTCAGCCTGGATCGGTGATCAGCTGGAAAACACCCCCTATCCGGAAGGAAAACCCCCGAAAGGAGCAAGCAATGATTAAAGTGTTGTTTTTTGCCCGGCTGCAAGAAGAAACCGGAAAGAACAGTTTGGAAATAGAAAAAGCTGGATTAACCGTAGATCAATTAAAGCAATGGCTGGAAAAAGAGCATGGCCTGCCTTCTCTTGATCATACGATGGCAGCGGTAAACGAAGACTATGCTGATGGATCGGAAGTGCTTGAAGACGGAGATACGGTTGCTTTGATTCCGCCAGTAAGCGGCGGATAATGTTCTTTTTATGGAGGAAGGTCCCATCGAAAATAATGGGCCTTCTCCTTTTTATGGGTGAAAGTCCCATTTCTCCGCTTCAGGCGGGAAAACGGAGTTCAAGAAGCCTTCTTGATGCCCGTTCTTTTCATTTGAGGTAACCAACGGGCTTCAAGGATCCTTCTTAGTGACCATTTGCGTATGGATTATCCTTTCTTAGGCTTCAAGACCCCTTCTTGGTTACCGTACTTCTCTTGTTCTTCTTTCAAATGGATTTAAGCAACAGCTACCTCCCTCTTCGGATTCCAAGACACTCTTGTACGATCCGGGCTCATGCCTCCCCATTCCTCCATATTCCCTAAAAATAGAAAAAGACCGCCCCAGATTTGGAGCGGCCTATCCTACGAAAGATTATTGTTGAAGATCTTCGATGGAATCAGCTTCTACATATTCCGGTACAACCAGACCGATTTTCGCGCCTTCAAGGTTTGCACCAAGGTCTTCGAATTCTCCTTCATAATCGTTATAATATTGTTCATGTGTTGCCGGGAGCCAAGCAGCTACCATTGCATCTGCTTCATTTTCAGCAACCGCACCAAACATGATAGGTGCTTCCATAGAGTTTGTCTCTACTTCATACCCGAGATCAGACAATACCGTGGCCACCACATTTGTAGAAGCAATTTCGGAATCCCACGCTACAAATGCAAGTGTGATTTGTTCACCGTCTACTTCTTCGACACCGTCTGTCCATTCGGAAACCATGTCTTCATTATCGTCTACCCAAGTACGGGCAGCCTCTTCTGGTTCGGTTCCTTCATTAACCTCAAGCATTACTTCTTCCATGTCCTCGCCTTCCCAATGGAAGTTATCAAGAACCTGGTAAGCTTCCGGCATATCTTCTTCTAAGCCGTTTCTTACGAGAGTATGAATATCTTCTGCTTCCCCAAAGGAACCTTCAGGATCTTCAAAATATTTCAAATCATGAACAGCAAACTTCCAATGCGGGTTCCAGCCGGTAACGATAATAGGCTCTTCGTTTGCGATCGCATCATCTAAAGCACTTGTCATAGCAGCTGAAGAACTTGGCTGTACGCTCCAGTCTTCTAATTCATAATCTTCCAAAGCTTGCTCTGCTGCAGCCATAACACCAGCACCAGCGTCAATGCCCGTGATCGTGTAATCTACTTCTTCTCCTACATTGCCTGCTGCTTCGTCTTCACTGCCTTCATCCGCAACGTTTTCTTCTGTTTCTTCTGATGCCTCTTCTGTGGTATCTTCATCTTCCTCTGCTCCGCATGCTGCAAGAACAAGAGACAAGGAAAGCCCTGCAGCTATACCTACTCTTTTCCATGTCTTCATCATCATTGACCCACTCCTTATAAAAAATTATATTTATGTTTACTCTCATTCATTAAAGAACAAGAGGTAAACACCCCTATTTGTCTTTGCTTAAGCTTTGTGTTAGGCGATCAAGAATAATGGCGAGAATAACGATGGCAAAGCCTGCTTCAAAGCCTCCGCCTGCATCGTTACGGCCAACGGCATAATAAACCGCTGTCCCAAGTCCGCCTGCTCCGATCATCGAAGCGATAACGACCATCGATAAAGCAAGCATAATGGTTTGGTTAATACCAGCCATGATGGTGACTTTAGCCATCGGCAGCTGAACTTTAAACAGTTTCTGCGATGGTGTGGAACCAAATGCATCTGCGGCTTCGATTGCTTCGGTGGACACTTGACGAATCCCCAAATTCGTCAAACGAATAGTCGGCGGCATGGCAAATATTACAGAAGCCACCACCCCTGGCACTTCTCCAATCCCAAAGAATGCAACTGCTGGGATTAAGTAAACAAAGGCCGGCATCGTCTGCATAAAATCCAGCACTGGTTTTATAATGTCTTCTACTATGTCATTTTTCGCCATCCAAATACCAAATGGCACCCCGACTACAACGGAAATTAAAGAAGCCGATATAACAATCGCCAGGGTTAATACCATGTCTTCCCAATAACCCATATTGTCGATGAGAAACAAGCCGAGAAAAATGAATATGGTAAGGCCTGTTTTACGGCCGGCAAACCAAAACGTTAAAGCTGTCAGTAAAATAATTAATATCCAGGATGGTAAAAAACCGATCGTTGCTTCTAATCCTTCGATAACAGCTTTAATTAATCCAGTTAATGAATCAAATAAGAAATCTCCATTTTTTAACCAATCGACAAATGCATCGATCCAATCTGCTAACGGGAGTCTAGGAAGGAAGTCCATTGTGCTCCACCTCACTTCCGGACAGTGCCGCTATGACTGTGCCACGAACGACAACGCCTTTTAATTTTTCTTCTTCTACAACAGCTACCGGTACATTGGTATAAGTAAGTAAATTCATAATATCTCTAAGCACTGTATCTTTTGCTGCAACAGGAACGTCTGTCTGAATGATTTCTTCGAGATTATCTTTTCCTTCTTTTACAAGACGGGAGACTTCATCTGCATGAACAATTCCTAACAGCTTTCTTTCTCTATTAGTAACATAAATACTGGATATTCTAGCATCTCTCATTCTTTGCAGCGCCACCCGCGGACCTTCTTTATCCACATTGACAGACTCTGCCCGTGACATAACATTTTCTACCGTGAACACCTTAGAGCGGTCTACATCTTCTACGAATTTTTCTACATATTCATTTTCCGGATTGGTGAGGATTTCTTCAGGTGTACCTATTTGAACAATAGCACCGTCTTTCATGATCGTAATCCGGTCTCCAATCCGAAGCGCTTCATCCAAATCGTGTGTAATAAACACGATCGTCTTTTTCATTTTCGTTTGCAGATCGAGCAGTTCGTCCTGCATATCTTTTCGGATAAGCGGATCAAGTGCGGAAAAGGCTTCGTCCATTAATAAAATATCCGGATCATTCGCGAGTGCTCTAGCCAGCCCCACACGCTGCTGCATTCCCCCGGAAAGTTCGTCTGGATACATATTTTCATAGCCGTTTAATCCAACCAGCTCCAGTGCATTTAAGGCCTTTTTTCTTCTATCTTCTTTTCCTTCCCCTTGAATCTCGAGTCCGTATTCTACATTGCTCAGCACGGTTCGGAAAGGAAACAACCCGAACTTTTGGAAAACCATGCTCATTTTCTTCCGGCGGGTTTCGCGAAGTGTTTTATCATCCATGGCAGATAAATCTTTTCCGTCCACCCAGACACTGCCGGCTGTCGGGTTAATCAAACGGTTTAATAACCGAACGAGTGTTGATTTCCCGCTTCCGGAAAGCCCCATGATGACAAAAATTTCTCCATCTTCCACGGAAAAGGAAGCTCGGTTTACCCCAACCGTATTTCCGGTTTCTTTTAAAATGTCGTCTTTGCGTTTATTTTGTTTGAGAAGTTCTAATGCCTTTTTCGGCTTTTTCCCAAAAACCTTCGTCAGGCCATCTACTCTTAATTTGGCCACCCTTATACACCTCTTTAATCATTTGTGCGTTCTGTAAATCACTTTTTCAACTATACGGGAGTAGGGAAAAAGTAGCAAACCTTATTTATCGTCAATACAGTTTGTTTGAATCGTAAAGTATAAACTGTATGAACTTTATTTGCTTATATCTAGTAATGTCTGCTTTTTTCGACATAATTCATACTATTCTTTCATTTTTGCCGTATTCTTCTATTCTGTTAAACTTTTTAACAATGAATAGAAAAAACTGGGAAAGGAGGTTCTAAAAGAAATGGACGACATTAGTAAAAAGACATTAAAAGATTGGGAAAAGCTTCAGAACACGAGACACGATTTTATCTCGGTGATGGCACAGAACATGGGATTATACGGTTATTTCAGAGACAAATGGAAGGTTATATGGAACCGTGTTGTTTTCTGATAAACCAATGACGTTAGATAGTATGAGCAAGGCACTCGAAATGAGTAAAACAAGCATGAGCACCGGTGTTCGTGCGCTTACGGATGCTTTTATGCTGTCTAGAGTTTGGGAAAAAGGAGTAAGAAAAGATCTATATCAAACAGACGATGATTGGTATAAGTCATTTACTTCTGTATTTGTTAATCGATGGAGAGAAGCAACAGATAATAACCATGACGCTGCTTTACAAGCCTTAGATGAGCTTGAAGACCTTCACGAGCAAACAGATGAGCTTTCCGTGAAAGAGCAGACAAAACAGGATATCAATAAACTTCATAAAGCGATCCGCTATTACAGCTGGCTTGATGAAGTCATTGCGCTTTTTGAAAACGGGGATATCTTTCAAATAGTAGAAAAGAAATAATATGATATGATGGTAGTGACTTCCAATTTCTATTAGAAAGGGCGGTTTAGAATGGATTATCAAGATATTATTCGAAACCGGCGCGAAATCACGAGCTACCAGAACAAAGATATTCCAAAAAAAATAATGAAAGAACTTGTAGATGCTGCAGTACTTGCACCCTCTGGCAATAACCTGCCTTCCCGTGAATTTATTGTGGTACAAAACAAAGATATGTTGCAGCATTTAGAAGGATCTACACCTTTTGTACCATGGCTGAAAGAAGCTATAGCAGCCATTGTCGTAACAGGCAGACCCGGTGTAAGCAAATATTGGATTCAGGATGCTTCGATCGCTTGCAGCTTCATATGGCTGGCTGCTGTTGACAACGGACTAGGTTCAGCATTTGGAGCGATTTACCACGCTCAAGACCAAGAAGAATCAGAAAAAAGAGAGGGTTTCGTCCGTAAAGCATTGTCCATTCCTGATGACCGTCGAATCGTTGCCATTTTAGGGCTGGGCTACCCTGCTGATCACCCAGGTCCGAAAACCCCGCCAGATCATAGTGAGCTCGTCCACTATGAAACTTTTAAGAAATAAATGTTCCCATTGCAAAGCCGGTTCGACTGCTCCGGACCGAACCGGCTTATTCCCTATTATCCTTTCACAGATCCTGCTAATAAACCTCTTACAAAATATTTTCCAAGAATGATATAAACAATTAACGTGGGCAGAGCCGCAATCAATGCTCCTGCCATCTGCACATTCCACTGCACAATCTGGCTTCCTGATAAATTTTGCAGGGCCACCATGATCGGCTGGCTGTTTGAGTTCGTGATCGTAACGGCAAATAAAAATTCGTTCCAGATGTTTGTAAACTGCCAGATGGCTACCACAACAAACCCGGTAACAGACAGCGGCAGAATAATGCGCCGGAAAATACCGAGAAAGCTGGCGCCATCAATCTTAGCTGCTTCAATCATTGTATCTGGAATATTTGCATAGAAATTTCTAAACATCAGCGTTGTAATCGGCAATCCATACACTACGTGTGTTAAAACCAGGCCAGCAATCGAGTTATATAAATCAATGCTTCTTAAAAATTGAATGAGCGGGATTAATATGCTTTGATATGGAATAAACATACCAAACAGCATTAATGTGAAAAGCAGGTCTGCTCCTTTAAATTTCCATTTTGACAGTACATAGCCGTTCATAGCCCCAAGCAGAGCTGATAAAAGTGTCGCCGGAACGACAAGATATATACTATTCATAAAATTGGGGGCAAGCTCTGAAAACGCATGGCTGTAGCTGCTAAAGTCAATTGCTGACGGCAGGGTCCACATCGTATTCAATGACACTTCATCTAATGGCTTTAAACTTGTGACTAAAATGACATAAACTGGAGAAAGAAACACAGCAGCAAGCACAATTAAAATAAAGTATTTTATCAGATTTTCTACTTTTAATGACGCCATCAGCTCTCCCCCTTTCTGTTATACCAAAGGTACGGAACAATAAAGACTGCTACTAAAATTAACATAATAATCGCAATTGCCGCCCCTTGCGCATAATAGTTTCCGCGGAAAGTCGTTTCAAACATATAGACACCGGGCACGTCCGTGACAAAATTAGCCCCTGAGCCTGTCATCGCATAAACGAGATCAAATATTTTAAGAGAAATATGCGCCATGATAATAACTACACTGACAGTAATCGGCATAAGCATTGGAATAACAACTTTCCGGTACACTTGAAGTTCAGTTGCTCCATCCACTCTGGCTGCTTCTCTCAGCTCATCGGGAATACCACGCAGCCCAGCCAGATACATGGCAAGGGAAAATCCAGTCATCTGCCATACTGCTGCAATTACGACCGCAATAATGGCAACGGGAACACCAAATTGAATGGCTCCCCATTGAAAGCCTGCCAGTATATTTGTATCGGTATACCAAAGCGGCTGAATCCCAAACACTTCTAAAAATTGGTTGAAACCTGTAGAAGGGTTTAACAGCCATTGCCAAACTACCCCAGTAACAACGAATGAGAGAGCCATCGGGAACAAAAAGATATTTCGAAAAAATGATTCCCCTTTTAGCTTCTGGTCTATTAAAATGGCCAAACCTAAACCTAGGATAATGACAAGACCGATAAAAAAGATTGTAAAAAACAAGGTGTTTCTTAAATCTGCTTGAAAACGAAAATCACTAAATAAATATAAATAATTGGATAAACCAGCAAATGAAAAATCCGGAGTTAATGTATTCCAATTACTCAAGGATACATATCCTGTCCAACCAATAAATCCGTATATGAAGATGCCAAGCAGCACAACAGATGGAGTTAAAAAGGCTACTGCGGTCCACTGATCACTACTTATTTTTTTTCTTCTTTTTACATTAACCGCCATAGAGATCATCCTAGTAAAGAGGTTGTTCAACAACATGGTTTCAATTTGATAATATAGAGAGAGGCCTGGCCCGTAATGATGAGGAGCCAGACCTGCCAACATGAAACTCAGCATGAAATATCACTCACAACATGCTGACTGTATATTAATCTTCTTCTACTCTTGCTGTTTCAAGAGATTCCAGCAAACGCTCAGTGTCTCCTTGCGTCACAAAGATGTTTACAGCTTGATTTGCTTTTGTGAGATATCCTTCTGATGCTGCAGAACCATGCGCAAGACTTGGTGTCAGGTTAGACTCCTGGAAGTCTTCAATCGTGTCAGTGCCATACTCGTCATACTTCGATGTATCAGCGTCTACTCGTGCAGGAATAGAACCTTTCAGTGTATTAAAGTCATCCTGCCCTTCTACCGAAGCAAGAACGGACAAGAATTTCTTCACGTCATCCGGATTTTCTACTCCTTTTGGAAGGCCGAATGTATCAGTAATTACCATGAAGTTTCCATCTGTTTCAGGGAATGGCAGATAGCCAAAGTCTTCATTTACTCCAAGATCGAGGTCATTGACAAAATATCCTTTTGCCCAGTCCCCCATATTGATCATAGCTGCCTCTCCTTCTGCTACGAGCTGCGCTGCATCCTGCCAGTTTCTAGAAGCGTGGTCGTCATTGACATATTCAAGCATTTGCCCAAAGGTATCAGCTGCTTGAGCTGCACGTTCGTTGTCAAAGCTGATATCTCCATTCCAAAGCGCTTGATAATCCTCCGCTCCAAGCGTTCCAAGTAAAACATTTTCGAAAATTTGAGTAGCCGTCCAAGATTCTTTATCTCCTAAAGCTAAAGGCGTAACCCCGGCAGCTTCCAGTTCTTCAGCTACTTCAAAAAACTCATCAAAGGTAGTCGGCGGTTCCAGCCCGTGCTCTTCCAATACACTCATATTATAAAAAATAACGTTCCCGCGGTGTATGTTCACCGGCACAGAATAGATATTGCCTTCATGGCTGACTAAGTCAATCAGTTCTTCTGGGAATTTATCCATCAAATCTTCTTCTTCATAAAAATCATTTAGCGGTTCCATTTTATCTGCAGCTACCCAGCTTTGGTTCAGTTCTTCCCCGCCATGCACCTGGAAGGTAGAAGGAGGATCATTACCCTGCATCCGCGTTGCCAGCACTGCTTTTGCATTTGTACCAGCTCCGCCTGCAACCGCTGCGTTTTCCACCGAAATATCCGGATGTTCTTCTTCAAAACGTTCAATCAGCGCATTTAGACCGTCTTCTTCTCCAGCTCCGGTCCACCAGCTGAATATTTCAAGGTCACCTTCACCACCGCCTTCTCCGGCAGCCTGTTCAGCATCTCCACCGGTTTCTTCAGCAGGTTCAACACTATCTTCCCCTTCTGAGCCTGATTCGTCAGCTCCGCAAGCCGCTATGAGCAGCAAAAGAGCCAGTGCCCATAAAAGTCCAAATAGCTTTTTCATTTGTATCCCCCTTTTATTTATTGATAACGCTTTCATACTCTATTATAAAAAGGAGAACCTTACGCAAGAAGAAAAATAATCTGTATAATTTTATGAATTTCTTCACTTTTTTAAGGTTTGTTTTTGATACTGTTTCGGTGATAAGCCATAGTACTTTTTAAACACCCTGCTGAAATAGTTAGGGTCTTTATACCCAACCGTAAAACTAATTTCCTTCAAGGTGTACGCCTGTTCTTTCATCATTGCGGTTGCCTTTTCTATTCTGCGTTTTGTTACATAGTCAATAAAATTTTCTCCTAGTGTTTCTTTAAATAAATTAGAAAAATAGGCAGGGCTGAGGTCTGTATATTCTGCGATTTCTTCAAGGGAAATAGCCTCGTTCACATGTTCATCAATATATTTTTTTGCTCTTTCTATTTTATCCAGTGATTGATAGTGGTACCTTGCATTTAAGAATGCCTGTCGAATAAAGGCATACCAGTCCTGATCTGTTTGCAGCTCGTTAAGCTGCAATACCGGCATAGCCACATTGTTTAAGTGAAACGTTTGTTTGAATACATAATACAGCTCCTCACACTGCGTCTTGGCATTTCGCTGTTCTAACAGAAGCATCATATGAGATAAAGCGTCTTGTTCGTCTCCGCTTAATACAGCTGCGGTTATTACTTCTAGCAGTCTCTTATCATCCGTTTCCCGGTTCTTCGTTTTCAAGGATTGTTTATCCATTAATGCCTCATAGTAACATTTGAATAAATTCTCTATTTTTTGAACAGGATGGCCGCTTCCTATCACCAACCGGCCTCCGCATTCGCGCTGTATTCTTTTTTTCAGCCGCCTTACTTCCTGGAGATTTTGCTGTTTCTCACCAATACAGAGAAGTATAATCTGACGCCCTGTTTCATGATCACCAATGACAGTATCAGTTGTCCACTGCTGAACATGTTCGCTTTTTAAAGTAAAGGCTTGATGGTTTTCATGGGAAATAACGAGAAAAAAAGCAGAAGCCATGTCAGGAAACAACTCTTTTTTCAGACGCATGACCTCGTCATCTGCTTCTTCGTTCATGACTTTAGATAGTAACAGCTGCTTTGCAAGCTCCGAATGATGAGATAATTGATCCATTTCCTTTTGCAGATGATCTGCTTCCTTCCGCACTCGCTGAATAGCTTCAATGGTTTCTTCTTTTTTACCCGGCTTTAATATATACTCTTTCACTCCTAGTTTCATCGCCTGTTTTGCATATTCAAATGAGTCGTATGCCGATACGAGAATAAATTGAATATAAGGGTGCTGCTGTTTTATTTTTTCTATCGCTTCAATTCCGTTAATCCCAGGCATTTTAATATCCATTAAAATAATATCCGGACTCGTTTCATTTGCTAGTTCTATAGCCATTCTTCCGTTCACCGCTTCACCTGCAATCGTTATATCCTTAAAATGGTCCTCTATAAATTTGCACATGGCTTTTCGTTCAAGAATTTCATCTTCGGCAATCAGCACTTTCATAAAAATCCTCCTTTCTTTACGCTGTTTCTTCTGTTTCATCTGCTTTTGGCAAGAGCAGACGCACGGTAGTCCCTTCTCCTTCTTTTGAATCTATTTCTGCTACATATTCAGCCTTATAATGGAGCTGCAGCCGCCTTATGACGTTCGTCATCCCAAGGCCGGTAGAATGGCCTGTATGTTCGTCTTCTGTTCCAAGTGCAAGTACTTTGTTTACCTGCTTCTGTGTCATTCCGGTTCCGTTATCTATGACTTCTGCAACTACGACATCTTTTTGTGAAAAAACACTAAGCATAATCGTGCCGCCTCCTTCTAAGGCTTCCACCCCATGAATAAACGCATTTTCTACAAGCGGCTGCAGCGTGAGGCGCGGAACATTTACATGAAGACTGTGTTCGTCGATCTCTGTTACAAAATCAACCCTGTCTTGAAAACGTGTTTGCTGTATTTGAAAATAACTTTCTACTACTTTTACTTCCTCTTTTAATGATACCGATTGATCAATATCTCCCAGGCTGTGACGTAAAAGCACCGACACGGATTCTATTAATTCAGATGTGGATGCGGCATCTTCCAAGTACGCCATTTTAGAGACTGTGTTTAATGTGTTAAATAAAAAATGAGGATGGATCTGGTTTTGAAGATGTTTTAACTCCAATTCCTTCATTAAACGATCCATTTCTGCTTTTTCTTTCATTTTTTCTACATAGTCGTTTATGTCCGTTTTCATTTGATTAAAGGTATCTCCGAGCAGCTTCATCTCATCATTAGAATGGACCTCTACCGGCTTTCCTTTAAAGTTACCTTTAGAGACTTCTTTTGCTGCTGCCGCCAATGTTTGCAGCGGTTTGGTGATTCCGTTTGAAAACCAGAAGGCAAAGAAAACAGCCAGCATGACTGTATTAATAAACAAAAATATAGTAAAAAGACGAAAGGATTCATTTCTATCTTGTAAATCAGCGTATAACTGTTGATATTCTGTTAGCTCAAGATCAATCAAGGACAGTGTATTTTCCTGAATATAGGAAGCGGTGCTTTGCGTTTCCTGCAAAAACTCCGTGTAGCGTTCAATATCATCCCGCAGTACAAAACCTACTGTTATTTCACTGTTTCTAATAAGGGATTCCATTAAATTTAAATAGTTTGTAAGCTGTATATCTTCCTCCCTTTCCATATCTGCTTTCAGACGGTTCTGCTCTCTTCGGAATTCTTCAAGACTAACGTAATAGGAGTCCAAATGATCATCGTTTTGTTCTCTGACGTAAGCCTTCGTGTCTTCAGCGAGTTCACTTGCTTTTTGAGAGATAGAATTGAAGATTAAGAAACGTTCAAAACTGGTATGATATTCATTAGTAAAATGACTGGAGCTGACATATATGGAAACGGATAAAATATTAAATAAAACAATAAACACAAAAAAACATAATAACAGTTTAGCTCGGATAGACGAAAACCAATTCATGAGGCATCCTCCTCATCAGGTTCCAGCGTCTCCCAGTCTGCCCGGTGAATCACATTGGTTTTGGTATATTGTAATGGTTCTACATAATCTTTTTCTTGAAGTTCAAGCATGATATGAATCGCTTTTTCTCCCATTTCTTCCGGATACTGCACCACAGTTGCATCAATGCTTCCTTCTTCAAGCAGCTCCAAGGTTTCAGGAAGAATATCAAACGTAATCATGTACGGCCTCTCCCATACCGTAATTTCTTCGACTCCTTCGGCCATCCCAATACCATCTAATGCACTCGTACCAAATAACGCGTTTATTTCTGAATGCTGTTTCATCATGGAATAAGCAGCCTGTGCCGCCCCGGCTTCTGTAATGTTCGACTCCTGAATATCAACAATGCCAATCCGGTCTGTTTTTTTTAAGGCGTCTTCAAACCCTTTGATTCGCTCCTGCTGATTTAATGACTCCAGATTTCCTGTAATAATACCCACAAATTGTTTGCCTTCCGTTGACTGAATCAGTTCCTCTCCGGCCAGACGTCCTGCCTCGTAATTATCGGTTCCAATATAGGCCTTACGTTCACTTTCCGAAACATCACTGTCTACTGTTAGAACAGGAACACCGTTTTCAGAAGCTTTATTCATAAGCTCCAGAAAACGCGGACCAGGCAGCCCCTGGGTAATGATACCATCTACTTTTGCAGCAATCATACGGTCGATCATTTTTAATACTTCATCCGTATCAGACTTTCGAGGCCCAATGGTTTCTAAGTAAATATTATGTTTAGATGCAGTTTCTTCGGCGCTTCGCTCTATCATCTGCCAGTAAGGATTGCCGGCCTCTTCTATGATCAGAGCAAAGTGGAAATCATGCGTTTCAGCAGAGGTTTCTATGTTTTCCACATAAAATGTTTCTTTTCCGTAGTACAGCATAAATAAAAAACATATGCCAAAGATAACTACTCCGCTCGTATAAAGAACTCTTTTTTTCATATTGTATTGACACGCTCCTTTCCCCACACGAAGCTTGCTTTTTGATGCAAATATATTTCTTTCTTTCGACAATTTCCTGCTTATCTCCTTTTTATGTAAAGTACTACGACATCAGCTGTGTTTTTATTTCCATAGGATAGTAGCATTCTTTTATATTCATGCATGATTACGCCTATTTTCCTAAACTATTTTTATGAATATTTTTGAAAATATGGTGGAGGGATTACATGTTGAAAAAAGGAGCCATATCGTTTGGTACTGCTATGCTGTCTATTTTAACATTTAGTCAAGCTTCTGCAGAGGAGGAAGTCACTCGAGAGGAATTTATCACAGGGCTGCTTGAAACGATGGAGGTCCCTGTAGAAAGCTGGGAAACAGAAGACACCGATTTTAACGATGTGAATGAAGATTTTGCTCCTTATGCAGAAGCCGCCGAGGCACTTGGGATTACAAACGGCTGGACGGAAGAAAATTTCGGAACGGATGAAGAAGTTACTGGGAATGACGCCTTAATGCTTATGCTTCGCGCTCTTCAGCTAGAGGAAGCTGATGAAACATATGATAGTACGGTGAAAAACGGAAGCTATCGCGGCAAAGCCGCTCAACTTGGTCTCATTCAGCGTTATGAAGCCGACCCGCTTCGTCCTCATCATCCTGTAAATGAAAGTCAAATGGAAGAGCTGTTTGGTCGATACGATAACAATTTTGAAAGACTATCTTTTGTACATACCAATGATGTACATGGACGTCTTGCTTCCGATGAAGAAAACGGAGAAATGGGCGCAGCTAAAATTGCCACGATCGCAGATAATGTGGAATCGTACAGTGAACATAGTCTTGTTGTCGATTTAGGAGATGCTTTTCACGGCACGAATGTAGTCAATTTTAATGAAGGGGAAGCTGCGGCTGAAGTCATGAATGAAGTCGGATATGATGCGTTAACAGCCGGGAACCACGACTTTAATTACGGATATGAACGATTGCTGGAATTAGATAATATGACTGACTTTCCAGTATTAAGCGGGAATGTTGTTTACACAGAATCGGGTGAGGAGTTTTTAACCTCCACCCATTATGTAGAGGCTCTGGATAAAACAATTGCGTTAATTGGGTTAACAGCGGCTGATACACCTGTAAGCACGCATCCTGATAATGTAGATGGATTGACGTTTCAAGACGAGGTCGAGGCTGCTCAGCAGCTCGTTGAAGAAGTGAAGCAGGAGTCCGATCACGTCGTCCTTCTGACCCATAAGGGTTACTCTGTCGACCAGGACATTGCAGAAACAGTCGAAGGCGTTGACTTAATTTTAGGCGGACACAGTCATACTACAATAGAGTCACCTGAAAAACATGGAGACACTTTTATTTCTCAAGCTTATGAACACAGCAAAGCAGCCGGCGTCACTACTATGGTTTTTCATAAGGATGAGCTTTTAACGGTGAACGGCCACCTCATCCGTGATCATGAGGGATTAGAACCAGATCATGAGGTGGAGCAAATGATATCAAACTATGAAAAGGAAGTAGAAGAGCAGTTAAGTGAAGTGATCGGCACTATTGATACCAAGCTTGATGGAGCCAGGGAGTTAGTACGAACGCAGGAAACCAATCTTGGCAACCTCGTAACCGATGCGATGAGAGAGATGGCAGATGTTGATATGGCCATCACAAATGGCGGCGGAATCCGCGATGATATAGAAGCCGGAGACGTAACACTTGAAGATGTGCTCACTGCTTTTCCTTTCCCCAATACGGTCGTTGCCATTGAATTAACCGGGGAGCAAATCTTGGATAGCTTAGAACACGGTATCCGGCTGTATCCTGCACAAAATGGAGGGTTCCCGCACATTTCAGGCGCTCAGTTTACATTTGATCCTGCACAGGAGCCGGAAGAAAGAATTCAAGAAATTACTATAAATGGAGAACCCTTGGATGAAGAAGAAACGTACGTGATCGCGATCAATGACTTTATGGCTGCAGGAGGCGACGGTTATGAAAGCTTTGAAGAAGGAGAAATCGTCTTTGAATCTGGTGAAGCTCTAAGTGATGTTATCAGTGATTATATTGCGAACGGCAAACCGATTCCGGAAGTAGAAGGCCGTATTACAGCTGAAGATGAATGATAGAAAAGAAGAAGGGTGTTCTAGCCCTTCTTTTGTTTACTCCAATTATGGAAAAGCATGATAAAGTGATTGACGTAGGCTTAGTGACCGTCCGGGGGACTTACTCTTGCGAATGGGTGGTCAGCCATCCGCTTACTTAGTGACTGCTCTTCTTCGATTCTCTTTCCGCCCGGGCCCTTAACCCCTTCCTTGGTGACTATTATCACTAGGTCTCATGCCGATTGGGTGCTTAGCCCATTGCCATTGCTTGGCCGCCATTTTTTTCGTTTAAACTCTTCAGGAATTTACCGCCTCATAAACAAACGACCCGGTTTTTCACCAAATCGTCCGAAAGAAAACCTTACCCCTGTTGATTTTTCACCACACCAGCAAGTGCATATAATACGATTGTTGAAGCTAAATGAGCGGAAAATTGGTTCAGATCTGTTTCCGGATACACTTCCACAAAGTCCATGCCGACGATTCCTTTTTTGCCGAATTCATGGACAAGTGTCAGCAGCTCATAAGAAGTGAGTCCATTCGCATCAGGCGGGCCGCCTGGATTAAAAGCAAAGTCTAAAATGTCGCTGCAGATCGATAGATAAACAACATCCACATCCTGGCTTGCTTTTTTATAAATTTCATCCGCCATTTTATAAATATCTTTGCACTCACGAATGTCTCTTACTGTAATAGTCACAGCACCTGCTTCCTTTGCAAACCTGCCGCTTTCCGGCTTGTTTCGCGGACCGTGAATACCGGTGTGGATTAAGCTTTCGTTACGTACGCCATCCAGCTCATATAAACGGGCAAATGGTGTGTTTCTTGCATATTTGTCATTTCCAAATGTTTTCGCATTATCGTAATGTGCGTCAAGATGAATGATACCGACTTTCTTGCCCTGCTCTTCCACCAGTCCTTTTATAATAGGGTATGTAATAGTATGGTCGCCGCCTAATCCTATTGGGAATACAGAGGGGCTGCTCCAAATATTTTTCCGTGTAAATGAGGTGATGTGGTCCATTGTTTCTTCGGGGCTGTTCCAATTAATCATTATGTCGCCTAAGTCACCGAGCTTCACATGCTCGAACACATCAATCGCATCCAGTTCCGGCAAAAACCCGGAATAACGTCCGGAAGCAAGGCGCATCGATTTCGGCCCCATTTCACAGCTCGTATAATTCCCCCACGTGACGCCGCCTTCCCACGGCACACCGTATACTACCGCATCTACTTCATTCAGTTCCTTCTTATCATGTATCTTTTTACCATTTAAAAAACATGGTGTATTTCCATAAACAAATTCTTCAGCCATCCTTCTCTCTCCTTTCCATCCAGGAAATCTTATGCTGATATATGTTTATGCAAGAAAATTTTACCGCAATAACCGACTTGCGTCAATTTCAGCATGCTGCCAGTGTTTTATATGTATTTGACTTCAAGAATTCATTTCATTACCATGAATACAATTAGAGTGAGGGGCTCTGCCAATAACCCAAAAAAGGAGGAATATTAAAAATGGAAACATTTACATTTTGGACTTGGTTTTGGCTCTTTTTCCCCATGCCATTTCTGATTGTATGGGCTATTGTTTCTTACATTAAAGAAAAAGGAGGGAACCAAACGTGAATCCGGTCTATATTACATTCGGTTTTTATTTAGTACTTCTAATTGTCATTGGTATTATCACTTACCGCATGACAAACTCTATGTCAGATTATATCCTCGGCGGAAGAAAATTAAACAGCTGGGTCACAGCTTTTTCTGCACAAGCTAGTGACTTCAGCGGATGGCTGCTCCTGGGTCTGCCGGGTGTCGCTTATGCTTCTAGTATGAGTGAATGGAGTTTATTTATTGCAATTGGTCTTGCTGTTGGGGCTGCAATTAACTGGCACTATGTCGCAAAACGACTTCGCAATTATACGTATTTTGCCAATGATTCTATTACCATCTCTGAGTTTTTCGAAAACAGGTTTCGTGACAAATCACACCTCCTTCGTATCGTTTCCGCTTTGTTTATTGTCATTTTCTTTATGTTTTATACAGCATCCGGACTCGTTGCCGGCGGGAAATTATTCGAAACGACCTTTGGGTTTGATTACACGCTCGCTCTTACCATCGGTGCTCTTATCATTTTCGGTTATACCTTTCTCGGTGGATTTATCGCAGTCAGCTGGACGGACTTTATTCAAGGTTTTCTTATGTTTTTAGCCCTTCTCGTGACACCGATTATTGCGATTCAGCAGCTGGGTGGTTTTGGCGAGGTTCTGTCTGCTCTTGCCCAGGTGAATCCTTCCCTACTAAGTGTTGGGGAAGCGGTAAAGTATGATTTTGCCAACGATGTCTTTTGGGAAACTTCAGGCACCGTTACGATTGTCGCTGTTATTTCCGCACTGGCCTGGGGACTAGGCTATTTCGGCCAGCCTCATATCCTCACTCGTTTTATGGCGATTAAAAGTGTTGCTCATATCCCTAAAGCTCGTTTAATCGCAATTATCTGCGGTCTTGTCCTGCCGCTGTATGGTGCGCTTATGGTTGGTACCGTTGGGATTGCTTATTTTGGGCCGGATAATCCATTAAATGACCCGGAACAAGTATTTATCCAGATGGTGCAAGTGGTATTTAATCCCTGGGTAGCTGGTATTCTGCTTGCTGCGGTGTTATCTGCGATTATGAGTACGATTGACTCCCAGCTGCTCGTATCTTCAAGTGCGTTAATTGAAGACTTTTACCGCGTGTTTATTCGAAAACAGGCTTCGCAAAAAGAACTGGTTTGGGCGAGCCGAACCGCTGTATTCATCATTTTGCTGATTGCGTTTATCCTTGCCTTTAATGAGAGCAATACTGTGCTTGACCTTGTATCTTACGCCTGGGCAGGATTTGGCGCAGCTTTTGGGCCGGCTATTTTGTTCTCGCTGTTTTGGAAAAGAACGACTATGCCGGCAGTCCTTGTTTCGATTATCATCGGTGGCTCAACCGTCCTTCTCTGGGGCTACACAGGTTCAGAGCTGTATGAAATTGTTCCAGGCTTCGCGCTTGCTTCCCTATCCATTATCCTTATCAGCTTGTTCAGTAAAGGACCATCGCAGGAGATAATGGATGAGTTTGAACAAGTGCGCCATATATGTAGAACAACGGAGTGAGAAACGTGAAAAAGATCGGATTGATTGGCGGCATGAGCTGGCAGTCCACCCTTCATTATTATCAAACACTAAATGAAGAAATCTCAGAACGCCTTGGCGGAATGCATTCCGCCAGGGTTCTTTTAGAAAGCGTGGATTTTGAGAATGTTGTGCGTGCTCAGGAAAAAGATGATTGGGAGCTGGTGGGAAAAATACTAGTAGAAGCAGCTCTAAACCTGGAAAAAGGAGGAGCTGAACTCCTGGCGATTTGCAGCAACACCGTACACGCGGCTGCCTCCAGGGTTCAAAACGCCTCCACTTTGCCTTTTATTCATATTGCAGATGCCACAGCAGCTGCTGTTAAAAATCAAGGTATTCAAAAAGTCGGATTAATTGGAACCGAATATCTGATGAAATCAAGCTGGTACCGAGAAAGACTTCATTCCTGCGACCTAGAAGTTCTCCTTCCTGGTGAAGCTGAACAAAAGGAGCTCCAGCGCCAGATTTTTGAAGAGCTTTGCTTTGGTAATGTTCGCTCTTCTTCTAAAAGCAAAACGATTCATATTCTACATGCCTTGAAAAAACGAGGTGCTGAAGGGATGATCCTCGGCTGCACCGAATTGGGTTTAATGATTCAGGATAAAGATGTTTCTTATCCGGTATTTAACAGCTCGGAGATTCACGTAAAAAAAATTGCAGACCAGGCCCTATCTTAAGCCTGGTCTTCTTATTTACTGCTGTTACGGTGAACAAGCGCTGTCGAAATTTCTACTTTTTTACTTACCTCTCTGCCTTCATTTAAGCGCTCCAGCAAAAGATCAACAGCGGTTTCTCCCATCACTTCTGTGTACACCTTTACGGTACTCAGCGACGGATATACATATTTTGAAATACTTATATCGTTTACACCACAGACACTGATATCCTCTGGTACTTGAATGCTGTGTTCATGAAGAGCGCGCAGACAGCCGACAGCCATCGTATCATTTGCTGCAAATACCGCCTGTGGCAGATTATCCTTATGTTCTTCTAACAATTTCTCCATTAAACGCTGACCATCCTGCACGGTAAACATTCCCGTATAAACGAGGTTAGAATCATACCTTTTTTTCTTTTTCATGTAATCTTGAAACGTCCGCTCACGAGGATCTTCCATGACCTCTTCCTGCAAACGGTATGTTTCACGTCCGCCAATATAGCCGATGGATTCCAGCCCTTGTTGAAAAAAATAATCGAGCACTTTTTCGGTAGCTTTTTCAAAATTAGTAATCACGGCGTCAAATGTTTCGCTGTCCGGGGAGGAATCTACAAACACAAGATTAGAGGTAACATCTTTAAGAATCTCAGCCTGCGTTGAACTAAATTTCCCAACTGCAATGATGCCATCCATTTTTTCTTTTTCCGCCTCTAGAAAGTCATCATACACATACTTCAAAAAGGAGATTCCTTTGGCCTGGCACCGCTCTTCGACGCCAAGGCGAATCGACATGTAATAAAGATCCTCCAGCTCTTCTTTTTCTGTATACCAATGAACAACAGCCACAGAAACAGCTGGGCTTTTTTTACGAATTGTCTTTTTATACTGAAGTTCCTCTGCTGCCTCAAACACCCGTTTTTTTGTTTCTTCAGCTGCCGAAAGTGTCTCGTCATAATTCAAAACACGCGACACCGTGGCCAGAGAGACTCCCGCTTTTTCTGCTATATCTTTAATCGTTGCCATATTGCTTCTCCTTTACTTCACTTTGATGCCGCTTTTATTTTAAAGCGTTACATGAACGAGCGGGCCGCCATTTTTGTTCCAGTCTCCTATTACTAGTTCTTTTATCACGGAAGCACGCCACCTCTATTTCTCATTTAATGTATAAAGAAATGCTTTTAATCCGGTCTGTCCGTCAGCTGTACGTTTAAATACACCGGCATCTTCTAGTACACGCAGAAATTTGTTTCCTGTTTCTTTTTTCACTATATCAGAAGCCTGCCTGGCATCATGCTGTTCACCGTATTTCTCTTTCAGCTCCTCTGCCCACAGGTGATGTGATCCTTTCACCTTGTTTTCATCACCAAGCAAATAGACCTCTACTCCGTGGAGCTCTTCTTTCAACCGCTTTGGAAGGACGGCAAGTCCCATCACTTCAATTAACCCTATATTTTCTTTTTTAATATGATGAACATCTTCATGAGGATGAAAAATACCGTAAGGATACTCGCTGCTGGTGCGATTATTTCTCAGTACTAAGTCAAGCTCAAATGTATTCCCGCGCCAGCGCGCAATCAGAGTCACGGTATTATGACGCTTGTTTTCCGTGGAAGAGATAATATTTCTTTCTTCATCGTTATAGGGGATCCATTTTTGTATAACAGTGTCAGCAGCTGCTGCCAATGCTTCATCGTGTTCACTTCGCAAACGAAGAACGGTCATCGGCCATTTCACAACCGAGCCTTTTACCTCGGGAAAATCATCCATCGAAAAGGAATAATCGTCTTCTGCTTTGGCCAGTGCAAATTCATAACGCCCGCCTTGATAATGATCATGAGACAAAATCGAACCGCCTACAATAGGAATATCGGCATTGGAGCCCATAAAATAATGAGGGTACTTTTCAACAAATGCCAAAAGCCGTTCTATTGCGGCCCTATTAATGCTCATATCCCGGTGCTCTTCGGAGAGCAATATGCAGTGCTCGTTATAATACACGTAAGGAGAATACTGTAAATACCAGAGCTCTCCATTCATGGCAATTCGTATCAACCGGTGATTGGATCGAGCGGGATGGCCTATCCGTCCTCCGTATCCTTCGTTTTCCATACAAAGCAGGCACTTGGGATAAGCAGCATCTGTTTTTTTCGCTTTTTCTTTTTCAATTCCTTTTGGATCTTTTTCCGGTTTAGATAGATTGATCGTAATATCGATCTCTCCATAATCAGAGTTGATAGTATAGTGGACATTTTTTGCGATACGCTGGGTTTGAATGTAATTAGAATCCTGGCTCAGCTGATAAAAATAATCCGTAGCAAGTGCCGGGCTTTGTTCATATTTTTGACGGAACCGCTGATTAACGATAGAAGGAGCAGGTACAAACACATTCATGATGGAAGCAGATAACTGCTCTCTTTCATCTAACAAATTTTCAATCAATCCTTTTTCAACTGTGTAGTCGATAAGCTTTTCTAAAATAACTGGAATGTCACTTGGTGCTTTTTCTTCTCTATCCGGATTAAAATCGGTAATACCCAATTTCTTTAATACTTGGTTGCGGCTGTACACTCTGTCTTCTGCGGAAATCATGCCCCGGTTTCCTGCTTGTTGAACAAGAGCTTCCACCCATGTGCAAATGATTTTCTCATTCATATCAGCCTGCCTCCATACCCTTGAGGATTTTTGCTGTGCCAATTCCAGGCATCTTTAATAGTTGTATGAATATCAGTACGTTTTGGCTCCCAGCCTAGAACTTTTTTTGCTTTTTCTGAAGAAGCAATTAGTCTCGCTGGATCACCAGCGCGGCGCTCACCTGAATGAACAGGAATGTCTTTTCCTGTAACGTCTCGGGCCGCTTCAATCATTTCTTTTACAGAAAAACCTTCACTGCTTCCTAGATTAAAAATGTCACTTGGCCCGCCTTTTTTTAAATAGTGCAGAGCCTGAAGATGTGCAGCAATCAAATCTTCCACGTGTATATAATCCCGAATACACGTACCGTCCGGTGTCGGATAATCTTCGCCCAACACCGTGATGCCTTCCCGTTTACCTAAAGCTGCTTCTAAAATAATCGGGACGAGATGGGTTTCCGGATTGTGGTCTTCTCCTATCAGCCCGCCCGGCCGTGCTCCTGCTACGTTAAAATAACGAAGGGAAATATAACGAAGACCGTGGGCTTTTTCACACCATTTCATCATTTTTTCCATAGCCAGCTTTGTTTCTCCGTATGGACTTTTCGGGGCAGTTGGTGCAGCCTCAGTAATCGGGACCTCTTCTGGTTCCCCGTAAACAGCTGCAGTGGATGAAAAAACAATGTCCCGTACACCTGCTTCTATCATCGTCTCAAGCAGAACCTGTGTGCCGAATACATTATTATCGTAGTATTGCAACGGCTTTTTCACCGACTCACCAACAAGAGAGTGAGCAGCAAACATCATCACCTGACGGATTCGTTTTCGTTTAAAAACATTCCTCATAAACTCACGGTCCCGTACATCCCCTTCATAAAATACTGCTCCTTTTGGCAGGGATTCGCGATGGCCGGTTAGCAAGTTATCTACGACAACCGGCTGCTTTCCCTGATCGAGCAATTGATGAACCGCATGAGAGCCAATATAGCCAGCTCCACCTACAACGAGCACACTCATGTAAAACAAACCTCCCCGATCCATTCTTTTGCTCCGTCTCCTGCATGTGCTTCATAAAAGTCAGCATCATAACCAGTGACGGAACGATAATACGATTGAACATTCTTCTGAAAAGCTTCTGTCCTATTTTTTTCTACAATGGCGATGGCACAGCCGCCAAAACCGGCACCAGTCATACGCGCTCCGATACATCCATCCTGTGTCCAGGCTGCTTCTGCCAGTGCATCTAATTCTGTTCCTGTTACTTCATAATCGTCGCGAAGCGAAATATGAGAAGCGTTCATCAGATCGCCAAACCCTTGCAAATCACCTTTTTGCAGTCTTCTTAACGACTCTTTTGTTCGTTCATTTTCATAGACAGCATGACGGGCACGCTGACGGTTCACTGGATTTTTGATGTACTCTTTTTTCTTTTCAAATTCTTTTGGTGACAATTCTCCAAGTGTGTCAATAGACGTGTGAGCCTGCAGGTCTCGCAGTGCGGCCTCACAATCGGCACGGCGTTCGTTATATTGTGAGGACGCCAGCGTTCGCTCTTTGTTTGTGTTCATAATCAGAAGAACATGGTTATCAAGAGGAAGCGGAGCATACTGATAATCAAGCGTATGACAATCTAGTAAAATACCATGATTTTTTTTACCCATTCCAATCGCAAATTGGTCCATAATTCCGCTGTTCACTCCAATGTATTCGTTTTCAACTTTTTGACCAATTCGGACTAAATCTGTTCTGTTTATCGATAAGTTAAACAGCTGTTCAAGCATTACTCCCGTTGCCATCTCAATGGAAGCCGATGATGAAAGTCCTGCACCATTTGGTATATTTCCGTAAAAAAGCAGATCAAAGCCATGATCAATCGTATAACCATGTTCGAAGAGCTTCAGAATGATCCCCTTTGGATAATTAGCCCAGTCATGACTACTTTGAAAAGAAAGATCCTCTAAAGATAAGGTGATCACCTCTTTTTCGGGAAAGTTTTTAGAATACATGCGTATCGTTTGATCTTTTCTTTTAGCTGCCAATACATAGGTTCCTTTTGTGATCGCGCAAGGAAAAACATATCCGCCATTGTAGTCGGTATGTTCTCCGATTAAATTAATTCGTCCCGGTGCAAAAAAGATAAGGTGCTCTTCATATCCAAATAATGTTCGAAATGTTCGTTTCAGATTCATCTCTGCCATATCGGATCCTTTCCTTCCCAAATCTATTCCTTTTTTTCATCATAAAAACTTTTCAGTAAAATTTAAAGTAAAATTTACTTTTATTTTAGTAAAATGGATGTTTTTTCTCTCCTGCATGCAAACATTTTGCTTTTCTGATGTTAACTCGCCCATAATAAGCACAGACTAAGACATGAGTTGATGGGAAAGGAGATTCTCTGTTGAAATTAAGCATCCTTGATCAGTCCCCGATTTCAAAAGGCTCTACTGCACGCGAGGCTTTACAGCAGACCAAACAGCTAGTCCAAACAGCAGAGAAGCTTGGATACACCCGGTTTTGGGTGGCAGAGCATCACAGTACAAGCGGGCTCGCCAGCACTTCACCTGAGGTGTTAATTTCTCATTTAGCAACGACCACCCGCCACATCCGCATCGGTTCTGGCGGTGTGCTGCTGCCGCAATACAGCCCTTATAAAGTTGCTGAGAACTTCAAACTCCTTGAAGCTTTATTCCCTGGCCGAATTGATCTCGGTGTTGGACGTTCCCCTGGAGGTGGAGAAACGATAAGGCTTGCACTGACAGATGGCAAGAAGAAAAATTTAATTGAATTTCCAAGACAGCTTGCTGACCTGCAAGGATTTTTAGACGGTAATTTACCAAATGACCACCCGTACGGCACCATAAAAACAGCACCAGCGATTGATACACGGCCTCAAACCTGGGTACTCGGCCTTTCCAGACGTGGTGCCAAACATGCTGCCAAAAACAGTACTGGTTTTACGTACGGACATTTTATTGACCCGGAATACGGCCAGGAAGCAGCAGAAAAATATGTAACATATTTTCAGCCTACAGAACGCATGCCGTATCCTAAAATAAATGCTTGCATATTCGTTGTTTGTGCAGATACGCAGAAAGAAGCTGAAGAACTAGCCATAAGCCAGGACCTGTGGCTGTTGGCAGTAGAAAAAGGCAGAAGTACCCAAGTCGTTTCGGTGGAAGAATCCAAAAACACCCCTCTCTCCTTAGAGGACGAAAAACGAATAATGGAAAACCGAAAACGTGCTGTTATTGGCTCACCGGATTATGTAAAAAAAGAGCTGCACCGCCTCGGTGAGCTCTATCAAACTGATGAAATTATGGTCATCACCAATATTTATGATTTTGAAAAAAGACTGCGTTCCTATGAACTTCTCGCAGAAACGTTTCAGCTTCATTAAGCAAAGAAGCGCTCCGCAGTTTTCTCATAGTTGGAGAAAGAGAGGAAATGTGGTAACCAAGCAGGATCTTTAAATGATTTTGAAATTCCAGCTAAGGGATGTTGCGGCAGAGCCTGCTTGAGGAGGCTTCACCTCGAAGAAAACGCAGCAAAAACAGCCGGTCGTGAAAATAGATCACAACCGGCTAGTATTTTTAAAACAGACTGTTTCTTAAACAATTCTTCGGAGCCTTGCATTCTCGGCCATTTCCATTAAATTAGAAATACTTTTATTCAACGTGCTGAATCTTCTGTCTTCTATTTCTCCTATTTTCCAGCGAAGATATATTTGCTGAAGTATGCCAGCCAGTTTATAGAAACCAAACGCTGCGTAGTAATGAATATTTGAAAGGTCCCGGCCGCTTGCTTTTTCGTACTCCTGCAAAAACTCGCTTCGGCTGTAAAAGCCGGGCTGATCGGTTATCCTCGATATCCCCATATCCGGATCATCCGCATCCGCCCAATATGCAATCGTTGAGCCGACATCGGTTAAGGGATCACCAATTGTAGAAAGCTCCCAGTCTAGTATCCCTACTGTTTTTCCTGGATCAGCCGAGTCTAGCACCATATTGTTTAATTTAAAATCATTGTGTACAATCGTGGTTTCCTTTTCTGGAGGCAGATAATCCACCAGCCATTTTTCAAGCTCCGGGATGCGGGGGACATCATCCGTCAGAGATCTCTCATACCGTTTGATCCAGCCATGAACCTGCCGCTCCAAATAACCCTTTGGCTTTCCGAGATCCTGCAAATCAGCTTCTTGATAATCAATCGATTGAAGGGTTACAAGGGTGTGAATAACATTTTTGGAGATCAGCTTCCCTGCTTTTTCTTTATCCTCATACGCAGCAGGCAGTTCATCATCCACAACGACACCATTCTTTTTTTCCATCACATAAAAGTGCTTATCCATAACCGCTGGATCTTCACAATAGAGATAGGGCTTCGGTGCAAGCGGAAAAACTGGATGCACTTTTTTAAGAATACGGTATTCTCTGCTCATGTCGTGAGCTTTTGGAGGAACATAACCAAACGGCGGCCGTCTTAGAACCGCTTCCCAATCCCCAATACGTATCAAATATGTTAGATTAGAGTACCCTTCTGAAAATTGCTGAACCTCCATATTTCCTTTCGGTAGATCTTTCAATTGGGAACGGAGATAGCTTTCAATCTTTTTCCAATCCATCGTTTCCTTTTGTCCATCGTTTTTTGTATTTTGACGGCTCAAGTGCTCCCACCTCCTTATGCACATGGCGTGCTGCTTAAGTGTTATTCATAAGAATAAAAGCCTTGGCCTGATTTTCTTCCTAACCGTCCGGCTCTTACGTATTTTTTCAATAAAGGCGCGGGTCTGTATTTTGAATCATTTGTTTCGGTATAAAGCGTTTCAATGACAAACAGGGTCGTGTCCAGCCCAATCAAGTCAGCAAGCGCCAGTGGTCCAATCGGATGACTTGCTCCCAGTTTCATTCCTTCATCAATGTCTTCTGCGCTCGCGATGCCTTCTCCGAGTACAAAAATGGCTTCGTTTATCATGGGGACTAGAATACGATTCACGGCAAATAAAGGGGCGTCCTCTACAGAAATGGCTGTCTTATTAAACTCTTTCACCAGCCGATGTGCCGTTTCAAAGGTTTCATCCGAGGTCTGCGCGCCCCGCACGACCTCCACCAGCGGCATAACCGGAACAGGATTAAAAAAATGTGTGCCGATGACCTGGCCGCTTCGGCTTACCGCTCCAGCCATCTCTGTAATACTCAGTCCGGATGTGTTAGAAGCGAAAATCGCAGATGGCTTGCATATGCGGTCGAGCGATGCCAACAGCTCTTTTTTAGGCTCTATTTTTTCGATAATCGCTTCAATAACAACATCTGCGTCTTTTACATCTTCCATATTTATGGTGGCAGTGATACGATCTCGAATACCATCTGCGGCAGCCTGGTCTATTTTTTCTTTTTCTACATTGCGGCGCAGAGTCTTTTCAATACGATTCAAGCCTTTGTTTAATCCTTCTTCATTAATATCACAGAGCAACACGTTGTATTCTGCTTCTGAAGCGACCTGTGCAATTCCATTTCCCATCGTTCCTGCACCGATAACTGCAATTGTATCCATATTGAGATTGGCTCCTTTCTACTTGCCGGCAAATTCTGGTTTTCTTTTTTCCATAAATGCTTGAACGCCTTCTTGTTTATCTTCTGATTCACATAGTTCTCCAAATAGCTCACTTTCAAGAGCCTGTCCTGATTCCATCGTTTGACCGAGTCCTTCATTAACCGCTCGCTTTGCTTTGGAAAGGGCAAGTGGACTGTTTCGGACCATTTTCTCTGCCAGCTCTTCCGCTTTTTCTAAACCCCCGCCCGCAGAGACTATATGTTCTGCTATACCTAAACGATATGCTTCTTCTGCAGTAAGCGTTTCACCCGAGAAGATCAGCTCTTTTGCCTTTCCGGGACCTATCAGCCGTGAAAGACGCTGTGTGCCACCATAGCCAGGGATAATTCCAAGGCCCGTTTCTGGAAAACCTATTTTCGCGTGCTCTTCTGCAATTCTTATATCACAAGCAAGAGCAAGTTCGAATCCCCCGCCAAGGGCCATTCCGTTCATGGCACAAAGCACCGGAAAAGGAGCATTGGCAAGCTTATTAAATATCCTCTTGCCTTTATTCACCAGCTCTATTCCCGTTTGTTTTGTTAACGTTGGAAATTGGCTGATATCTGCTCCAGCTGCAAAAGCTTTTTCTCCTGCTGTCGTTACTATCACTACCCGCGCCTGTTCCGAGTGCAGCACTTCTTCAACAGCTTCATCCAATTGGGACAGGAGTGTATCCGTCAGCACATTCAAAGGCGGATTTTGAAGTGTGATAACAGCCGCTGCTTCTTTCCACTGAAGATTTATATCCATTGGTTCCTCCCCTATTTTCTGTTAAAAAAACGAAGGCATATCCTTGCTTACTTTCATTGTAAACTGAGGATTTCTTTTTTCTAAAAAAGAAGATACACCTTCTTTTGCATCCGGCCGGCTGCCTGCCCACTGAATCATTTTAGATTCAAGCCGGTGTGATTCCTCCGGATGGTTTGCGCCTAGCATTTTCCACATCAGCTGACGGGAAAGGGCGATAGAAACGGCTGAGGTTTGTTCGGCAATCCTTTTAGCTTTTTCTCTGGCTAAAGGCAGAAGCTCTTCTGGAGGAACGACCTCACTGACTAAGCCTGCTTGTTTTGCTTCCTCTGCTGGAATGATTCTTCCAGAGTAAACCCAATCACAAGCTGTACTGATACCGACAATTCGCGGTAAAAACCAGCCGCTGCAGGATTCTGGCACAATACCGCGGCTCGCAAAAACAAATCCCATTTTTGCTTTTTCAGATGCGATCCGAATATCCATAGGCAGGGTCATCGTTATACCCACGCCTACAGCCGCTCCATTAATAGCTGCGATAATTGGCTTTTTCATTTCATAAAGACGCAGTGCTAACGTACCACCGGTGTCCCGGTATTTATCCGGCGGAGTCTCGTTATCTACAAACGCAGAAGCGCCGCCTTCTAAGTCAGAGCCTGCACAAAACGCTTTTCCATCCCCGGTGATGATAATAGCTCGGACGTCATCATTGTAATCTGCTTCATCTAGAACCGTTAATAATTCATCTAACATCGCCTGATTGAAAGCATTTAGATGTTCCGGACGCGTAAGGGTTATCGTCATGACCCCATCGTTTGTTTCGGTTTGTATGATCTGCATCACCACTGTCTCCTCCCCAACATTTGAGCGTTTTTATTTCCCTGCAAACGATGGTTTCCGCTTATTTAAAAAGGCTTCTACTCCTTCTGCGTGATCTTCTGTTTCAAGGAGCAGGGATTGAGCAATCGTTTCTTGAAGCAGCGCTGACTCAAAGGACAGCTCTCCAACCCGGTTTAATAATTTTTTCTCATATCCTTGACTTAGCGGTGAGGCATTCACAAAAGACTGAGCAAATGCTTCTGCTTCCTTAACGACATCATCCGCTGCTAAACGGTTGATTAACCCTTTTTCATACAGTTCCTCTCCCGAAAGTGCCTTGCCGGTTGCTATCCATTCTTTTGCGAGAGGAAGAGGTACTCTTTCTGTTAAAAGTTTCGTAAGGCCTAAGTCAGGAATCAATCCAATATTCGTAAAGCTGCTCACAAATTTTGTATCTTTGTCTGATATGAGAAAATCGCACGCTAACGCCAGGCTGAACCCAGCGCCCGCCGCAAAGCCATGCACCGCAGCTATCGCATATTTATTTAATTCAATAATCGTTTTAGTGAAATGGGAGGCTTTTTTCATCCATGCAGTTATATCACCTGCGCCGTTTAAGGTTTGCATGGCAGCAATATCTCCGCCTGCACAAAAGGCAGGACCTTCTCCGGAAATAATAATGACCTTTACATCCCGATTGTTATCAAGCTCCTGCAGTGCTTCGATAGACTGTTCAACCAGTTCCGTCGATAAAGCATTTCGTTTCTCCGGCCGGTTAAGTACAATGTGTCCTATATGCTTACTTACACTTACCTTTATTGGATTTTCCATACCGGGTTCCCCCTCGTATATTATATTTAAGCCCTCTTTGAAGAGCTTATTTCCTTTTTCCTTAAGGGTGTTTTCACATACTTTGTTGTAGATTATAGCCACTGTTAAAATACACTTCGCTTTCCGCGGGCAACGCTTCAGCCTCCTCGGGAGAAAAACGCTCCCTGCGGGGTCTTCAGCCGTTGCTTTTCCCGCAGGAGAGGGGCGTAAAGGTATGACGTTCACCAGTAAAACCCAATTAATTACTGGTCTAGTTTCTTGAGGCCATTTTTCGTAAAAATGATCTTTCACAGATTCATTTTTCATCCATTTTTTGTTGACATATCACCACAGGTCGTTTTTTTTAAGGTTTTATGACCACTTTTCCATACGTTTGCCGCCCTGCTAACAGATCGAGCGCTTCGGTGACCTGCTCCAAAGGAAACTCTTTATAGACCACCGGTGAAATGGCTCCCTTTTGATGCAGTTCCATCAATTCTTCGTGGGCCTGGACGACTTTTTCCGGATATTTCTTTCTAAATAAACCGAAATGCACTCCAACGATAGAGTAATTTTTTATTAAGGCATGGTTGGTCGGAACTTCTGGGATTCTTCCACCAGCAAAACCGATAACAAGAATTCTTCCTTCAAAGGCAATACATTTTCTCGAACGGTCAAACATATCGCCTCCAACGGGGTCATAAATCACATCTGCTCCTCTTCCATCCGTAAACGCTTTCACTTTTTCGACAAAGTCTTCTTCTCGATAATTAATCACAAGGTCTGCTCCCAGCTCCTCACATACTTTTACTTTCTCAGCGCTGCCGGCAGTAGCTATAATTTTTGCTCCCGCCGCTTTCCCTAATTGAATGGCAGCTGAGCCCACTCCTCCGGTGCCTGCATGCACTAATAGTACTTCTCCTTCCTGCAGGCGTCCGCAGCGGTGCAGAGCATAATAAGCGGTCTGGTAGGTGATAAACACAGGCGGCAGGGTTTCAGGGATCGGAAAAACGTCTTCTTCTTTTACCACCACATACTCTTTCCAGCCGCCATCTGGAAGCTGCGGCGTTGCTAATACACGCTGTCCCTTCGTACTGGTTGTATCTGGTCCGGCTTCTGTTATTTCACCTGCGATTTCTGCACCTGGAATAAAGGGAATCGATGGTTTTTCTTGATATTCTCCTTTACACAATAAAATATCAAAAAAGTTCAGAGCAGCGGCTTCCATTCTAATAAGCACTTCACCAGGCCCCGGCTCGGGTTTAGGTATATCTGCTAAATGCAGTACTTCTTTTGGCTCCCCTAATTTTTGTACTTGCCAGGCTTTCATTTTTTCTCTCCTCTCTCTATTGCTTTACTGTTAATTGGTTATGAGCTTCCCGGTAGGATTCTTTCAGCTCCTTTGTCATTTGCCGAACGGTTTGTATTTTTGTGACAGAACCTACTCCATGGCCGGCCGACCAGACGTCCTTCCATGCTTTGGTCTCCGAATGTTCGCTTACGTTATGCTTATTTACTTTTTTCTCAAGGATATCTTTTGGATCAATTCCTACTTGTTTAATACTAGGGATAAGATAATTCGCATTCACCCCGCTGAACACATCGGTATACATGATATCTTCCATGGTGGATTGAACCAGCATTTCCTGATATTCTTCTGGTGCTGAGCTTTCTGCCGCTGCTATAAATTTTGTGCCGATATAAGCAAAATCAGCTCCCATTACTTCGGCGGCTAACACATCTCTTCCATCTGATATACTCCCTGCTAAAACAGTCACACCGTTAAAGAATTGTTTCACCTCTTTTAAAAATGCCATCGGATGATAGGTGCCAGCATGGCCGCCTGCCCCGTTACAAACTAAAATGAGGCCGTCTACCCCTTTATCAGCTGCTTTTTTGGCAAAAAAGATATTAATAACATCAGCAAACACCAATCCACCGTACTGATGGACGATATCCACAACAGGTTTAGGATCTCCAAGTGATGTGATCACGATAGGAGGCTGGTATTTTTCAATCAGCTCTAAGTCCTCGTCATACCGTTTATTATTTTTTTTATGTGAAATAAAGTTTACGGCCCAGGGGGCGATTTTGCTTCCAGGGTTTTCTGCTTTCGCTTTTTGTATTTCAGATTTGATTTCTGTCATCCATTCGGCAAATGTATCACCTTTTCTAGCGTTTAATGCTGGAAAAGAACCTATAATTCCGGCTTTGCAGCCCTCAATAACCGTCGTTGGGTTGGATACTAGAAACATTGGCGCCATAATAACAGGCAATGTCATCTGGCTGGTAATGTCTGAAAGTAAATGGTTTTTATTCAATGCTGTTTCTCCTCTCGTTTACCGAATTTTTCACGTAATTCAAGACGTCCAATATCACGAAGGTGAACTTGATCTGGTCCGTCGACGATACGAAGCGTTCTTGCATTCGCCCAATGTTCCGCTAAAGGAAAATCTTCTGTAACACCCGCTGCTCCGAACACTTGGACGGCTTCATCAATTACTTCAATAGAAGTTCGCGGTGCTGCAATTTTTATCATCGCAATTTCTTTACGTGCCGCCTTGGCTCCTTCAGTATCAATTTTGTGAGCAGCATGTAAGGTTAGAAGCCGTGCTTGTTCAATCTTAACCCTTGCATTAGCAATAACCTCTCTTATCACTCCTTTATCAGCAAGCTTTGAGCCAAATGCTTCCCTTTTATCAGCGCGTTCACAAAGCAGATCTAGCGCTCGCTCAGCTGCACCAATCGCTCGCATACAATGGTGTATTCTTCCTGGCCCTAAACGCGACTGTGCGATTTCAAATCCTTTTCCTTCTTCATATAGAAGGTTTGAAGCAGGCACTCTGACGTTATTGTAATGGACTTCGGAATGGCCATGAGGCGCATGATCAAAACCATATACAGGCAAATGACGTTTCAGTTCTACTCCTTCTGTATCAAAAGGTACTAAAATCATGGATTGCTGTTCATGCCTGGCTGCGTTCGGATCGGTTTTTCCCATAACAATCGCAATCTTGCACCTTGGATCCATCGCTCCTGACGACCACCACTTTTTAGCATTGATGACGTATTCATCCCCATCACGTACGATGCTGCTTTGAATATTAGTCGCATCAGAGGAAGCAACGTCTGGTTCGGTCATGGAAAAACAGGAGCGGATTTCTCCATTTAATAATGGTTTCAGCCATTTGTCCTTATGCACCTCAGTACCAAATTTCATTAATACTTCCATGTTACCAGTATCAGGGGCGTTGCAGTTAAATACTTCAGGTGCGATAAGCGAGCGTCCCATTATTTCACAAAGGTACGCATATTCATAGTTTGTGAGACCCGGTCCGTATTCTTTATCGGGGATAAACAGATTCCATAAACCCTGGTCTTTGGCTTTTGCTTTTAATTCTTCCATAATCGGAGGAATATGCCAGCGTTGTTCTCTTTCACTTAATTGTTCTTCATACTTTTTTTCATTCGGATAGATTTCCGTTTCCATAAACGTTTCTAGTTTGTTTTTAAACTCTTTGGTTTGCTCGGAAATTTCTTTTAGCAAATGAATCTCTCCTTTTAGAAGTGGTAGAATCAGGCTTGTGTATTTTCGTATGATTTTAATTGATGCTTTAAAATTTTCCCCGATGCATTACGCGGCAGCTCTTTTAATGATTGGAACACTTCCGGGGTTTTGTATGTTGCTAAATACTGTCTGCAATACGTTTTCACTTCCTCGATATCAAGGGAGTGTAATTCTGCTGGTACGAGAAATGCTTTTACTTTTTCTCCAAGCACAGGATCCGGAACCCCAACAACAGCCGCATCTTGTATGGCGGGATGCCCTTTTAATACATCTTCTACTTCAATCGAAAATATTTTTTCGCCGGCTCGGTTAATCATGTCTTTTTTCCGGTCCAGGATATAGAAAAACCCATCTTCGTCCTTAGCCGCAATGTCGCCTGAGCGCCAAAACCCCTCATCGAAAGATTTTTGGTTTGCTTCAGAGTTGTTCCAATACTTTTCAATCACCATCGGGCCTTTAATAAGTAATTCTCCTTCCTCTCCAAGACTGCATGCCTTGCCGTTGCCATCAACTATTTTCAGCTCTGCACCTGTAACAGGCAGACCGACAGAAGCTGCTTTAGAATCCGGATAATCAACAGGCATTAACGTGGCTGGCGAAGCCGTTTCTGTTGCTCCGTAAGCGTTATGGTATGTTGCATTTGGAAAGGAGGTCTTTAACATGTCGAGTGTTTCTTGATAAATGGGTGATCCTCCATAGGCGACTTTTTCGATGAAATCAAAGGAGTATTTTTCAAATAGTGGACTGGTTCGCATCATCGTAAAAATAGCAGGCACATTAAATAAAAAATTAATGTTGTAACACTGTATTTGTTCAATGTAGGTGTCGTTCTGATAGGCTTTTAATATGACAGATGTGCCGCCTGTATAGACCATGTGCAAAAATTGTCCAATTAAACCGGTTACATGAAAGAGCGGAACAGCAATCAACGTTTTTATTTCACTGTGGGTTTCAAATCTTTCGTTATAATTGATAAGGTTGTGAATCACATTGGCGTGGCTGAGTACTGCTCCTTTTGGCCGGCCGGTGGTCCCCGATGTGTAAATAATATAAGCTGGATCTTCTTCCTGAACAGAAACAACTTCTGGTTTGCCTGCTCTATTTCCTGCTGATGAAAGAAGGTCGCTCTCATCTTTAATAACAAAAGTCTCCATACGGCTTTGAATTCCTGGAATGCTTTTCCACTTCTCTTCATAGTTTTTTTCACTAATAAGCAGCCGCGGCGAAGCATCATTTAAAATGTATTCCATTTCTGCAGGTTGAAGTTTCACGTTCAGTGGCACCATAATGGCTCCAATTTTCGTGCAAGCAAATACAACCAAAGGAAAAGCCATACTGTTGCCAATCACAACGCCAACACGATCTCCTTTACTTATTCCATATCTCGACTGCAATGCCGCAGCAAGCAAATCGGTGTGTTCATCTGCCTCTTGATAAGTAAAAGCGGTGTCTTCTAATCGAACCATTTCTTTTTCGGGATGTCTGGCTGTTGTTTGACTTAAAACGTCTGCAATCGTTTTGGGACGATTCTTAAACATTTGCAGTCCGCTGCGGCCAAACAAAGTGACTTTCTCTGTTTCCATTTTTTATCCCTCCTGTTCCGTCAAAACTAGGTGAGCATTTTCAGTAAGTAATCCGCATAGGCATTGGCAATTTCGTCTTTGTTTTTATCTCCTTTTGGCGAATACCACTGCTGAATCCAATTCATTGCTCCGAGAATAATCATGCGTGCCATTTTTTTCTCCTGGACCGTAAATTCTCCTCTTTCCATACCTTGCTGAATAATCTTGTCAAAAATACCGGCATATTCATCGCGCTGCTTTAAGATCATCGAGATATGCTCATCTGAAAATGTCAGCCCCGGCTTTATAATCATGTTAAAGGTTTCTTTTTCTGTAATAGCTATTTCTATATGAAAAGTAATTGCTCTTTTCATTTTTTCTATCGAAGACGTCTCTGCTTCGTAAATATCCTCGAGTTTTTTTGAAGCTTCAGAGAGAATGAGCGTATGACATTCATACAAAAGTTCTTCCTTACTGGCAAAATAATAGTATAAAGCGCCTTTCGTCATTAATAATTCAGCCGCAATATCTTCCATGGTCGCGCCTTCATAGCCTCGTCTTGATATAATTTTAGAAGCAGATCGCAGGATCTCTTCTTTTTTCTTAGCGGCTTTCTTTTCTCTTAACTTCATTATGCTCCCCCCTTTTATTAGTCATTGTGAACAAGCAATGTCGCCTTCTTTTCTTCTATATTTTTTAATAAAATAAAGATATTTTCGACGATAATCATGGCAAATCCCAATGGAACGAGAAATAAAAATGGATACAGGGGATACATGGAACCTCCGGCTGGAAAAGCCATGCCTCTTTCCATTCCGCCGACTGCATAATTCCAGCTAAAGTAAACGACAAAGCTTAACACAAACAACTCAAGAGCCAGCAAAGCAAAGATAATTATTTTCTGAAGGTGTTCACCAGATTTAGAAACAAGCAGATTCATGCGGGGGAGGACACCTGTAGTATAGACATAAGCTAAAGCTGGAAACACTGCAAGCGGCATGAAATAGTTTTGCACAATCTCAAAACCGCCTCGTATAGACCCAAATAAAAAGTTCCGGCCGATTACGTCGTAAACTATGAAAAGCATCATGGCGACAATACTGATTCCGCTGAATATAGCACCGGCAAATTTGATATAATTAAATATTTTATATACTTTCCAAACGCTGTTCATAAAGGCTTTCTCCCTCCTTTTTATTCCATAGAATCAGGTATCCAAAGGACAAGGTCAGGGAATGCAATCATAATCCCTCCTACAACTACAGTAGCGACAAAGGCAAATAACATCGTATACCGAAATATAGGTTCAGGAGTCATTTTACTTGCACCCGAAACTGCATACACGCTCAATCCAACTGGAGGTGTGATTAAACCAACGGTACAGATAACAGAAATAAAGATTCCAAACCATAACACATCAACACCAATAGCCTGAATGATCGGCATAATCACAGGAATGGACATTAAAATAACAGCTGCTCCTTCAATAAACATAAACATAATAAACAATGCAATCGTTATAACAATCAATACAATGACTGGGTATTCCATGATCGGATCTAAGAGGTTAATAAGCTTTCGAGGCAAAAGCGATAAAGAAACAAACCTTCCGAAAATTTGGGCTCCAATTAAAATCAGCATTACCATTCCGGTCACTTTAATGGTTTCGGTTAACGCCCTGGTAAAGAAAGCGATGTTGACTTTACCGAGCACCAGCGTGGAAAGAAGCGCCGTAAAGGCCCCTACGGCTCCTGCTTCTGTTGGAGTAAATACACCGGAGTAAATTCCTCCGAAAATAACGATGACAATAATAAGACCTACTGCGTTTACGACAACCAGCCTCATTGCAGGCAGCTCTGCTTGTTGGGGTGGTCCTTTTCGTTCTGGTTCCAATCCTGCTGCTTCACTCGTTTTTTTGCGAAAAACATAGAAACAAGCAAGCATAACGATAATAAAAACAATCATTACTAGAATACTTGGAATGACCGCGGCCATAAATAAATCGCCGACCGGCGTTTCTGTTGCCACTCCATAAAGGATCAATATAATACTTGGAGGAACAATGCCGGATAATGATCCACCCGAAGCAGCAACTGCTGCAGCCAATTCCGGTTTGTAGCCATGCTTTGTCAGCTCCGGCACAGCAACCTGGCCTAATGAAGCAGCAGTTGCTGTCCCTGATCCGGAAACTGCCCCAAGCAGTCCTCCAATAATAATGGTTAAGGCGCCAAGTAAACTGTTATTACCTTTTGACAGGCGGTTGATAAAATAAAACATATCCTGGACAATACCGGATTGAAGTACAAACTGAGCCATTAAAACGAATAATGGAATCGTGGTGAGTGTATAGCTTGCGGCCCGGTTAAACGGTTCATTTCCCAGCAGACCAGGTAAAATGCTGAATCCTTCTAATAAAATAAGCCCAATGATCCCGCAGGCAAATAATACCGAATGAATATAAAGCCCTGATAGAAGAAAAACGATAAACATAAGTAAAATTACAGATATAATGAAAAACTCTGACATAATAGGGCCTCCTATGTGGAATAATCGCTTTTACGGGGAAAAAATAGAGCGCCTGCAAAAATAGAATGATAAAGAAAGCCAGGCGCCCGCGTTCGTTCTCTTAAAAGGCATTGCCTTCCGTAAAATTTATGCTATAGAAGAATTGGACTATTCATCTTCAAAATCCATCACAGCTTCTGGCACTTCGCCGCCTTCTTCAATTAATAAGTCTCTCCACATGGCTGCAACCTCTTCTCCTGGAAGACCATTGTTATTCAAAAGCTCAATATATTCGTACCAAGTATCCTCAATTCCTTTAACAAAATGATCCTGTACATCTTGGTCAAGGTCCTCAAAATCTACGAATGTTCCGCCTTCACTTTCATTAAACTCCACCATTTCTTCGGCACGGTCCATCCACTCTTGGGCCCCTGGTTCAAAAATGTCTTCATGAGCTTCTTCCATTGCATCCTGTACATGCTCCGGGAGTTCCTTCCATGTATCTTCACTCATCCCGATCATTGCGTTAAAATGTCCGAAATTCACGCCCGTTACAGTATACTGAAACAAGTCCTGGAATCCGTAGCCTGACCAGTCTGCAATGCTGTAAAAGCTGCCCTCAAAAGCACCGCGGCTCATTGCATCGTACATTTCAACGGCTGGCATCGTCACACTGTTAATTCCCGTTTTTTCAGAGTAAATTTCGTGAATACGAGACGGTGTGCGAAGAGAAGTCCCTTCAATATCACTTACCGAATTAAATTTATGACCTGTTGTAGAAATTGAATACTCCTGGGTAGTAGACAAAGGGAAAACATGAAAACCATCAAATTGCATTTCACTGTAAGTCATGCCGTCTGCCAGCTCTTCGTCACTTTCTACAAGCTTCTTCCAGGCCTTCGAAGCTATTAAAGTGTCTGAATGAGTCAACGGAAGCATGGTTACCTCTGCCATCGGAAATTGATCGGGTTCATAGATGGGGAGGACCAATCCTACGTCAATCGTTCCATTCTGTACTGCTTCCGCTTCTTCAGGAGTAGTAACTAACTCACCGCCTGTAAAGGTTTCAAATTCAACTTGACCATCCGTCAGCTCTTCTACCTTTTCCATCCAGGGAACCATCGAATTTTCCCACCAGGCATGCTGAGCACTCAACCCAGTAGCAGCCCGAAGGACAATCGGCACTGAGGTATCAGCTGCTGCATCATCCCCGCCGTTTTCTCCCTCTGCTGACGAATCATCACTGCCTCCACCGCAAGCTGATACAGCCAAAAGCAACAATATCGAAGTAAACACCATCCACCACTTCATTCGTTTCATTCATACCCCTCCTATTTTTCTTTTTAAAAGTTTAAAAAATAGAAATATTTAAAATTTTAAACTTATTAAATAAGAGTCATTCATCCCCCCACTAAGACCCTCTTCCTTTTATGTAAGGGCTTTCAATTCATGAAATACTTTTAACACTGTAGTTGAATTTATTCTAGTTGGTTAAATACATTCTATAAGGTTTAATTTTAAATTACAAGTATATTTTTAAATATTGCGACAGTTTCATATGACAAAAACCTTCGGTTGCAGTCAGGCAAGGCGACACATAGAGAAGGACAATAGATTTGTTGTCCTTTTTATAAACATATAAAAAGGAGCTCTCTCAAGAGTTTTGAGACAGCCCCTCTTCTTCCGAAAACAACTATTGAAGATTTTCCACAATCATAGCAGCTCCTGGTCCGCCGCCTGCACACAATGTGGCACACCCATATTTCTCCCCGCTTCTTTTTAATTCATGAAGCAGCGTAACTAGAATACGAGCTCCTGTAGCACCCACAGGATGACCTAGTGAAATACCAGAACCATACCGATTCACGCGCTTTAGATCAAGCTGAAGATCGCGGTTTACTGCTAGAAACTGAGCAGCAAACGCTTCGTTGATTTCCCAATAATCAATATCTTCTTTTTTAAGACCGCTCTGCTGTAACGCTTTTTTAACTGCAGGCACAACACCAATCCCCATTATTTTCGGATCTACTGCTGCTGAGGCAGCGCTTACAATTCTAGCCAAAGGTTGTAATTGAAGCTCTTCTGCTTTTTCTTCAGCCATTAAAATTAAAGCTGCCCCGCCATCATTCAGACTGGATGCGTTACCTGCTGTAACACTGCCATCTTGTTTAAAAGCCGGCTTCAACCCGCTGAGCTGTTCCGCCGACGTATTAGGATTAGGATTTTCATCGGTTTCCATCATAAAGGTTTCTTTTCTTTTCTTGACTTCCACAGGGACGATTTCGTCTTTAAAAATACCTTTTTCAGTTGCTAGTTTTGCTCTTTCTTGACTGAGGAGCGCCAAGTCATCTTGTTCATCTCTGGAAACACTGTATTCTTCTGCTAGATTTTCAGCTGTAATACCCATGTGATACCCATTAAAAGCGTCAAGCAATGCATCATGAAAAAGAGAATCAACTACCTTACCGTCTCCCATTCTGTATCCTTCACGGGCCTTTGGTAAAAGATAGGGCACATTGGTCATGCTTTCCATGCCAACGACCGCACCAGCGTCTATTTTTCCGAGCATAATATCGCCGGCAAGCATATCCGTCGCACGAAGGGAGGAAGGGCACTGCTGATTTATCGTAACAGCTACGGTCTCTACCGGACATTCGGCATAAATAGCAGCTTGTCTGGCCGTGTTTCCTTTGCAGCCTGCCTGATAGACATGCCCGCCAATGACTTCTTCTATTACATCAGGATCTACGCTTGCCTCTTCCAATGCTCCTTTCAGAGCAGTAACGCCTAAATCTACCGCTGTTTTGTCTTTTAAGGTACCGTTAAAACGACCTATTGGTGTTCTTTTTCCACTAACAATAACTACATTGCGCATCCTATCACTCTTTCTTTATTTTTATTAGAAAAATCTAAATAGTGCATCTATTACTATTGATATTAGCAATCTTTCAGCCTTCCGTAAATGTGAATCTGCAAAAAACATAGTAAAAGCCGGTCATAAAATAAATCATGACCGGCTATTTTGCTTGGATGTCTCTTTTTATGCAAGCTTTGCTATTGCTTTTAATATGATAGTTGGCAGCAGTGCTAGATGTAAACACTCCTCGAGCCGGACCTCACCCGAAATGCAGTAACTGAGACTTTAAAATCTTTTCAAGATCCTTGCTTGGTTACCGCTTCATCTTTCTTTTGCCTGCCTTGGGCTTTAAGGTTCCTTGTTTAACGAGGGAGGCTATGAACGTGATAATCATTTAAATAGAGTACAATCTCCCTTCATAGGGGCGGACCTTGTCTTGTTTTTTTTCATCTTTTTCATAGTTGCTTATAATCAGCTGGTCCAAGGAGGTTTCATAATCTCTTAACAGCGGGCAGTCTTTTTCTTCGTCGGAATGATTTAAAGCAATCAGCCAGGTGGTGTCACCAAGTGTCCGTTTATAGATATACAAACAGGATTCTTGACCGGAAAGATCTTCAAAGTCGCCATACACCATCACATCATGTTTTTTACGAAGGGCAATGAGTGTTTTATAAAAATAAAATACAGAATCAGAATCCGCAAGTGCTTGTTCCACATTAATATCTTTATAGTTTGGGTTAACCTTGATCCATGGTGTCCCGCTTGTAAAGCCGGCGTTCCTTTCTGCTGTCCAATGCATCGGTGTACGGGAATTATCACGGCTTAGCGGAAGCAGCTCTTCAAATACTTCCTCCGGGTCCCTGTCTTTATCCACTTCCTCTTTGTATTTATTTTTCATCGCTACATCGTTATAGTCTTCGATAGAAGGAAATCGAACACCAGTCATACCAATTTCTTCTCCTTGATACACATAAGGGATGCCAGGAAGCGTATGCAGCATCAAACCCAGCTGTTTCGCTGATTCTTCCCTGTACTCTCCGTCATTTCCATACCTTGTTACCTGACGGGTATGGTCATGATTGTTTAAAAATTGAGAGTTCCAGCCGCGTCCTTTTAACCCTTCATACCAGCGCTTCTGAATTTCTTTAAAACGAAGCATATCCCAGGATGGCATGTCATCGGCGACTTCAAAATGAAAGAGCGTATGCAGCTCTTCTCGGTCTTCTCCTACATACAACACGCCGTTCTCCGGGCCGACAAACGGGATTTCTCCGACGGTCATAATATCATAATGCTTGAAAACTTCTTCATGCATTTCGTGCAAATAATCATGGATGCCCGGATTATTTCCTAAATAGTCAAGGGCATATGGATCTTCTGCATCCGGAAAACCTTTTTGCTTAGCAAGAAGATTAATAACATCCAAACGGAATCCATCAATTCCTTTATCGAGCCAAAACCTCATCATGTTATAAATCTCTTCTCTTAATTCACGATTTTCCCAATTTAAATCAGGCTGCTCCACGGCAAAAGAATGAAAATAATATTGATCCGTTTGTTCATCCCACTCCCATGCAGACGGAGCGAAATACGATCGCCAATTATTCGGCGGTCCGCCGCTCACCCCGTCTTTCCATATGTACCAATCCCGCTTACGGCTGTCTTTAGAGGAGCGGGATTCTTTAAACCACGGATGCTGGTCAGACGTATGATTTACGACGAGATCCATTATCATCTTCATGCCGCGTGCATGAACTTCTGATACCAATCTATTAAATACTTCAAAGTCTCCCGCTTTTCCCATAATCGCATAGTAATTTGATATATCGTAGCCATTATCAACGTCTGGAGATTCATAGAAAGGATTGAGCCAGAGAACATCCACTCCAAGTTCCTTTAAATAGTCCAATTTTTCTATGACGCCGTTAAGATCGCCAAATCCGTTTCCGGAGGTATCATTAAAACTGCGCCAGTAAATTTGGTACACTACCGCTTCTTTCCACCAGGCTTTTTTCAAATACTTTTGGTTTTTCTGCTCTGTCTGTGTCATAACTCTCTCACTCCCAGTCAGTAATGCCGTGCTTACAATAGTGACGCGACGCATAAAAACTTATTTAGATACAGTACTTAGGTCTATTTTAAGAAAAATATGGTGACTAACACTGCCAATTATAAGTGCACCTAAACTAATACCAAAAAAGAGAAATAGGGCAGGCAGAAATAACATTAAATAATAAGAAACACTTATTCCAATTGCCATTATAAGAATATGCAGAGGTCTCATAATTCCTATAAAAATAGAATGTTTAATATAAGTTAAAAACCTTACATCATAATGTGAAAATACAGGAAAGAACATCATCACTGCTATAACATAGATGACACTTAACATTAACAGTAAAAATAGAAAAACAACTGCTATTTGCTTATCGATATCAATCAAAAAATAAATATCAGCTATTAAAATTGCTCCAATGAGAACAAAACAATAAAATAATCCGTTCACCTTAAAAAAATCTTTACGATAATAAGTTAAATAAATTCTCGTTATTGGGACCTTTTCTTTGGACAAGAATAATCTTCTGATTACAGCAAACATTGCTGAGGTAGAAGGCGCTGCCCCTAACACAACTCCTCCCAATATAGTAAAAATAATCCACAAAACATTGAGATAAGCTATATTCATAAACCATTCAAAAAACCTATTTAAACCTTCCATCCAATCTTTATAGGCCATGGGAAACGCCTCCTGCTGTTATTATTACCTTGCCTCTAATTTTGGCCACTCTATTTCTACGCCTTCTTCTATTAACATAGCTTGAAATTCTTTTAATAATTTTTCATCGTTTCTTACCTGAGCCGGCTGAAGCCCATGTGTAATACAATAAGATGCTAGATATCCTGCAGATTCACCAATATTCCATTCCACTGGGTGCAGCCTGTAGCATCCAGTAGTGATATGAGTCACTCCAATATTTTTTCCGGCAGCTATTAAATTTTTAACCCTTTTTGGAATTAAACTACCTAACGGGATTTGAAACGGCAAGCTGGACACATCTAAATAATTTCGATCTCCAGTGCTCGGATGAAGATCAATCCGGTAACTACCAATCCCTACTGAATCTTGAAAATATTCACCAGTGACTCCGGATTGATAATCTGGACTGACATGCTGTTCTAAAACTGTAAATTCAGCTTGGATTCTTCTGGATTCCCGAATATATGGCATTGCCAGACCATCTTCCGTTCCAACTATATCCTTCCTCAATCTTAAACCAGGGTAACCCTTTTTCCCATCAGGTCGAGGGGCTTCTGTTTGCATCCAGTACAAAAAGGAAAGAGATAGTTGCTTAGCCTGCTCCAAATGCTTATTTCTTTCTTCTTCGGAAACTTCAAAAATCGGTCCCAGCCAATAATCAATTTGCGGCCAATTAACTAAAGTAATATCACTCGCAAAAGCACCTTCCTCAAAATTGTCTTTGTCTATAATTCTTCTAAATAACCATAATGAATCAATAATTGTTCTGCCTTCTTGTTTAAATAAATCTCTTGTCCAGGGCTCCAGCGTTTCTGGAAAAGGATGGGTCCAGCTAAGTAATTTATCCGGCCAAAAATCAGGTTTATACTCTTTCCAAAAATCATAATCCCGCGGCTTTGCTATTGTATGGTCTTCCCCTTCTAAATAATCCAGTGCATAACACACACTGATAGACTGCATATCCAGCGGGTCTGCTTCATCCAATGCACTTGGTTCTCCTGTTTGTTCCTTAGATTCTGCACCGGTAATATACTCAATGCCAGCCACAGGCAGCACATCCCCGCATTCTGTTGCGTCTAAAAAGAAAGGGGCCTTTAAAACGAATAAATGACTCGTCTCTTCATTTTCTACTGTGATTGCTTCAATTTCATCCCCGTTTACTTGCGCGTCTTTTATTTTATGTTTATGCAAAATAGTCACTCTACCATTAGATACATATGGAGCTAACATTTCATGAAGTACAGAAAGAGCTGCTTTAGGTTCGTGACACAACCTGCTCACCCAGCCGTTTCCAGGATTTAATCGTTCCTTGTTTCTTGCAGAGGCTTTCATTGGATAATGACTGCGATAATAATCTCTTACTCTATTTCTAAATTCTCTATACGTTTGTGTACATCCAAATTGTTCAATCCATGGATGCTCATCGGGTGGAACGGCCTGGTTAGTTAACTGTCCTCCAATCCAATTTGTTTCTTCTGTCATAATAACTGTCTTGCCACTTTTAGCAGCAGACAGGGCAGAAGCAGTCCCTCCTACTCCTCCTCCAATTACAATAATATCTGCACTCATATTTTGAGCCATAAGTATATTCCTCCTTTTTTTATCCTTTAACTGCTGAGCTGGCAACTCCTTCAATAATGTATCTCTGGCCAATCAGAAAAATTATTATGATCGGCACCACTGAAGCTGTAGCAGCTGCCATCATTCCGGAATAATCAACGGAAAACTCTAACACAAAGTTATCTAAACCTAATGGAACAGTATACAAATCCTCACTTACTAAAAACACCAGAGCGTCTTCATAATTGTTCCAATTCCAGGAAAAGTCAAGAATAGCAAAAGTGGCAATAGCAGGCTTCGCTAAAGGTAAAAATATTTTAAAAAAGATTCTAAAATGACCTGCCCCATCCATAAAAGCTGATTCTGATATTTCATTTGGAATTGTAATAAAAAATTGACGCATATAAAAAACACCGATAATTGTAAAAATGGTTGGTAAAATTAAAGCCCAATGTGTATTATAGAGTCCTGCCCAATCAAACATTATAAACTTTGGCACAAATAAAACCTGAGGCGGCACCATCATCATCATTAAATACAATAAAAATAAAAAGTCTCTGCCTTTAAAATCAATTTTTGCGAATCCATAAGCAGCCATGGCTCCAATAAAAGTTGCTCCCACGGTTCCTAGAACTGCAATTTTGATCGAGTTTATATAATAATTTATAAAACTAAGTTCGCCAAACCAGACTCTTTCATGAGGAGACCAGTCAAACTTTTCAGGAATCCATTGAATAGGATACTCAAATATTTCATTTGGTGATTTAAAAGAAGTACTAAGCATCCAAAAGAAAGGAATGATCATAATAAAACCTGCAACCAGCAATACAACCGTCATAGTAGTTTTATATGCGTTTATATTGCTGAATTTTTTGTGTTTATTTAGCTTCACGTTTCTTCCCCCCGCAACTTAATAATGTACCCACTTCTTTTGACCAAACCATTGTAATAAAGTAATAGAGAATATTACTAAAAATAAAACAATAGCGATCGTAGATGCATAGCCAAGCTCATAATATCTAAATGCAGTTTGGTATACATACAAAGGGAGAATGTTTGTACTATTTGCAGGACCTCCGCCTGTTACAGCTTGAATCAAACCAAAGTTTTTGAAAGCGTTGGCTATTCCAATAATAAGTAAAAATAATGTAATAGGGCTTACGTACGGAAAAATAACATTTTTCGTAATCTGCCACCGTTTTGCTCCATCCATTTTCGCTGCTTCTTCCAGTTCTCTTGGCACATCCTGAAGAGCTGCTAAATAAATAATTATGTTAAAACCCATTATTTGCCATGCAGACATTATTATTATCGCATACATTGAACTGCTGCTGGATGCAAGCCAGCCAGGGGGATTGTCCACTCCTAAATTCATCAATAACACATTAATCGGGCCTTCAGAAGGGTTAAATAACAGCATCCACACAAAACCTATAGCTATAGGACTTATTAGGTACGGCAGAAAAAAAACTGCTCTTAATAAATTTTTCAAATAAACACTGCGATTTAAAAATACAGCTATTATAAATCCGAGAATCACTGAAATCGGCACATGTAATAGATACAAAAGGTTATTGCCAAATGCCTGGTAGAAAACAGAATCTCCTATAAGTCTTTGAAAGTTTTGAATACCAATAAACTCTGTTCCCTGCCCACTAGGTCCTGTCCAATTTGTAAATGATAATGCCAATGAAAAAAGCAAAGGAAATAAAAAAAAGATTGTCACGCCAGTTAGACTTGGCAAAATAAATAAATAGCCGATTAATTTTTGTTTTTTCATCCAATTCAATCAAATACGCCTCCCTTTACCTCAAATTAATTTTCTTTATGGGTAAGCGGTAAAGGGAGCCGAAAAATGGAATTTCGTGCTCCCTATCCTTGATAATTAATTTTCTCGTTGAAGATATTCATTATGAACATCAACCATCTGTTCGATAGTCTGATCTATATCTTGTTCTCCCATAAAATAAGCTTCCAATTGCTGATTAATGCTATCAAGCACTTGATATGGCGGGTCAACGATCATCTCAGTATCTTCAATTTCATATACGTTATCTAGGGACTCAGTATTGTAAGTGTTTTCTGCACCTTCAACAATTTTTTCTCTGGCTTCTTCAGCGGGCGCATCTTCAGATGCAGGCACTCTTCCACCAGGAGACAAATGAATCATGCCTTCATTTGTATACCACTTAATAAATTCCCATGCCTCTTCTGGATGTTCGGACTCTGCAACAATAGACATGGCATCCTCAACGTGGTGAGCCGGTGTACTTTGTCCTTCAAAGTGAGGGTATGGCGCAAACGCAATATTAAAGTCTCTTTCGTATTCATCTATATCATTAGTCATCCGAAGTCTCCAAGCTCCTGCTTGATACATTCCTATTTCTCCATCTATAAACATTTGCTCAGGCTTCATATTGGTGGCCACTTGTTCAGAAAGTTTTGGCATTACTTCGTCTTTATGCATCATCGTATGATACAACTCCAGGCCTTTTTTTACGTTCTCATGATCTAGGTTTGATTCTCCGTTTTCGTCAACTAACCCATCATCAATAAGAGCATTCTGGATAATGCCGTGAATCGTATCGTAATCAATGGCGTAAGAATAAGAAAAATCTTCATTTAAAACCTGAGCATATTCGTATACTTCTTCCCATGTCCAAGAATCAGGAACAGACAAATCATTTTCTTCTAATTTATCCTCATTGAGCATAATAAACAGGGCATTTGTATTTGTAGGCACCGCATAATAAGTCTCATCCATTTTCCATCTCTGTGCTGCCGAGCCGATCTTTTCTTCTATATCAAATTCTTCGGTATAGTCTGCTAAGTCTAATAGAAAGTTAGATTGCACCCGTTCTTCAAGATGATTTGGTGAATGGGACATTAAAATATCCATGTCCTCACCCGTTTGCAGGGCGGTATTGACTTTCATGTTGCCTTCATCTTCATTTACATAGCGTGTATATTCTACTTGCACATCAGGATTATTTTGATTCCATTCATCTACCGCGTCTTGAGGTCCGTTTTCGGGAGGCACCCCGCCCCAAAAATGCAACGTTACTTCATCACTTTCTCCTCCACTGTTTTCTTCTTCACCGCCACAAGCTGCAAGAACACCAATGAATAGGACAAACACTAAAAATTTAATTGGCTTCACTTTTTTTCTCCCCCTTAATTTAAGATATAACTTGAATTTTTCAGCCTCAGACCTCCTTATTGGAATCAATCTTTGAAAAGGTTTTCAGTTTTTTATAAAAATAAAAGGATTTTTATCTAAATTTTGAAAAGCTTTTCAAAATAACAGCTATTTATTTAATTTATATCCTTCACAGATTCTCTTTCTGCAATGGTATGCTTCAAATATTTACGAAATTGACTGGACTGGCCTTCTTCTAAAATTTGTTCTAATGCCGTTACTGATTGATAGCCTATATCGTACATCGGCTGTGCTACAGTAGTTAATTTTGGGATACTCATTTTTGCCATTTTAGTATTGTCAAAACCCATTACAGACATGTGGTCAGGAACATTAACGCCCTTTTGGTCCAAATAGCTCATGGCTCCTAACGCCATTTCATCACTTGCACAAAACACGGCGGTAATGCTTTTATTCTTGTTGTAAAGTTTTTTCATAGCTGTATATCCTGATTCAAACGTAAACGATCCATACTCTACTGTGTTTTCAAAATCAGTGCAGTTTAACTTTTGCCTCATTGCATTTTTAAAGGCATACAGCCTTGGACTTCCTGCAATAGGATCTAACGTAGGACCGCTTATCATTCCAATATCTTTATGGCCTTTTTTTATAAAGAAATCAACGGTATCCTGAACCGCTGTCTCATCATCAACCTTCACAGAAGGCAGGTCATATTCTAAACTGTGAGTAGCTGCTAATACAACTGGCAGCCCCAGCTCTTGAAAGATATTAAAATATTCTTCTGAAACAGGCTCACTAGTAAACACAAAGCCATCTACTTGTTTTTCTTTTAATACACGAAGGTACTCTATCATTTTTTCTTTATCTTGGTCTGTATTACATATGATAAGATTAGACCCCATTTGATGAGCAGCCTCTTCCATCCCTCTTATTACCTCTGAAACGAATGAATTGGACACATCCGTTATTAAGACTCCAATAGAATGTGTTCGTTTATTAATAAGGCCTCTAGCAAGAGCATTTGGATGGTAATTTAACTCTTTAATTGTCTTTAGCACTTTTTCTCTCTTCTCCCTTTTTACACTTTCAGGGTTGTTCAAAACTCGGGAAACTGTGCTAATGGATACTTCCGATAATCGTGCTACATCTCGAATTGTAGATTTCATTCATCTCAACCTTCTTGTCCATCATCTTTTGAAAACCTTTTCAAACTGATTTATTAGAAAAACCCGGGTTGTTAGCCGAGTCCTTATATCAATTGCTATAGTTTTCCTTTTAAAATGATAGGCGAATTTAATAATTTTAGTATTAGAATAACTTGGCTGGCCGCCGAGTCTCTTTATGGCGAAAGTCATAATTTCATATACTTTGATTTCTTTATCAAAGTTAAAGTTTCCTAAAGTATAAAAAAGATTCTAAATAATATCAATAGTTTTTATAAAATTTGTCGAATTAAAGTGGGGCCCTTGAAACTCATACTGTTTGTCTCAAGGGCTTTGTGCCTTAATTCTATTCTATTATTTCACTGCTCCTCTAGTAACCTCGCTTATAATCCATTTTTGGGCCACGATGTATACGAGGATCATCGGTATCAAAGCTAATAGATAAGAAGCAAACGCGAGATTATAGTTTGTACTGAATTCAGACTGAAAAATATACTGAACCAGTGGAAGCGTGGCATGATCAGGATCTGACAAAATAACGAGCGGAAGCATAAAATCATTCCAGGCGAATAAGCAGGTTAGTATTGCCACTGTGGCGTTCATCGGAGCAAGCAAAGGAAATATTACCTTCCAGAACACGCCCCATGAGCTGGCTCCATCGACTATTGCAGCTTCTTCCAATTCTAAAAGGTGCAATAAGGGGAAAAGTTATACTTATAAAATTCCTCCACTTTCCGGCACCATCGATCTTCGATGCTTCATATATATCTTCAGGAATCGTCTGCAGACCGGCCAAATATAAAATGGTATTGAAAGCTGTCGCCTGCCAAACTGCCATGATCACGACACCAACCCAGGCAAGATCCGGATCGCCGAGGATATTTGTTGCCAGGGCATTTAAACCAATAGCTGCAGCGATTTCCGGTAGGAAGTGAGTGAAAATAAAATTGAAAATAAATCCGACAATTAATATGCTTAAAATGTTGGGTACAAAATAAAGCGCTCGCAATGTTTTTTGAAATTTAATTTTAGCATTCAGCCCTAACGCAATGATTAAACTGAATATGTTGACTAAAATGGTAGACACTATTGCAAATTGAAACGTGAAACCATATGTACTAAGGGCTCTAAAATCCTGAAACACATTAAGGTAGTTGCTGAAGCCTACAAAATTCCACTCCCCATACCCTCTCCAATCGGTAAAGCTGTAAAAAAACCCCTGCAGGACAGGATAGGTATGAAAGGTGAAAAAGAGAAACAGGGCCGGCAGCGTCATCATTAAAAATGCTCGATTTCTATTTGCCATTACATGCTCTCCCCTTTCCTAATATCTACGCTCAACTTTTTCCCATTCGTTATCCATCTTTTGAAGGAACTGTTCTTTATCTTTTTGAATATAAAATTCCTGAATTAAATTTTCAGCTCCTATACCAGGCGGATAATAATGATCGGGAAAGCTTGTAATTCTGCCTTCCTCAAAGTTTTCTCGAATGCCTTCTAAAGCAGGATCATCTTCATAAACTCCTTCTAACGCCGGAAAAGCTGCTTGTTCATCGGTGTATTGCTTCATATTTTCTTCTTCAAGCATAAAATCAATAAACAACTGAGCTTCTTCTGGGTGTTCCGATTCTTCCAATGTTGCAAATAGCACATCGACCCCTGAAACTAAATCATTTTCTTCCGGCTCATTTGTAACTGGTATGGGGAATACTCCTAAATCCAAGTCCGGGTTCACCTCTAAAAGCTCTGGGACAGCCCAGTTTCCTTGGAGATAAATAACTCCTTCACCATTAGCAAAAGCATTGTTGCCGTCATCATATCCAATACCAAAGGTACGGTCATGGTCATATTCCAACAGAGTCAGCATTTTATCCGCTGTTTCTTGATAATCTTGTTGAAAGCTTGCTTCATCGTTGTTTTTCTTTTGAGCAAATTGCTCCGGCTCCAAATTCCCTGCTACCGCGTTCCAGGCAATCATGCCAGTCCATGCTTCTTGAAGGGTAAAATAAATCGGTGTTTCGCCCTCTCCCTTTGCTTTTTCTAAAATTTCAATAAATTCATCCCACGTTTCTGGTGGTTCCACCCCAAGCTCTTCAAATTTTTCTTTGTTGTAAATGACTGTATTGGCATTAGTTGCATAGGGGACACCATAGGTCCCAGCTGTCTCCTCTTCTGTTAGGTCTGCCAGCATTTCTAGATAGGCAGGCTGAATATCTTCTATCAACCCGCTTTCAATGTAATCTTTTAATATCCCGTAATCTTTTAATATCCCAGCGTCCGCAAGTTCACCATATAAAGCGCTTCCAGCAATGGCCAGCATATCCGGCATATCATCTTTTACAAGCCGGGTCCGTAAAATCGTTTCAGCTTCCGGGGGTGCGTACAACTCCACTGTAATATTCGGATGCTCTTCTTCAAATTTCTCAATTAAGCTTTCATACGTTCCGATGTTTTCTGTTTTATTTGAAAACAATTCAAGTTCCACTTGTCCATCGTCTCCACTGCTTTCCCCGCAGGCTGCCAAAAGCATGGCAGCCAAAATCGAGAAAAGAATTCCTCCTTTTTTCCACATCTCTTTTCCTCCTCTTATGTTGATTTGGATATCAGGAAAATTTGTAAACAAGTGCTTCATAAGGATTCAGCCAAACCGATGCCAAATCATCATTTTCGCTGCGTCCCTTGTCGTTTGAGATCAATAATTTTTTGTTTTCTCCTACAAATGAAGGAATATAGTCGCGCTTGACTTTTTTATCTGTGAAATTGCATACCACAAGCAGCGTTTCTTTTTCTAAGGTGCGTGTATAAGCAAAGACGTCTTCATCTTCTTCAAACAACAGCTCATAATCCCCGTACACAACGATTTCTTCTTGCTTTCTTAATTGAATAAGCTTTTGGTAGTAATAAAAAATAGAGTTTGGATCATGGAGCGCTTGTTCTACATTGATTTGTTTGTAGTTCGGATTCACTGCAAGCCACGGAGTGCCGTCCGTAAAGCCTGCATTCTCTGAAGTATCCCATTGTACAGGCGTTCGTGCGTTGTCACGGCCTCTTGCGTAAATCGACTCCATCAGCTTGTCCGGATCGGCACGAAACTCATCCCGCTGTTCGTTATACCAATTCAAGGTTTCAATATCCTCGTAGTTTTCGATAGAAGGAAAAGCTACATTTGTCATCCCTATTTCTTCTCCTTGATAAATATAAGGAGTGCCCTTCATCATATGAAGACAGGTCGCAAGCATTTTCGCAGATTTTTCTCTGACGTCTGTGTCATTACCGAACCGGGAAACCACCCGCGGCTGGTCATGGTTGTTCCAGTAAAGGCTGTTCCATCCTTCCTGCTCCAGCCCTTTCTGCCACTTTGTCATAATTTTTTTCATGTCGGTTAATTTCCACGGCAGGTTATCCCACTTTCCGCCCGGACCGTCTCCCAGTCCCATATGTTCAAAGTGAAACACCATATTTAATTCTTTTCTATCTTCCCCGGTATAAAGTTTCGCTTCGTCCACACTAACACCAGGCATTTCACCGACCGTCATCACATCATAATGTTTAAGTACTTCATTGTTCATTTCGTGTAAAAATTCATGAATACGCGGACCGTTCATAAAGTAAGGCGAGCCGGAGGCGTATTTATGTCCCGGTTTCTTTTCTCCATCAGGAAAACGCTGATCTTTGGAGATGAAGTTAATCACGTCCATCCGGAAACCGTCTACTCCTTTAGCTAGCCACCAGCGCATCATTTCATATACATCTTCTCGCAGATCCGGATTTTCCCAGTTCAAATCGGGCTGCTTTTTACTGAAAAGATGCAAGTAATACTCGCCGGTTTTTTCATCGTACTGCCACGCCGATCCGCTGAAGTTGGATGCCCAGTTGGTCGGTTCATCGCCGTCTTTACCTTCTTTCCATATGTAGTAGTCTCTTTTCGCATTGTCTTTAGAGGAACGGGACTCTACGAACCATGGATGTTCATCGGATGTGTGATTAACAACCAAATCCATAACAAGCTTCAAGTCTCGTTTATGCATTTCTTCTAACAGTTCATCGAAGTCTTCCATTGTCCCGAACTCATCCATGATCTGCTGATAATGACGGATATCGTAGCCATTATCATCGTTCGGAGAATCATACACCGGGGATAGCCAGACCACGTCTATTCCTAACTTTTTTAGATAATCGAGCTTTTCCGTGATCCCTTTGATGTCACCAACCCCATCTCCATTGCTGTCATTAAAGCTTCTTGGGTAAATTTGATATACGACGCTTTCTTTCCACCATTGTTTTGTCTGCATATGGTTTAACACCCTTTCTATCTTGGTAAGTGCCGAAATGCTGAATTTTACTTTTAAATGTTGAATTCTCCTGTTTAACCGCTGAATCTGCAGGTTTTAGAGCTGAATTTTTAGCTTGAAGAGCTGAACCATCGGCTAAGCGCTCAACCTCCTGCTACAAACAGCCAAACCCCTATCGAAAGCAAAAAGAGTAAACGATTACTCTTTTGCGTAAAAAGAAGCAGCCAGTAAATTACCGCATCTACAGCTCTTTCACTGACTCGCGTTCCACAATACGGTGAGGCAGCATAATGCTTTCGCTGGCTTCTCCGGTATTCAACGTTTCAAACAGCAGTTCAGCTGCTTTTTCTCCCATTTCTCTTAAAGGCTGGGCAAGGGTAGTAAGCGGCGGAATCGCCATTTCTGAGATCTTAATATTGTCATAGCCAATAATAGAAATATCGTCCGGGACTTTCACATTTATTTTATAAGCAGAAGCGAGCGCTCCGACTGCCATTTCATCACTTGCAGCGAAAATCGCCGTAATATCTTCTGCTTCTCTTCTCAGCTTTTTAAACATTTCCATGCCATCTTCATAGGAAAATCCTTTGGCCGGAAAGACAGAAGCACCGTGATCAAGCAGTCCGTGATCACGAAGAGCTGCTTGAAACCCTTCTATTCTCGGAAGCCCGGATATAATATCTTTGGGATTTCCACTAAGCATTCCAATTCGGCGGTGCCCTTTTTCTATTAAGTAGGAAGTGGCTGTATAGGAAGCATCCCGGTCATCAACTTTGACATACGGCATCGGATGCTTCTGGGATTTTGTTGAAACAAGGACCGCCGGGACTTTCATAGCTTTAATCGCTTCATAATATTCGTCCGTCAACATTTCACTTGCAAACAAAATGCCTTCTACTCTTTTTTCACTTAATAGTTGTAAATAGTCGAGTGTTTTCTTTCCTTGCGATGCGGTATTGCACACGATTACGCTATGCCCCAACCGATGTGTGACATTTTCAATGCCATGAAGCAGTTCTGAGGTCACCATGCTGGAAACATCAGGAAAAAGCACCCCGATTGTCTGTGTTTTATTATTAATTAGTCCGCGTGCCACGGCGTTTGGCTTATATCCCAGCTCTTTGATAGCGGCTTGCACCCGCTCCTTTGTTTTCTCTGAGTAGCCGGCAGAGGTGCTGTTTAAAATTCTTGAAACAGTGGCAATAGAAACATTTGCATGCTTGGCCACATCTTTTATCGTTGGGTTCATCATTCATCTTCCTTCCGATACAGTAAACGTACTCAACAGGTGAAAAAAATAACCTCAATCGTTTTGAGTAAACGTTTACTCTTATGTGAAAGAGTACTGTACCGCTCCACACATGTCAAATAAAAATTTTTAATTTTTTCTGCCACCTTTTTCCTTTTTTTTTCGTCTAATAGTTGTTCGTAAAAAGTACAACAATGGAGGCAGTAAAATGTGTGGATTTCTAGGGGAACTGACAGATTTTCCAAAAACAATAAATGAGCAAGATAAATGTTTATTTCAAGAAAGAAACGATATATTATCCCATCGTGGTCCAGACGAAAAAGGGTACTATTTCGATGAATATGCTTCTTTAGGTTTCAGACGGTTGAGTATTATTGATTTAGAAAGCGGCAGTCAACCTGTCAGTTATGACAGTGGAAGATATTGGATTGTGTTTAACGGAGAAATATATAATTTTTTATACTTAAAAAATAAACTGGCTGATCATGGATACACTTTTTCCACTTCCTCAGAAGCAGAGGTTATTGCCGCGATGTTTTCGCATTGGCATGTCAACATGTTTCAATATCTCCGCGGCATGTTTGCTATTCTTATTTGGGACAAAAAAGCAGTAGAATTTTATGGAGCGAGAGACCCATTTGGCATCAAACCTCTGTATTACAAAGAAGAAGCTAATAAAATTACATTTTCTTCTGAAAAGAAAAGCTTAATCGCTGGAAATGAAGAAATAAATGAAGAAGCACTTCAGCATTATATGAGCTTTCAATATGTACCTGAGCATACGATCACAAAAGGCGTATACGTTCTTGAACCAGGCAGCTATTTTAAGAAAACACCGGGGGAGAAGTTAACTATTTCAAAATATTGGGAGCCCTCCTTTCAACCGGTTTACCGGGAGAAAAAAGAATGGGAGGGGCTCATTAGAGACACGTTGTTTTCATCCGTCCACTCCCATTTACAAAGCGATGTTCCAATTGGTTCTTTTTTATCCGGAGGCATTGATTCGGCCATTATTGCATCTATTGCAAAAGAATATAAGCCAGACTTGACCACGTTTTCAATTGGCTTTGAAAAACAAGGCTATTCCGAGCTCGATGTAGCAAGAGAAACAGCGGACAAACTAAAAATAGAAAATAAAAGCTTTACTATTTCAGCTGCAGACTTCAAAAACAGTCTCCCTAAAATCGTGTGGCATATGGATGACCCGCTAGCAGATCCTTCGTGCGTTCCCCTGTATTTTTTAGCAAAAGAAGCCAGGAAACATGTGAAAGTGGTGTTATCTGGAGAAGGGGCGGATGAACTGTTCGGCGGATATAACATTTACCGGGAACCATCTTCTTTAAAAATTTTCGACTATTGTCCGGTCACGATGCAGTATTTCTTAAAACAAGCTGCACAAGCTCTGCCTGCTCGAATGAAAGGGAAAGGTTTTATTGAACGTGGAACGACCCCTCTTTCTGAACGATATATTGGCAATGCGAAAATATTCGAAGAAGCCGAGAAACGTTTATTTTTAAAAACAGCCTCCGCCAGCTGGAACTATCAAACGTTGACTCGTCCCATATTTGAAAAAGCGAAACATCTCGACCCAGTTCAGCAAATGCAGGCCATTGATATACACACCTGGCTGCGGGGTGATATTTTATTAAAAGCAGATAAGATGACAATGTCTCATTCACTGGAACTGCGTGTTCCGTTTCTCGATAAAGAAGTGTTCGCCGCAGCTCGTCTGATACCATCTAACCTCACTATAGCTAATAAAACGACAAAATCAATTCTGCGGGAAGCATTTCATGGAGTTGTGCCGGAGCATGTATATAACCGAAGAAAACTAGGGTTTCCCGTTCCAATCCGGCACTGGCTGAAAGATGAACTGTATGACTGGGCCAAAAACCTAATCGCAGAAAGTCAGACCGATCGCTTTATCGATAAAGCTTACATCTTATCGCTTTTAGAAAATCACGCATTAAACAAAGCCGATTACAGCCGAAAAATCTGGACCGTTCTTATTTTTATGATTTGGCATCAAGTATTTGTGGAGGATAAGTATAACTTTGAAAACTCTCAAAACCAGCAGATACCGGTGCGTGTTTAACTTACTCTGTCTTGAAGTCTTGATGTTTGAGGCAGCTAATAACGGAATGAGGGTCCGAGTGCGATCCCGCCAATCTCACACATGCCATCCAGCCAGAACGGAGCTACCCACGATAAAGCCTAATACATGTGTGCTATAAAAATTATATCTTATAATAAAAATACCTTAGACATCCAATAATAAGCCAAAAGAAAGGATTCATTATTTTGCTATTGAAAAATATAAAAGCAGCTATATTTGACTTGGATGGCACGTTGTATGAAGACACTCATCATTTTAAATACTACGCCGCATTACTCGAAGACATGCTAGAAGAAAAGCATCGCGCTTCCTTTAGAAAAGACTATGAAAAAATGCTGAAGGGCGACCATCCAGCAGCTATTGGCAGGGTTTATGATGTGGAGCATGACCGTATACTAGAAGTAGATCCTGGCACAAACCGTGTCAGAAGAGTCTGGAGCTGGGATGGGGAACTCATTTCAAAAGGAGAAGATTATTATTCAGAACCTATCGTGTATGATTTTGACTCAATGATAGCGATTGGTGATGGCTGGTGGCTTCCTGTGGCAGCGGCTAAACATTATGGCGCAGCCGATACGTATGAAGCTTATCATAAGACGAAAGCATATATGCAAACGGAAGATTTCCAATTTGAAGAGCATCCTGAACGGCGTCAGGCCCTTCTGCACCTTAGCAAACATATGAAGCTTTTTCTTATTACAAACTCAAAAACTGACGATGCCGCACAGCTGCTTGAAACACTAGACTTTAAAGGAATTTTTCATGAAGTAATTACAGACGCCAAAAAGCCTGTACACACAGAAGAACATTTTGCTCGAATAATAGAAACGGAACATCTGAAGCCTCATGAAACGGTATCTATCGGCGATAACTATTTAAATGATATTGTTCCTGCGGAGAAACTAGGCATGCATGCTGTTCTTATCGATCCGCACGGGTGCACAACGACCCGGTATAATACAGCATGCATCCGTTCATTATCTGAACTTTTTCCAGCTATCAAGCGCTTAAATAAGTAAAAGCTTTTTCATCTAAAAAGGTGCCGATCCCCACAAAGGACGACACCTTTTTTGTCTATTTATTTGGATTTTAAGACGTCATGATCGACATAGCGTTCGCCGTTCATTTCGGTAAGTACATTAATCGCTACTTTTGCACCGTCGCCTGCTGTGATAATGGTGTGCACACTCACTCCTGCAACCGTGCCAGCTGCCCATACACCTTCCACACTTGTTTTTCCTGCATGATCGGTATCAATAATTGTTTTAATACGTGGTTCTGTACCTTCCGTCGTTTTTATACCTGACATTTCAGCCAGCTTGGTATTTCCGCCAGTTGTTAGAATAACGTGCTCCGCTTCATAGTCACCGTCATCCGTTCCAACGGTTACACGCTGGCCGTCTACTTTTTTTACATTATTAACCTGTGTTTTCACAAATTCTGCGCCTAATTTTTCAGCTTGATCTTTTCCAGTCTGTAATAGCTTCGGTCCTTCTATTTCGGGAACGCCATAGTGATTTTCTACCCATGCTGCTTTCGTCATACTTTGGTCGTTATCAAGGACGAGTGTTTTCTTTCCTGCTTTTGCCGTAAACAATGCAGCACTTGCACCGGCAGGTCCTGCTCCAACTATAATTACATCATACATACGTAACTCCTCCTTATGTTTTATTTTCAAATTTTTCTAACATTAATAGTTTATAACTATTAATTTTTATAGGTCAAAGAAAATGACTTTCTATTATCCTCTTCCCTTTTTAGACTCTTAAGTAAACAATTGTGCTGTACTAAGTTTAATAGGAGTGCAAACGTTGGAGAAAAAATTAGATCTAGTTCTAAGCCATATTGCAGCTATTTCAGAAGATACACAGAAGCTAAGAGCTGAAGTCAAAGAAGTCAAACAAGAGTTAAGAGACTTTAAAGCGAGATGTATGATTTAAAATCGAAAATGCATGAATTCAAAGCTGAAATGAAAGAGTTCAAGACTGAAATGCAGGAATTTAAGAAAAATACCGAGGACAAGCTTGATGAAATGGATACGAAATTTACCCTTCTAATCGATAATGCCTATAAAATGAGAGCAGATATTTTCAAACGAACCCGTTGATTACCCCCATTTTCCTCACAACACCTCAATAAATCCAGATCAACACTACCCCGAAATTAAAAAATACATCCTACAACAAACAAACCCCCGATTGCTGCACTCGGGGGTTTGAAAGATTATAAGGAGGCTTAAAAGCTTGCGTGTGGGAAGACTTCATGGCGAAAATGGGTAAGCTGACCTCTGCCAAATCAGCTTATCTATAAAAAGGAGGAATTATCATGCTCGCCTGAAGGAATGGTCCTTACCGCTTTTTTTTACTTTTAAGATGCTGGTTTGCGCCTCCTTATAACATAAAAGGGGGGATGGGATAGATGAGATTGTTGTTATCTATCCTTTACAATTCTTACTGTACGCTGATTTTATGTCAGCAATATGTCAGATAAAAAATTTTTTATAAAAAGGTAATAACTTTTGGCGCTTCACTATATTGGCTCATTATTTCCTTTTTCGAGCAGCAATTTTCTAAAAAAGCACACTCAATTCAGCAAATCACGCAGAGCTGCTTCGAGATTATTATAGTGAAAGGTAAATCCCTCATCTATTAGTTTTTCGGGAAGGGCGTTTCGTCCTGTCAACGCTAGACTTGGTTCTGTTCCCATTACTATATAGGCCCCCGCCCATACAAGCGGTGTTGGAGCTGGAGGCGCCCAACCTTTATCCATCACCTTTCGAAGAGTTTTCATAAAGCTTTTATTGGTAACAGGCTGCGGCCCGGTTGCGTTATAAATACCTCCCATCGATTGATCCTCGATTGCTTTTAGAAACATATTATTTAAATCATCGATGTGCACCCAGCTTATGTACTGGTTACCCGGTCCAACTTTGCCGCCGAGATTGTATTTTGCTAGTTTTTTTAACGGCTCCAATGCGCCGCCGTCACGGCCCAAGGCAAATCCTATCCGGAGCATGACCTGCCTTGTATGTGGAAGGGATGTGACGAAAAATGCTTTTTCCCAAAGCTGGCATACCTTAACCGAAAACCCTTCTCCATGCGGAGAGTTTTCTATACACACGTCTCTTGTGTTTCCAAATATGGCAAGAGATCCAGCTTGTACAAATGCCCTGGGCGGCTGTTCACATGACAGAATAGCCTTTTGCAGGATTCTAACAGAATAATAACGAGATCGAATGATTTCTTTTTTATTTTCTTCGGTATAAATGCAGTTCACACTTTTTCCAGTGAAGTTTACTACGGCATAACAGCCGTCGAGCTCTTTTGCCCACTCCCCTAACGTTCTTCCATCCCAATGTACGTAACGGATGCTATTCTGCACTCGAGATTTTCCTCTTGTTAATATCGTTACGTCATATCCTTTTTTCAATAGAAATGAAGCAAGCGATTGCCCAAGAAAACCAGAACCGCCCGGAAGTACAATTTTTTTATTCATACATATCCCTTCCTTTAAAAAGCCCAAAAAACTAGTATTTTTCTAACCATACCATATATCAGCCACACTGCGTTCTCTTTTAAAAATATTGGCAAAAGGTGTATGATAACAGCAAAGCTTGTTATAAAGGAGAACAGCGAAATGACAAACACCCAATGGACACCCCGTATTTCTCCATTAGATAAGGAAGCGGGCAAAAAAGCAACGGCATACATAGATAACTTAACAAAACCGCCTGGAAGCCTCGGCCGTCTTGAAAAAATCGCAGCCGAATTAGCGGCCATATCAGGTAATCCTTTTCCTGAAGTAACCCCAGCTGGCGTGCTAGTGTTTGCCGCAGATCATGGAATCACGGAAGAAGGAGTATCAGCTTTTCCTCAAGATATAACCGCCCAAATGGCAAGAAATTTCTTAAATGGCGGAGCGGCTATCAATGTATTTGCCAATCAAATTACAGCCGAATTTCAATTGGTTGACATCGGCATGAAAAAAGAGGCAAATGATAAAGGCATCATCTCCAGAAGAATAAAAGCAGGTACTGCCAACTTTTTAAGAGAAGACGCTATGACAAAAGAAGAAGCAGCCCGCAGTGTTCAAGCCGGATTTGAAGAAGCAGAGCATCTTATCCTTAATAAAGGCATAAAATGTCTCATTTTAGGTGAAATGGGTATCGGTAATACGACTGCAAGCAGTGCAATGATAGCTGCATTTACTAATAAAAATCCATCCAGCGTCACCGGGCCTGGAACCGGTCTGCCGCCGGAACGTATTCTTCACAAGCAGCAAATTCTTCATACCGCTTTGCAAAAAAGAGAGATAGACACCAAAGATCCAATCGATGTGTTAGCAAAAGTCGGAGGATTGGAGATAGCAGGCATCACCGGTGCCATGCTCGCAGCTGCCGCTAACCGTGTTCCGATTCTTGTAGATGGCTTTATCAGTGCCACAGCTGCGGTGACGGCCCGCTCCATTTCGCCGCTGGCCGCTGATTACATGTTTGTCGGCCATTATTCTACAGAACCAGGGCATGCTATTGCTGTAAATCTATTAAACAAGAAACCTTTGCTTGACCTTGAGATGCGTCTTGGCGAAGGGAGCGGAGCCGCTCTCGCCTTCCCTATATTGCGTTCTGCCTGTGCCATGGTTCGTGAAATGGCTACTTTTGATGATCTAGAAACATATTAAGAAGGCTCCGCTTTTTCTTCTGGCTGATTCTGCACAGGAAGTTTCAGCGTAAATATCGTCCGGCCGGATGTGCTTTCTTTTAAAACAAGGTCCCCGTCCATGCTTTGAGCAATCATTTTACTAAATGGCAGTCCAAGACCCAGACCGTGGGTGTCATATTTTTTATTTTTTCCGCGGTAAAACCGTTCAAAAATGAAATCTTTTTCTTCTTCACTTACGCCCGGCCCATTATCTTCTACTTGGATTTCTATCCAGCCGGGCGCCTTTTTTTCTAATGCGACAGAAACCATTCCTTTTCCTTTGACTGCCTGCTTAGCGTTATTTAATAAATTCACCATGATTTGCTGAAGCCTGATAGAGTCTACCTCCGCATGTACTGCTTCTTCTGGTAAGTGCTTGTGTAATTCCAATCCTTCTTCGTCATTTGCCACCTTCCATTGATGCAGAATTTCTTTAATTAATTTATTTACTTCATACTTTTCTTTTGTAATAGGGATGGCGTTAGCTGCAAATGAGTTAAATTCGAGCAAATCGGCCACCATCGTTTTCATCCGGTTGGCTTCATTTAAAGAGACGTCAAGAAAATCTTTCGCTTCTTCTCCTTTTACAACATCATCTCGAACCGCTTGAATGAGCCCAGTCATGGATGTAATCGGTGTTTTTAATTCATGGGTAACGCCAGCAAGCAGTTCAGACCGAAGCGCCTCCAGCTGCTGGAGCCGGCTCGACATTTCTTTAAATGAATGAACGAGCTCATGTACTTCTTGTTCTTTCATGTTTTCAGGCAGGGTAAAGTTATAATTTTGCTCCTGCACATGTTTAGCAGCGACTGCCACATCTTGAATTGGCTTTGATAGTTTTCTGGAAAGAAAATAAATAGTCGCCCAGCCAATTAACGCAAGCGAAGCAAGCATTATGGCCAGCAGCCTGTACTCTTCATTCATCTGTGTGAGTTGATTGGCAGACTGAATGATTACTACCCACCCAGCTGTTACTCCCTCTGTTTGAATGGGTCTTTTTACGATATATGATTGAACTCCATTATCTAACTCGATTCGCTGCACTTCACTTTCCGCTTGTAAAATGCTTAACGGAAAAACTTCAGAAGAAGGAAAAGGCTCTCTTTCAAATGGATTGGATAACACTCTTCCTTGTGAATCCACAATATATATGATCGGATCAAGTTCTGTACCGATAATGCTCTGGCGCTCTTGAATATACTCAAGCACCCCTTCCCGAGGTACTGTTTCTCCTGATTGCTCCTCTACGAACCGATCCGCAATCTCCTGTGCTAAATACTTTGTTACGTTTAAACGATGCTCTAAGTTCGTATGCCGGATCCATATAACAGAAACAATAGCAACGACAATCAGGCCGATAATTAAGGTAATGAAATATCGTGTTGTCCAATAGCGAAGCAATGAAATTTTCTGGTTGTTATTCATAAACACAAAACTGATACCCCAATCCTCGCAGCGTTTTTATTTCCCCTTCTGTTTCCGGCCAATTCTGCAGTGATTTTCTGATACGTTTAATCGATAAATCCACCGCCCGGTCACTGCCTTCATAATCAATACCCCAGACATGTTCAATCAACTGCTCTCTGTCAAATGTTTGATTCGGATGTTTGGCGAGAAAAAACAACAAAGATAAGTCTCTTGGTGTCAACGGAACGTCCACCCCATTTAATTTGACACTATGAGCTCTTTCGTTCAGTGTCAAACTACCGTAATGCTTTACTTCCTCTTCTTGAAAGGTTTGGCCTGTTCGGCGCAAAACCGCTTTTACCCTGGCAACTACTTCACTGGCATCAAAGGGTTTAGCGATATAATCATCTGCTCCGCTGTTGAGCCCTTTCAAACGATAATCCACATCTCCAAGAGCGGTCAGCATAATAACTGGACAGGCACTTTCTTCGCGAATTTGATCTAAAATGTTCCATCCATCTTTACCTGGAAGCATAACATCAACAAGCGCGAGATCTGGATGCATGTCATGAAAAGCCGGCATGGCTTCATCACCATGAAAGACAGCTTTTACTTCATAGCCTTCTTTCTGCATATAAGCCTGCAGTACTTTGCTGATTGCTACTTCATCCTCTATGATTAATATTCTGGTCATAATAATCTTCACTCCTTCACTTTCCCAGTAAAGCAAATGGGACATGAAGCTGCTGAACAAGTTCTATATCGCTTTTCTAATAGTATAAGAAAAAAATAAGGCCACTTCCAATTTCAATGTCTTTTCTTTATTAGATTTCTGTTATTACAAAAGGAAACCCCCGATTTATCAATCAGGGGATTTCCGTATATCTATCAAAAGGGGGGTCAATGAAAAAGTTTTAGCCGTTTGATCGCTTTTTTATATGCGCTGCTTACAGCAAAGGGGTTCTTGCTTTCATGCAGGGCTGCTGGGGGACAACACTGCATTATTTATTCATACATTAAGGGGTCAACATCATGTTTTCCAGCAGGGAAGATATCTAAATGTTTTGCTTCTTCCTCATGCTCGGTTATAATTTCGTCCAGAATTTCTTTTGAGCTTTTATCAGCAGTTTCTAAACCGATCTCTTCTGCTGCTAACTGGATTTGTTTTTCTTTTATCTCAACCATTATCTGCTGTACTTCTTTTCCTTTTGGGTCAATGCCTAGCTCTTTTGCTTCTTTTGTTAGTTCTGTAAGGCTCACTTCTTTTACTAGCTCATTCACGTCTTTTCCGTTTGTCTCAATTCCTAAGTCAGCTGCTTTTTTCTTTAAAGCTTCTTCTCTCACTTCTTCAGACAGCGTATCCATATCTTTTCCTTCGGTGTTTATTCCTAATTCAGTAGCATAGTGTTTCGTGTCTGCTTCTTTTACTTCCTGAGCATCTTCTTTGATGTTTTTATTCTCTATGGAGATATCATACTCTGCTGATTTCTCTGTTGTCATTGGATTGCTGCTTTTTTGATTAAAATCATTAGCTGTGTTACTGGGAGAAAAGCTTGATTCGTCATGGCGGACTTCTTTTTTGGCAGCTATGCTGTCTGTCGAATATTGGTTGGCAGCTGTTAGACCTGGTGTTGTACCAATGATTCCTATAGACAAAACGGATGCCAGAAGATAATTACCTTTACGGTTCCATAGCACCTCACTTCCCTCCTGAAATATTTGTTTTGATCAGCTCCCGCCGATCACATTTTTTACTTTAAAGAATATTTATGTCAGCATGATGTCAGTCAAAAAATTTTTTAAGAAAAACACCAGTTCTCTGTATAATCCTGGTTCGCACAAGGTTTGTGGAACCATAGAAATCCTCTATTTTCATGGTTTTCTTACTGGATTCGTTATTTGCTTCAAATCAAACGTTTTAAATCATTTTACAAGCGATAAAGAAACGAATCCCCTGGCAAAATTCCCCACAAAGAAAAAACGCCCCTTCTTTTCAGGACGGTTTCTCATCATTATTACCTAAATTGAGATGGAATACTTTTCAGATCAATCCCCCAAATAGCTGGTAAATAGAATGTTACCGACAGCACAATTATAATAATAGCGAGGATATTTAGCCAAAAACCATTCTGCACCATCTGAATGATTTTCAGTTTACCTGTTCCAAATATAATCGCGTTCGGCGGCGTTCCGACTGGAAGCATGAACGCACAGTTTGCTGCCATCGCACACGGTACCATTAGGGCATAAGGGTGTACATTTAAAGCAAATGCCAGGGAAGCTACTACAGGTAAAATCATCGTTCCTGTCGCTGTATTGGAAGTAATTTCGGTTAAGAACAGTACCAATGCTGTCGCTACAAGAACGATAAGAATAAAGTTCATGCCTTCAAGGACAGTTAACTGTTCACCAATCCAATTAGACAGCTCTGTTTCACTAAAACCGGAAGCAATGGCGAGACCGCCTCCAAATAGAAGAAGAATTCCCCATGGAATTTCTCTTGAATCCTCCCATTCTAATAACTTTGTTGCTTCTTTTTCTTTAGCGGGAATCATGAAAAGAAGGATAGTAGCTGTCATTGCAATCATTCCGTCACCGATACCTGGAACTCCTACAATGTCTTCCCAAATAAATGAACGCGTAATCCACATAAATGCAGCGAACAAGAAGACAGCAAGTACTGCTTTTTCTTCGTACGACGTATTGCCAAGTGCCGTTTTTTCACGCTGAATCAGTTCACGCCCGCCAGGCAGCTGCTGCATGCTGATTGGATATACAATTCTCGTAAGATATAACCATGCACTAATCAATAAGATAGCAACCAGGGGTACTGCAAATGCCATCCAGCCGGCAAAGGAGATTTGTACTCCATAAAGACTGTCCACCGTACCTGCTAATATACTATTTGGTGGTGTTCCAATTAACGTTCCAAGCCCTCCAATCGTTCCTGAATAACCTATACCAAAAATGATAGCTTTTTCAAACTTCGGAACATCAGCCTCATACTTGTCTCCTTTTACGGCCTGTGACACTTGATACGTAATAGCCAAACCAATCGGAATCATCATCATAACAGCCGCTGTGTTTGACACCCACATCGACAGAAAACCACTTGCAATCATAAAACCTAATATGATTTTTCTTGTGCTTGTCCCAATAATTGAAATAATATTCAGAGCAATTCGCTTATGAAGATTCCATTTCTCCATTGCCGTAGCAATAAAGAAACCACCTAGAAATAAGAAAATAATATTGTCCCCATAGGAAGAGAACACCGTATCTCCATCAAGGGCTCCTGTAATCGGCAATAGAATAATCGGCAAAAGCGAAGTTGCCGGAATTGGAATTGCCTCTGTAATCCACCATGTTGCAATCCACAGTGTAGCTGCCAAAACAGCTTTTGCATCTGCATTTAACCCTTCTGGATTAAAAAACAATAATGTAAAGATAAACAATAAAGGTCCTAATAGAAGTCCTACAAACTGCGCTCTTGTATATGCTGGTTTTTCCTCGTCATCACCAGAATTCCCACCTGGGCCGCCTGGGCCTCCCGGACCGCTTCCTACTGCAGAATCAGCTTTATGCTTTTTCGATTCGGCAGCCTTTCCTGCTTGTCTGATTTGAGAGAAAGTCAGCAGCTTTTTTGTCTGCGCATGGGACGACCAAAGGCTTTTCCAAATGGAAGCTGCAGTTCCTTTAGTCATAATAAATCCTCCCTTCATGCTGTAAACGCTTTCTAATTACTGTAAAAGATTGAAGGGTGAAAGTACACCTTTCGTAAGTAATCCAAATCTTTTGTAACTAAAAAAAATAAGAAAGCGATAAAAAAAGAAAGCAACCAAGGTTACCCATTATCTGCTGCTATAAAAGTGTTAATAACATCAATTTTATCTATTCTTAACCGGAATTGATGCAGCGGCCTGCCGGTTGATTGATAAATAACGTCAGCTTCTAACACATTAATATCTACTAAATAGTGTAAATATTTACGAACCGATACTCTTGAAATACCAGTTGCTTCTGCTACCTCTCCAGCCGAAAAGTTTCGATCCTGCCAGGCTTTTATTTGTTTAGCAATCCTTGAAAACGTGATAGGAGTGAGCCCTTTTGGGAGTGAGTCCACCTTTTCCTCTGATTCTTCCCTGTTTAATAAAAAGGGATCCAGTTCTTCCTGGCTTACAGATTCAGTCTCATTGATAAGAGCCTGCTTTTTCTTATAAAGCAGCAACGACTCCTTAAAACGCTCAAAATCAAAAGGTTTAATTAAATAATCAACTGCTCCGTAACGGAGTGCCGTCTGGACGGAATAATTATCATTAGCTGCCGTGATGATAATAACGTCAACAGGACTGCCGCTTTTTCTAAGTTCCATCAACATTTCAAGCCCGGTTGTTTTTGCCATATAAACATCTAATAAAAGCAAACCCACCTCCTCTTTCTTTAAAAATTCCCATGCTTCCGAGACATTATGAACAACGCCGGCTGCCTCAAATCCATCTACTTTTTCCAAGTACACTCGATTAAACTTTGCTACCATTGGATCATCTTCTACAATTAACACCTTTATCATTATTCGTCACCTTCATATGGAATCTTCACTTCAAATACCGTCCCTTTCTCTTCTTCTGAGAAAACGCTTATTGTTCCATTTAATTCTTGCAGCGCTTTCTTAGTTAAGTACATTCCAATTCCTCTATGTTCTCCTTTTGTAGAACTTCCTTTATGAAATAGGGTCTCTCGGGCATAATTACTCATGCCAGGGCCGTTATCTTTAATTGTAAAGTAAAAATAATTATTTATATAATTAATGGTCATCTCTATTTGTTTTTCTTTCTGGTCTGCTATGGCTTCGTATGCATTTTCGCTTAAATTTCCGATAATCGTAATAAGGGCGTCCATCTTTTCTGTATCCTTTAATAAAGGCAGTGGAAAATCACCTTTCAGTTCGACAACTGTCCCATGTTCTTGAAACTGACTACATTTATTCAGTAAAAATCCTGCTAAAACAGGATCTTTTACAATCCGGGACACAGAACCTACTTCCTTTTGATATGTGTTTGATAGTTGTTTAATGTAATCCTGAAGTTCCTGATAAGATTCAGTATGAACCATGGCTGACATCACATGCAGCTTGTTCATAAATTCATGGGTCTGCTCGCGTAAGGTTTCGGCGTAATGTTTAGCGCCAGTCAGCTGTTCTACAAGAGAAGCAAGCTCTGATTTGTCGCGAAATGTTGCAATCGCTCCTACTACTTGACCATTCGTTAATACCGGCACACGACTTACTACCAAAGCAATTCCATTTAATAATTGCTCTTGGTCAAACTCCGCTTTTTGGTGGCTAAGTACATCCTTTAAAAGAGGAGATTTTAAAAACGATTCGGAATCCTGTCCTATTGGATCTTTCATTAATCCAGCCCGGCGAAAGAGCTCTTTTGCTGCATCGTTTGCAACGACAATGGTTCCTTTTTCATTTATCGCGATAATCCCTTCCCGAACGGATGCCAGCATGGCTTCTCTTTCCTGCAGCAGCTGGGCTATCTCTCTTGGTTCCAGGCCATGAAGGGTGCGCTTCACACGGCGGGCAAGAATGACGGCTCCAAGAATACCAATCATCATGCCTGCTCCTGTCCCGATATAAACCATGCGCTGCTGATCGATCACTACACTCTCTACATTATCTAATAAAATACCGACGGATACGACCCCAATTTGTTCGTCATTTTTATTTAAAATAGGCACAAAAGAACGAAGCGACTCACCAAGCGTCCCTTCAGCAACAGACGTATAACGTTCTCCTGTAAATGCTTTGTCTTCATCTCCGCCCACAAAATACTGGCCAATCCTCTCTTCTACAGGATGAGACTGTCGAATATGGTCCATGTCCATAACCACTATATATTCTACGTTTGTGTTTGCCTGTACCTCAAGAGTATAGGATTGAATGGCTGCAGACTGCCCTGCTGCTGTTAAACCGTTAACAACCGCAGGAGCATGACTAACTGCATTAGCAATATTCATTGTTTTTTCTTCCTGCGCTTCCCGTGCGTTCTTTGCTGTATCCCTTCCAATTAAAAAACCTGTTACAGATAAAGCAACAATTAGTACAAGACATACAAGCAATGTGATCCATGTCTGCAGGCTCAATGTTTTGTATTTATTAAAAAAACCTTTCATTTGTATCTCCCTGACTACGGTGTTCTGTTCATCTAATGTACTATATCCAGAAGAATGAGTCTATTTCTTGTTGAAAAATTATAAAGCTGCGTGGGCTTAATTCCTTTTGAGTGATACGCCCTAAGCACTGCAGCTAATGCTTAACTGCTAAACCAATAATTTGTTTCCTATTGCTATATAAAGTCCAGCATCATTTGCCGGATGCTGGACTCTATCCTTTTCAAGCTGATTTATTATTTTCTATAATATCGCTTATTTGGTTTTTTAACACCTCTGCAGTCGGTCCGAATATTGCCTGTATTCCGTTACCTACTTCAAGGACTCCACGCGCTCCAAGCTGTTTCAATTGACCGTGATCTACCTGCTGTTTGTCGTTTACACTAACTCGAAGACGTGTAATGCATGCATCAATATTTTTAATATTGGCCTCGCCACCTAGAGCAGCCAATACTTTGTAGGCCTTATCATTTTGTTCATTTTTCCCTTTGCTCTGGAAATCCTCTTTTGAATACAATCTATTGGAATCTTCATTTCCACGGCCCGGGGTTAGCAAATTCCATTTTTTAATTACAAACCTGAAAACAGCATAATATACAACAGCCATTGCTAAACCGACCAATACCGCCAAATACCATGGTTCTCCCACTCCAGGAAGAACGCCAAATAACATAAAGTCAATAAGACCTGAACCACCAGCATAACCAATGTTTACATCTAAAATATACATAAGCATAAAAGAGAACCCTGCCATAATACTATGGAAAACATAAAGTAGAGGGGCGACAAATAAAAATGTAAACTCTATTGGTTCCGTGATTCCCGTAAGAAAAGCAGTACCCGCTGCTGTAAATAGCAGACCGCCTACTGCCTTTTTGTTTTCTGGTTTTGCCATATGATACATGGCTAATGCTACAGCCGGTAAGCCAAACAGTACAAATGGAAACTTACCGGCCATGAAACGTCCAGCTGTAATCTCAACTGTGGAGTCCATTTGTCTGTCAGCAAGCTGCGCCATATACATTGCTGTATCACCCGAAACCACATTTCCGGCAAGCGTTGTATACATCCCTCCCACTTCTGAGAAACGAATTGGAATATAAAAAATATGATGAAGTCCAAATGGAATCAGGGCTCGTTCCACCAACCCATAAATAAACATAAAAAACATCGGCGTATTTTCACCTGCTAAAGCATTTCCCATCGAAAAAATGAGGCTCTGTACGGAAGGCCAAACTGCTGTCATTATTAAAGCGATGACAATGGAAGAACCTGCTGTGACAATTGGCACAAAACGTGCACCACCAAAAAATGATAACAATTCCGGCATTTTAAAGTCGTGAAACTTCTGATAGAGTGCAGCAGCTGCAAATCCAACAACAATTCCACCAAATACTCCAACTTGCAATGTTGGAATACCTAATTCCATTGCATTCCCTGCTTCTTCTGCTGTTTCTGCGGTGATTCCCAGCACCGTTCCGATTACAGTATGCATAATAATATAACCAACTAAAGCTGACAGAGCTGCCGCTGCTTTGCCGCCTGTCCAGCTTCCGGCTATGCCAACAGCAAATAACACCCCGAGGTTACTAAAAATAGCATTCCCTGCTTCTCTCATTAAAGAAGCTGTCATCTGCCAAACATCATTTTCTAAAAACGGTAAGTACTCTATTAAATATTCCGATTGCAGTGTTGTTCCAATACCAAGCAGCAGCCCGGCAGCAGGAAGTAATGAAATAACTACCATAAACGTTTTGCCAAGACGCTGAAAAAACTCAAAGTTAAAATTTTTCATCGAAAATGTCACCCTTTCACCCTTTATGTAAACGCATACTCAACTGTGGAAGAAAGGAACGATAGCTATAACTACCGTTCCTTAAGGAGATAAAATTATACCAAAGCAGGTGCTGGCCGTTCCGAACGCAGTTCAGGCCAGTATCCTCGATTAGCTTCAATAAGTGCATCTAAAACGTCTCGTGCTTTTGAAGCAGATACTACCGTTCGGTTTAAGGTCAAAGCTTGAAGCGCTTTATCATAAGACCCTTCTAAATAAGCCTCTACGGTAAGTTTTTCATATGCAAATTGTCCTTCAATTAATCCTTTATAAAAGGTTGGAATCTTTCCAACACTGTAAGGACGCGGGCCATTAGCAGTTAGGCTTGCTGTTACTTCAACCATTGCATCTTCTGGTAAGTTTTCAACCAATCCTTCGTTTTTCAAAATAACGATAAAATGACTTCCTTTATTGTAAGCAATTGATTCTGCGACTACTAAAATAAATTCTCCATGCGCATCATTGTGAACTACTTTCGATTCCTGAGAAGTTCCCATTTCTGCAACCCGTTCGCACTCCTCAAAAACTCGTTTTTCACGACCAGCCATCACCTCATTGGCACGGGTGAAATCAGGATCAAGTTTTTGCTTCACTTTATCGGGATAGAGATAGTATTGTAAATAAGTGTTTGGCAGATAATCGGGAAAGTCTTGAACAATTTGCTCTACCATGGAATAAGTATCAAGCCACGATTGATCCCGCTGTTCGTAATCAACTGGACGAAATCCACCACTCAAGATTTTCTCACGCAATTCTGGTAGTAAATCATTTCCATTTTCATCGTAAAGATTTGTAAACCAGCCAAAGTGATTCAAGCCAAAGTAGACTGGATCAAATTCACGAGGATCTTTATCAAGAATACGTCCATAAGAACGAAGCAGATTTTCAGGCTGGTCACAAATATTCAAAATACGTTTATCCTCCGGAAAGATACGTCCTATCGCATCGGCAACTATAGCAGCTGGATTTGTATAATTTAATATCCAGGCATCTTTTGTCTTTGCTCGCACATCCTCTACTAGCTGTACCATGTCACGAATAGAACGCATCCCATATGCAAATCCTCCCGGACCACATGTTTCCTGGCCAATAACACCCAGTTGCAGTGGAATTTTCTCGTCTTTTTCACGCATGGTATAACCCCCAGTGCGCATTTGAACGAAAACAAAATCTAGATCTTCCCGAAAAGCCTCTTCTTTATTGGTTGTATAGTGAAAATCCAACTCCGGATACTCTTCTTGGAACAAAACCTTCGCATACTCACCGATAATTTTTTGCCGTTCCTCATTAATATCAAGCATGACTAAGCGATTTATCGGAAAGCTATTTTTTCTTGCGCAAATACTTTTCAAAAGTCCAGGCGTCCACGTACTGCCTCCGCCTACAATTAATACATTATGTGCTCTCATATGATCAACTCCTGCAGTGGATTTGTTATCGTTTACATTTCCAAGTGTAGGATATGATCGTTCCATTCTAAGAAAAATTTCATTTTCTGAAATTTTTTTAGTGGTTATACTAGAGAGTAAGGAATGTAGAGGAGGCGTTATATGTATAATTTTGTTGCAAAACTATTAAATTTTATTGAATCATCCATTGATCAAGCAAGCACTGATATTGTAATCGCCGAATACATTCTAAAAAACGTGCACCAAATACCTGACATGTCTATACATGAGCTTGCACATGCGTGCCACACTTCTCCCGCTACTGTTACAAGATTTTGCAGAAAGTTTGACAATGTTTCATTCAAAGAATTGAAAGAATATGCACGAACGTTTAATGAATTTAATTCTTCGGAAGTAGATTATCAAGAGATAGAAAAAAACGTGAATCATAACGAAATTGCTAATTACTTCGAACACGCTCAAGTTTCGTTAAATGAAACTTTGAAATTATTAGATTCAAAAAGCTTGTTTTCCATTGCTGCTAAAATTCATAGGTCTAAGAAAATTTCTTTCTTCGGGGTAACTTTTTCTCATGTTATTGCGCGTAATGCTCAATTTAAATTCTTACGTCTAGGAAAACATGCTCTTTCCTATAGCAATCATGAAAACCAATTATCTGAAGCTGAATCCCAGTCTGAAGATCTAGCTTTTATTATTTCTTTTTCAGGAAATACTCGCTTTATTACCCGGCTAACGAAGGTTCTCACTAGACAAAGAACGCCGATCATTGCAGTAACCAGTGATCCTCATTCATTTTTAGCCCAACGTGCAACAGATATTATTCAAGTTAGCAGCCAAAAGCTCAAAACGTACAAATCCCCCCTCGTTGAAGAACTGAGCCTGCAAAGCGCTATAAATTCGCTTTATCTCGTTTATTCCACTTACTTGCACCGTTTGGAAAACAGTAAGTAAACACATGAACGAAAGCGCAAGCGCCCTGATCAGCCTCGACAGGTAAATGTTCTCCAGTCATGAAAGGCGCTCTTTGCTTTCATGACTGGAGGTTATTTAACCCCGAGAGGCTGGGCGCTGAAGCTAGACGCGGATCAAACAATATGGAGGTAGTTATCCACAATTTGTAAAAACATAATTTCCTAAACAATAAAAAAACCCGGCTTACCGCCGAGCATGAAAAACACCTTAAAACGCCTCGTCCTTTGAGGCAACAGCGGTATCAAGTATATCCTGTACGTTAAATGCTGACTCTTGCTTAAACACTCACTAATAACAGTTTAAACAAAAACCCTCTTTTCCAGCATTTTTGCCAGGAAAAAGAAGGTTTTTATCATTTCTTTCTTTGTTTAACAGCCTTATTTTTTCTTTCTTTTTTTCTTTAATAAAAGCTTTAAAACGATCTTTGGACACACCGGACTCCTTTGCTTCCATGACTACTTCACGCCATTGTTCATCAAGGTCTGCTGCTTCCTCGCCGGCTGTTTTCTCCCCTAACAGCTGATGCACAGAAATATGAAGAGCATAAGCTATTTTTTCGAGATTTTGGACAGAAGGGCAGGTCCAATTATTTTGTTCTACTTTATTTAAATAACTAACCGAAACGCCTGCTTTTTTCGCTAATTCTATCACTGTTATGTCTTTTTCCATTCGATAGCGGACAATCCGTTCACCAATCATACGGAAAACCCCTTTACCTACTACTACCCTATCAAGAATGATTCAAAGAGCAGGGGTTTCTACCAACAGGGGAACCCTATATAAATAAAAAGAGCCGTCATCTGTGTTTTATATTCATGACAATTCATGACTTCCCTCGCATTTATTACAATTATATTACATGTTAATATGTATTTAAAATGGATGTTTTTCCAAATCATTCTTATTTTGGTACGAACATACAAGGAGGAATTGTTGTTGAACGCTGACAAGCCATATGTAGAGTTATTGATGTCGTCTCCTAATCCGCACACAAGCTTTTTATCTTTATCCCAAACAATCTGGAACCTGCAGGATTTAAACACCTGTGCAAAAAAGAATGCGCTGCAAAAAGTTGTTGAAGCTTATGAAGAAATCTGTCAAAATATGAACCGCTAACTTTAAAAAACGTTTTGAATTAATTCTTTTTTCATTTATTTGTATACCCAGCCTTAAGAGAGGTTGGGTATATTATATCACAGCAATGCGTAATAGCGAACATTTTTCGCAAGAATATTACAATATCATTTCATGTTTTTAACGCTGCTCTCTTCTGCTGAGTCATCTTATTTGGCCTTACCCCTATCGTCCGTATATAATTATAAGAAGATCATTTTTAAGGATGTTTGTTATGCCTTCATTGTCTTCTTATAAAAACCTACATAAGCGCTACTCTTATTTTTTCCTTATTGCAGGAATCATTTTTGTGGCTTTTAACCTAAGACCAGCTATTACTTCTGTTGGGCCGCTTATTCCTATCATAAGAGAAAGTACTGGAATGTCTAACAGCATGGCAGGCACTTTAACTACTATTCCTCTCTTGTCCTTCGCTGTATTTTCGCTGGTTGCACCGAAGCTCGGGCTTCGCTTTGGCAATCATCTTTCTATTTTTTGTGCACTGCTTATATTAGGAGCGGGGATTCTTATTCGTTCTTCAGGTGTCATCACTGCTATATTCATAGGTACTGCGTTAGTAGGCGTAGGAATAGCGATATGCAATGTGCTGCTGCCAGGAGTGGTTAAGTTCAGTTTCCCCAAAAAAGTAGGTCTAATGACTAGTTTATATACAGCTTGTATGGGTATTTTTGCCAGTATTGGTTCAGGTGTTAGTATTCCTCTCTATGAAACCTTTGGGCTTGGCTGGGAACAGGCCTTGGGAGTTTGGGCTGTTCTTACTGTACTTGCTTTGTTTGTGTGGCTCCCTCAAATTATAGGAACGAAAGAAACAAAGAAGCCGGTTAAGGAAGATAAACCCGGTTTTTCGCAGTCAATCTGGTCGTCCTCCCTCGCCTGGCAGGTCACTCTTTTCATGGGGCTGCAGTCATTTCTTTTTTATAGTTTAATAACGTGGATTCCAGATGTCCTGGTAGAATTAGGAATGAGCCTGTCTCTAGCAGGCTGGATGCTGTTTCTGCTGCAGTTAGTAGGGATTCCTTTCAGCTTTGCGGCTCCTATCATCGCAGATAAACTAAACAACCAAAAACCGATTGTTATTGCTATCTGCTCCTTATACTTTTTAGGATTTACTGGTCTGATTTTCAACCCTAATGTCGCTGTTATAACAATTAGTGTTTTATTTTTAGGTACAGCACAGGGCGGGGCCATCAGTCTTGCATTAACGCTGCTGAGTTTAAGAGCTGCCAATGCCCGCCACGCTTCCTTGCTTTCCGGTATGGCACAATCATTTGGCTACCTGCTTGCTGCAGCAGGGCCCGTTTTCATGGGATTTTTATATGATACTTTTCATACTTGGAAGCCCTTTCTATTTGTTTTATCTGGCATTGCTGTGTTTATTCTTTGGTTTGGGCTGAAAGCAGCCGAAGATAAATTCGTGCTCCCGGAATAACTAAAGCACAAAAGAGCCAGGCTGGAGCTTCATTCTCCGCCTGGCTCTTTTAGATTATTCAGGTTGAAACGTCTTTTTTACTTTTTGGTGTCCTTGATTTACTTCATATTCTTCTTCACGCTGCAGACCAAAATGCTCCATAATAGGTGTATCATGGACAGAGAAGAAGTGAGCTTCTTCTGCTCCTGTATTCACGTGTTCATGCCAGCACCAGCTCGGTACAATGAAGAAATCTCCTTTCGACCATTCAAATTTTACTCCATCAATGACAGAATAGCCTTCTCCTTCATGAACAAAGTAAATAGAAGAATTGGTATGACGGTGAGCTTTAGAATGGTATGCTTTTGGCAGTCTCTGCATCCAGGAAGCAATATTAGCATTTGCAGTATTTCCTGTGGAAGGATTAATAAACTCCACAGCATGACCGTCAAACGCATCAGGATCAAATTCTGACAGGCCATCAAGGGCATCCTTAGTCTGCTCCCATTTATAAGCTCCTACCGGGGCTTTTCTCGGCTGACGGTCATTTATTGGACGTACGAGACCGCCTTGATATTGCTTGCTAGAGAAATTATCTGGGTGCTGAGCAGGTTCCATGCCATCCGGATGCCCTTCAAAAAATGTACCGCCGGTTGCATATATAAATGGAATATCAAGTACATCCATCCAAAACATCGGTTCGCTTCCTTCATGTCCATGACCGTGCCACATTCCCTGAGGTGTGACGACGAAATCACCTTCATTCATAAACATCCGCTCGCCGTTAATTACCGAATAAGCTCCTTGTCCATCAATAATGAACCGGAGCGCACTTTGAGTATGGCGATGAGATGGAGCTTCTTCTCCTGGAAGAATCAACTGCACCGCCGCGTAAATGTTTTGGGTGGCAGCTCCCCACCCCCAGGGTTCTCTATCTTTTAATCCAGGGTTTTGTAAATAAATAGCCCGCCGTTCACCACCTCGTTCTGGGGTGAAAATCTCTGTTGCTTCCATTAAATATTCACGAATTGTTTCCCATTTCCAAAGGTACGGTACTGCCAGCGGTTTCGGTTCTTTTGACACTAATTCCGGGATGGCATTCCATAACGGACCTAAACTTTTCTTTTCTATCTTTTCATTGAATTGATTTACCACATCACTGTCCATAAATACATTTTTTTCCGCCATTTTTCATGCCTCCTTATTTCATTTAAACCTTTTGTTTTTCATATTGAGAGACAATTCTTTGAAATTGGTTCTGATGAGTATCTAGGTGCTCTACTAAAAAGTGTTCTACTAAAAACTCCATCGACTTTACACCGAATTTAGGAATATTATGAGGTTTTTCTATTTTTAAATCCTTTTCACTAACTTTAGAAAGACGTTTTACTGCAATATCTTTAGTTTCTTGAATCCCTTTCAATACGCTCTCTACCTCACGATTCTCACTGGCAGCCACAGCTGCGAGTCTTCCTTCATGCTGCATGTTGCGGCCCCAGGTCTCAGCATTCTTTTCTACGACATTTTCCAGTTCTTTTGTAAAATACAATGGAAATTCTTCCACATGACAAAGCAGTTCCATTATCGACCATTCTTCTTCAGAAGGCTTCCATCTAACTTGCTCATCAGATAATGCCGCCGCTTGTTCTGGAAAAAACTCTAATTTTTCTTTCACGATCTTTGCATAAGCTTCTCCGTTTTTCATAAGGATTTAACCTCCCTGAACTTTTTTCACTTTATTTTCGAGAACGCCAACTTCGCTGACTTCAATCCGCACCACATCTCCATCATTCAAAAAGGCCTGTGGATCTCTTGCTGCTCCTACCCCGCCTGGAGTACCGGTGCATATAACATCGCCAGGTTCAAGGGTCATAATTTCTGATAGAAAACTAACTAATCGATTCACGTTAAAAACAAGACTGCTAGTGTTAGCGTGCTGTCTTTCTTCTCCGTTGACCGTAAGTGATATATCGAGCTTATCTGGATCAGGAACTTCATCTTTTGTAACGAGCCAAGGCCCCATCGGAGCACTGCCGTCTAGCGATTTTCCTTGCAGCCATTGTAATGTTCGCTGCTGCAGATCCCTCGCGCTTACATCATTTACAATCGTATAACCTGCCACATAATCTAAAGCATCTTCTTCTTTTACATTTTTAGCTTTTTTGCCAACAACAAAGGCAAACTCGGCTTCATAGTCAAGCTTCTCCGTAATAGGCGGATAAGGGATTTCATCTTCAGGCCCTATTACCGCATTAGCAAATTTTGCAAATACAACCGGATGGGTTGGAAGATCTCTTCCCATTTCTAAAATATGTTCACGGTAATTGTGGCCGACGCATATAATTTTACTTGGATTCATTACCGGTGCTTCGATTTTCACTTCTGAGCGAGGAAATATCCATTCTTCTTTTTCTCCCTGGGATGCCTGATTTTGAATATAATCGGCTGCCTTCTGGGCAAGATTCAGACTTTCATCGCCTCCGTGAAGAAAATCTACCGCATTTTCAGGTACCAGTGCAGCCGCAAGCTGCTCCGCTCTTTCATTATTTTCATTTTTTAATAGGGAAAGATATGCTCCATTCAAATCAATAACCTGATCATTTACTAAGCATCCAAGACGGACACGGCTTCCTTTTCGGTAGTTAATAAGTTTCATAACCTAATCACCTCTTCTGTAAAATTTTATCGAATTCTTTCATCCTGTACTCTTCTTGATTTCATCTCAAAACGCGGAAGCACTCCATCATCCACGAGTTCGAGCTCGACTCTTAAACCTAAGCGCTCTCTTAAAAGCGCTTTCAAATCACTGCACACAGAGGATTCTCCTTCTATTTGCACCTTTACTTGATCCATATCATTTTCTGTGTAATAAACAATCCTGAATTCATTTACTTTTTCAAATTCTCTCACAATAGATTCGATAGATTGTGGAAAAATGTTGATGCCTCTTATAACAACCATGTCATCTTTTCTCCCTACAATTCCTCTTGGAAGAAAACGGTAATAATTGCCGCAGCTGCATTTTTCTGTTGTATGAATAACAATATCACCTGTTCGATACCGAATGAGCGGGTAGCCGTATCTGCCAAGGTTTGTCAGCACCAGCTCACCTCTTTCTCCTTCTTCGACTACTTCGCCAGTATCTGGATTTATTACTTCTGCAATAAACTCCGATTCATTAATGTGCATACCTTTTTGTTTTGAACAAGAAAAACCATATGCCCCGATTTCAGTCATTCCTACATGATCATACACCATTGCACCCCAGCTCGATTCAATAGAGTTTCGCACCGAAGGAATGGATCCCCCTGGCTCTCCTGCTATAATAATTTTCGTAATGGAGGAAGATACAAGATCTATATTATTTTTCGCAGCTACTTCAGCCAGATGCAAGGCATAGCTTGGCGTGCACAGTAAAACCGTAGCCTGGTTTTCCTGCATGCTGAACAGTCTCTCTTTAGAAGACTGTCCTCCTCCTGGGATGACAACGCACCCTCTGTCTTTTCCACCTTGATACCCGGCCCAAAACCCTATAAACGGCCCAAACGAAAAAGCCAGAAAAATTTTATCATCCGGTGTAACACCGCTACTCTTATACACTTCCTGCCAGCATTTGCTCCACCAATCCCAGCTTTCTTTCGTATCGAGTACTCTTATCGGGTTCCCTGTCGTCCCTGACGTTTGGTGATATTCTACATAACTTGATAAAGGGTATGAATGATTCCTTCCATAAGGCGGAAATTGCTGTTGATCTTCGGCAAGTTCCTGCTTTGTTGTAAATGGGAGCGCTCTCAAATCTTCGCAGCTTCGTACCGGAAGTTTTACATCTTTTAACTTCTCCTGATAAAATTTGTTGTTCTGCGAAGAAAACAAGAGCAGCTGATTTAATCTCTGTAACTGATAAGTCTCAAGCTCCATCCCCGTTTCATATAACGGATACAGGTTGGCCATCGCCACATTTCCCCTCTCCTTTCGCTTCATATAACTATGATAACTTTTTTAAGATCACTTAAAATACAGTGTAATAATGAATCCTTTTGGCAGAAAGTTTAATTTTCTTATATACGGAACTTTTCAAAAAATATTATCATATTGGCCTATTTCCAGGTTGCTCGGAATCTTTCAGGTTAGCTATAATATTGGAAACGGTCTCAACATCAAAGAGGTGGGAGTGGAATGACAGAACATAAAAAGATAAGGGGACATACCTCTCTTGAGAATGCCTTACGTGCCCTTAAAAGCTTTTCAGAAGATGAACCGGAAATGGGGGTAAGCGAGCTTTCTAAAAAATTAGGATTGGGAGTGAGTACTACCCATCGATTACTATCGACACTTGCGCAAGAAGATTTTGTCGTAAAGAATCCAGCCACAAACAAATACACAATAGGGCTGTCTGTTCTGCAGCTAACCAATACCGTTACAGAACAAATTAGAATAATAAAAGAATCGCAGCCTGTCCTGCAGCGTCTGACAGAAGAAACAGGGGAAAGTTCCCACATTGGAATTATAGACGGAGAGCATGTGATTTATCTCCAGAAAGTAGATGGAATCCATCCTGTTAAGCTTGATTCTCACTTAGGAAAAAGAAATCCAATTCATTGCACAAGCTCAGGCCAGGCGATTCTTGCATTCCAGCCAGAGGAAATGATTACAGACCGCCTCTTTCGTCCATTAAAGGAGTACACAGAATACACTTTAACAGAGCCTGAAGAATTAAAAAGAAAACTGATAAACATTAGATCTAATGGGTTTGTAACAAGCAATCAAGAATTTAGAAAAAATATATATTCTATCGGAGCGCCGATTTATAAAACAAGTAATAATGTCATTGCGTCTATTAATATAGCAGGACCGGTCCAGCGAATTAAACCAAACAAGAAAAACTTTATAGATAAAGTTTTAGAAGCAAGTCGACAGCTATCTTCTATCATCCAGCAGAGATCATGAGGTGAACCATTTGAGCAATCAAATTTCAGACAACAAATACAAGCTTTCTTCTGTCCAAAATGCAATGAAAATTCTTCAGCTGTTTAAAAAAAATACGAAAAAAGACCTTGGCGTTGCAGAAATTTCAAAACAAACCGGTCTTCCTAAAAGTACGGCACACCGACTGATCTCAACACTTAGCAAAGAAGGCTTTCTATCCCAAAACCCGCGTACCGGGCAGTATCGTTTAGGATTGTCGTTATTAACATTAGGCGGAGTGGTTTCAGTGCATAAAGAAATATACCGGGATGCTTATCCTATTGTAGAAGCACTCGTGAAAGAAGTAGGAGAAACATGTCACATCTGCTTGTTAGAAAAAAATAAAGTGGTGTATTTTTACCGGATGAAAAGAAAAAATCCGGAAATGCTGGTAACTGACATTGGCAGAAAAAACCCAGTTCATTGTACAAGTGAAGGGCTCATTTTACTCGCTTACCAAGACGAATCATATATAGAGAAAATAATAGAAGAAGGACTGCCTCAGTACACAGAGCATACTATTACCGACCCTCCGCTCTTAAAACAAACCCTTGAAAAAATAAAAGAAGATGGTTATGCGATAAACAAGGAGCATTTTTATAAGAATTACGTAAGTATAGCAGTCCCTATTCGAGATTATTCTTCTAATGTTGTTTCTTCGCTTGCAATAGTGGGACCAACCAAAAGAATAACTGAGAGTAAGTACTCCTATTACATCCAGGCCTTAAAGGATGCAGCCAGTGAGATCTCAGAGGAATTAGGATATTACGGAGAATAAGTGGAGAAAAGGATGCTGGGTTGGGCTGTTTCCGAAAAACAAAAGGGGCTGCCTCCCTTTTGAAGACACCCCGTTATGAATTAAATATATTCAGTTAGCTGATAGACAGCTTTCTGCTCACAATATCTGCATTTCCTTTTAACCTGAGGCTTCACAGCCATTACATGCGGTGTCACCATTTCAACTAAAAAACGTTTGATATGTTTTTTGCAAGAAAAAGTCATTTTCCATCCCTCTTATTTGAAAAATGCAAACGTCTCATTAGGAAATAAAGAAAGTATTACTTTGCGGACCAAGCGGTAAATGCCCGTCTTCTAGTATTTCAACGATATATAGAAAAGGATTGTCTTCCCAGCCCTTCAAATCGGACACTATTTCCCACGCACACGCCAGTACACTAACATACATTGCATACCCAACTAAAAAGGCCACTGTTTTTTCTTTCTCAAATATATCATATGCCCCTTTAAATGCACCGTGGTACACTAGCTCTGGAACGTTATATACAATGTCTTCTAATATTTCATTTCTTTCTGATTCTTCTATTTTTTGTTTAATTTGTTCCGGTATTTCCTTTAGTTCCTGCCATAGATGGCTTTCCTCTAAAGAAAGCACAGGAGCCATTGTGGTTACCTCTTCTTTCTTAATCACTTCCACCTGATACGTTTCTATCCCTAAGGTATTCATAAACTTCTCGGTTTTTTCCACAATTGAACTGTTATTTTTCCCGACATTTTGGTACCAATCTATATTCATCAGGCGTTCTAGTAATCTTCCTACGTTTTCGCCGTTTGCTCCGTACCGCTTTGCATCTGAAATTTCTAAGGCTACAGCCACCTGTCTCACTCCTTATCTAATAATTTCTGACTTTAATATTTCGTTGTCAGTTCAGGAGGTCCAAACTTAGGACCATATGGGCCTTCATCGAGCCAGCGTCCGAGCTTTGGAGCAATCGAAGTAAGTGATGCCGCTACTTCTCGTTTCAAATTCATTTCCGGGGCATTCCCTTGAAGATGATGCAGCGCCGTGGTAGAGCCGTCTCTATTCCATTTAGCAGCTATTCTGCGCTCTTTTGCTGCTGCTTCAATCGCTTCCTGACGGTCTTCCTGGCGCTCTGTTTGAAGTGCTTTTTCTATTCCATTGACTGCTATAATCGCATCAGGCACACCAGAATTCAGACCGCGTGCACCAAATGGAGCAAATAGGTGAGCTGCTTCCCCAGCTAATAGGACTCTGCGGTTTTCATCAGTAAAAGAATCAGCCACTACCTGGTGGAATCGATAGGAAGACACCCAGGTAATTCGTTCGGAATATTTAGAATGCATGACATTCGGAAGCCATTTTTTCACGCCTTCCACGTCTTTATAATCTTCTGGGTCATCATCTTCTAATAACTGTAAGTCTACTCTCCATCCACCTTTAAAGGGGACAAGCATCACATTGCGGCCGTTCATAGCAGGATGCTGATAGTGGAAGACTCTTTCTAATGGCATTGGATTATTTTCATCTTCTTTAATATCGACAACGAGGAAAGTATCTGCGGTACGCGGTCCTTCAAATTTCAGCCCTGTTGTATTTCTTACAACAGATCGGCCGCCGTCCGCTCCAATGACATAATCAGCTTCCCATTCTTCTCCAGCTTCTGTAATTATTTTGACTCCGTCTCCATGTGTTTGGCACTCTTTTACAGGCGTATTCCATTCAAATTCCACCCCTGCTTCTACACACGCATCATAAATATGACCTTCAATTTCATCTTGATGCAGCGCCGTAAATGGAGGCAGTTTGTGAGGGTCTGTCGTATCTGTCACCCCGTAATTTCTTTTATACACTTCTTTTCCTTTGTAAAGGGTTCGTTTCACTGGCCACACAATACCGTTTCTAGCAAGAGTAAAGCCAAGATCTTCCGATGTTTTCTCTAACAATTGCAATGATGCATTATGAAGATAAATTGCTCTGCTTCCAGGACGCGGATGCCCAAACGGATCAGCTTCAAGTACTACTGAAGATATCCCCTTTTTCTTCAATGCTAATGCTGCCGTCAAACCGACTGGACCGGCTCCAACTACTATGACGGAACGTTTTTTTGATTGATTAGCCATAACTGCCTCTTCCTTTCCTTCTTGAAATGAAAACGTTTACTAATTAAATTATAAATAAGGACGCCCCACCATATGTAGGCAATTATTCTTCTATATGGTACGCTCCAAATTTCTTTACGATTTAAATATGATAAAATGGAGCTAGAACTTATAGTAAGGATGATATTAGTCCATGGCAGAGAAAAAAAACGCACAGGTTCAGTCTTTACTAGTAGGCTTTTCTATTGTAGAGCTGATTGCAGAACGAGACACTCCGATGAAGTTCAATGATATACATAATGAAACTAAAATTACGAAAAGTAATTTATATAAATATTTAAATACGTTAACATCACTAGGTATTCTGCATAGAGATCCAGATAACGGCATGTACACCCTTGGGAGCACCCTGGTTCAATATGGCATGGCTGCGGTAAATAAAGAAGATGTTGTAAACCGGGCAAGCTCTTTTCTACAGGAGATCAATTTAAAATCGAAAGAAACAACCCTGTTAGCAGTCTGGACGCACACAGGCCCGATGATTGTCAAAATGATTCACAGCAGTTTAGGCCTGAACCTCGGAGGACAAGTGGGAACCATTCTGCCGATTAACTCAGCAGCTGGAAAACTGTTTGCCGCCTTTATGAACGATCCGATCGCTAATACCTGGAAGGAAAAAGAACAGAGTGATATGAACGTGGAGCAAAAGGAATCCTTCAACAAAGAACTGGAAATAATTAAACAGAAAAAAATTGCGTTTGCCAAAGAAGCTCTAGCGCCTTCGGTTGCATCGACGGCTGTTCCGATTTTCAATTACAACGAAGAGCTTTTAGGCGGTGTTATTGTTGTCGGTTTTGAAAAGTCTATTCCTCAGTCTACAGAAGAGGAGTTAAGTCAATATTTGCTGAAAAAAAGTCAGGAGATCTCTCTTGCTTTTGGAGGCAAAATGTAGTTTAAAAAACCAAACAAAGGGACGAGCCTCTAAAAACAAGAAAAGCTGTTCCAGCTCATCTGAAAAAAATAGCGGAACAGCTTTGTTTACACTGATTAGGAAAGGATAACATTTCAGTCTATCATCAATGTAACCAAATCAGTATAAGGGCAACGAGGCAAACGCCTCCACCTAATGGTTTGATGCCAGCAACATTTTCTTTATTGTAAAAGAACGTTTTTTATAAAAGAGGGAACCGGGGCTGCTTTTGGTTTCCCTTCCGCAGTTGACGTCCACGCTCTTTTTTCATATCCTTCCGCAACCACTTGCTCTCCTTTTCTAAATTGGTGCTCTACTTTAAACACCTTGTTATTTATTTCCGTCACTTCAGAATGAATGCTTACTCTATCTTCATGAACCAACGGAGATTTAAACTGGCAAAACGTTTCGAGCAAAGGAAGTATAACTTGTTCCTCTTTTTGAAGCTTAGAAGCCGGGTAGCCGGCTGCTTCAAACAGTTCATGCGTGGCCTGGTCCATCCACCTGTAAAAATTAGGATAAAAAACAATCGCTGCTGCGTCTGTGTCTCCCCATGCTACTTTTATATCATAGATATTTTTCATGTTCTCCTCCTACGCTTCATACCCTGCTTTCACTGGAACAGTAAATTCTCCCACATTCTCAACATGGATGCGGACGTTATCTCCTTCTTTAATAGGTCCTACCCCTTCAGGAGTACCCGTGGCAATAATGTCGCCCGGATATAGTGTCATGTTTTGTGTAGCAGCCTCGAAACATTTAAAGCAGTCATAGATTAAATTTTTTGTGCTGCCGTCCTGGCGCAGTTCATCGTTCACCCACAATTTCAAGTCTAAGTTATTAGGATCGTCAATTTCATCGGCTGTCACAATCCACGGTCCTATTGGGGTAAACGTATCAAATGATTTTCTCCAGGTCCTCTCTTCATTGCCCCGAATAGAAATATCCAATAAAGCAAAATAGCCAAATATATAATCTTTTGCATCTTCTGCCTTAACATTACGCGCTTTTTTCCCAACGACAAACCCTAGTTCTGCTTCATGGTCCGTTCTTCTGCCTTCCATTGGAAGAAGAATCGGGTCGGATGGACCTGAAAGGGAAGATGGCGCTTTCAAAAAAAGCTTTATTTCTTCAATCGTGCGGGGAGCATTGTTAAATTGTTTGTTCATTTCTTCCTGGTGTTTACGGTAATTGACAGGAGCTGCCCATATTTTACTGGTGGATGGCACCGGAGCCTGCAATTCCACATCTGCTAAATTATAAACGTTCCCTGTTTCATCTGTTTCCAGGTCTTGTTTGATGGTATCGAACTGTTCCATAAGCTGAACCAGTGAATTGAACGGGGTTTCTTTATTCCATTGCACCTTGTTTGTTATATCAACAATTTTATCGTCTTTTACAATCCCTAACAAATAGTCGTTAAATATAGCTATTTTCATAGATTTTTCCCCCTGGGTTGATGGTTTTAGACTTCCACGGATGGTTTAAATACTTTTTCAATCGTTTGGTGCCCATTGTTTTCTGTGTATTCATCACCAAATTCCAGTTCCAGTTTTTCCATCACCGGTTTATCATTAATAGAGAACAAGAACGCATCATCGCTGCCTTCGTTCACATGTTCATGAAAGTTGTAAGGAGGCAGAATGAAAAAGTCGCCTTTGGACCATTCAAATTTCTGGCCGTCAATTACTGTGTAGCCGTTTCCTTCCAGCACGTGATAAATAGCGCTGTGAACATGACGATGTGCTTTTGTATGCTGGCCGGGGAGAAGCTTTTGCATCATTGTACCGATTCTTGAATCAGCCGGACCTCCCGTTGTTGGATTGATGTATTCAATTGTATACGCATCAAACGGGTCTTCTTTTTCTTTGGACTGGCTGATTTTTTCTAATTCGTAATGAGCTCTCTCCCAAGTGTAATTAAAAATCGGGGAAGGATATCCTGGTTTTACTTCTTCTCCTAATGGTGCAAAAGCTCCTCCTGATAATTTCTTCGTTGTATAGTTTTCCAGAGGCTCTTCTGGGTAAAAACCGCCTTCATATGGTTCAAAAAACGATGCCGCTAATGTCCGCACCAGCCCTACATCGAGGCCGTCCATCCACAACATAGGCTCTGACCCTTCATGTTTGTGCTCATGCCACGTCCAAGCCGGTGTTAAAATCATATCTCCGCGTTTCATATATGCTCTTTCTCCATTAACTGCCGTATATGCTCCGTCTCCTTCGATAATAAAACGTATAGCCGTTTGGGAGTGGTGGTGAGAAGGAGCCATTTCTCCAGGCAGCAGTAGTTGAATGCCAGCATATAGAGTATGCGTGCCGTATCCAACCAGCCCTCGTTTTAACAAGCTGGGATTTTGTAAATATACCACACGACGTTCGGCGTCTTTTCCCGGCTCGAGAATTTCACTGGCTTTCAAAGCATAATCACGAATTGCTTCCCACTTCCACAAATACGGCTCTACATCATGAACAGGCTCTTTCGTAACCATATGTCCTAAATCATGCCACAACGGCCCAATGGAATCCTTTTTCATATTTTCATAATACTGTTTGATTTCCGCTTCACTGAAAACCTGCTTTCCCATGGAAAAACACTCCTTTTTCATAATAAATAAAAAGATCATATTTACACGTATTCCAAAATTAGAGAACTTAATTACTTATTTATGATGATAAGGAAATAGCGTTAAAAATGTCAATAGGTAAAAAGATATTTTTGAAAGCGATTTATAAATCTGCCAACACTTCTATGCCGTAAAAAAAAGAACCGCCCCAATCTTTGGTTTAGGGGCAGCTGTTGTTAAAAAGCATCATTATACTAAATGTTTTTTTGTTTCATCACATAGCAAGTTTTCTATATAAGAAGGTATATTATTTAGCGAGATGGTTTCTTCCCCTTTTTTAACCCACCCTCTTATTTCATACCCACTTCCCGTCATTTCACCGTCTTTGAAAACATCGTGACGAATTTCAAATGTTTTCTTTTTTACTTCTGCTATTTCAGATTTAATAAGAATAACCTCGCTATATAATGGATGATAAAAGGAACACTGCACATCCAATAACGGAAGAGAGATAGACTTTTTTTCAGTAATTCATGTAAAGGTACATCCATTTCACGGAAGAAGTGATAAGTGGCATTATCAAACCACCTGAAGTAATTAGGATAATAAACGATCCCAAATCCATCTGTTTCACCAAAATTGACTCTTACCTGTAATTCACTTTTACGCATGAAACACTCCTCTTAAACAAACATGTAAAAGCTATCTAAGCTCTGCTGCTAATTGTTTATCCATTTGATGTTGAAGGGCCATCCTGCTTATTTTCCCTGATGCTGTCATCGGCAGGGAGGGAACGATAACAATTTTATCGGGCACTTTATAATAAGCCACTTTCTCTCGAATAAATTCCTCTAGCTCTTCTTCTGTTGCCGATGCTCCTTCTTTTAATTTGACAGAGGCACACGTCACTTCTCCAAGCACCGTATCCGGCAGCCCAATGATTGCCACTTCTGAAACAGCGTCGTGTTGATAAAAATGTTCTTCTACTTCACGCGGATATATATTATAGCCTCCGCGAATGATTAAATCTTTTTTTCTCCCTGCAATGCGGAGGTACCCATTTTCGTCCATGGTTCCTAAATCCCCTGTGGCATACCATCCATCATCGCTTAACACTTCTTTCGTTTTTTCCGGCATCTCAAAATACCCCAGCATGATTCCTGGACTTCTCACTATTATTTCTCCTACTTCCCCCGGTTGGACAGGATGACGCGTTTTTTGGTCAACCACTTTCACCTCTACTCCCGGCATAGCCCGCCCCACTGTTTCTGCACGCCGTTTATCTGTGTCTTCAAACGTAGTAGCGGTTAAACATGGAGAGGCTTCTGTCATTCCATAAGAAATTAAAATCTCACAATGCATTTCTTTTCTTATTTTTCCGACTATTTCACGTGGTACCGGAGCTGCGGCTGCAATTCCTGTTCGTAAAGAGGCCAGGTCGTAAAATTTCAAGTCGCGATGATTTAATTCAAGAATAAACATGGTTGGTACTCCATGGTGTACGGTTACTTTTTCTTGTTCTATTAGTTGTAGAGATTTTTCTGCTTTAAAACTTTCTATGAAAACCATTTTTGATTTCGCTGCTGCAGCCGTCATGATGCTTGGAACCATTCCAAATATATGGAACACAGGTACAGGGACTAAAAAAACATCATCTGCAGTACATTTCATAAAATCAGCTGTCATTTCTGCTGTTTTTACAACGTTATAATGAGTCAGCATAGCACCTTTAGGTTTTCCAGTAGTTCCGGAGGTGTACATAATGGTAAACACGTCTTTTGCTTCCAAGTATGGAAACGAGACGGACTTTTCTTTTCCTTTTTCTAATAACGATGCAAAGGATAAAGCCTCTTCGTGCTCATATCGTACAGTTATAAGGTGTTTTAAATAATCGCTGCGTTGAGAAGCATTATAAAAATGGTGCCACAGTTGATTTTCATCTACGTGACCGGTGAAAAAAGCAGCTTTAACTTTAGCATTATTTAAAATGTATTCTATTTCCGACTCCTGGTATTTTGTATTAAAAGGCACGATAACGGCGCCAATTTTAGAGATCGCAAATAATATCACGACGAATTCATGCCAGTTAGGCAGACTGACTGCAATATGGTCGCCTTGTTTTATGCCCATGCCCTTTAATTCTGCAGCGGCAGCATTGCTCTCGCTCTCCAATTCCCTATAAAGCAATCGTCTTTTGCCATCATAAACAGCTTCTTTATCAGGAAAAAATCGCACGGCTTTTTCCAACAAAGAATGAACTACTACCATCAAAGATCTCCTTTCTTATTCATCTTTCATTAAGTCTTCGTGAGACGTATCCATAACCGCCATGCATCTGCAGAGCTTCATCGACGACATAATCCAGCATTTCAGAAGCGAACACTTTATTTACAGAACATTCTTCGGCATAATTTTTTAACAGCTTCGAAAATTCTACTTCATTTTCTTTACTGAACTCAGCTCCTTTTTCAAATTCTCCGGCTGTCCGGTATATCATGCTTTCAGCTGCAAAAATTTTCACTGCCATATTAGCTGTTTTTTCTTTGATCAAAGAAAATCGGGATAAAGGGCGATTAAACTGTTTTCTTTCCGTAACATAGTCAACAGCCAAGTTCAATGCATTCTTTGCACTGCCAAGGCAGCTGGCAGATATTTTATGACGGCCTATATTTAAAATATTAAACGCAATCGAGTGACCTTTTCCTATTTCACCAAGCACATTTTCAACAGGGACTTTTACGTCTCCTAAAATTAATGATGTAGTAGAAGAGCCTTTTAAACCCATTACTTTGAAAATTTAATGTTTTTCCATCCGGTTTTTTCCTCCTTTTAATACTAGCCTGCGTTTTTTTCTATCTCTTCGCTGTCTTCTTCAGAAGCCTCTTTTTTGAAAATGTTTGGACGCTGAATGAGGAAATAAAGAACAAGTCCAGCCACTAGTGCATAAGCAGCGCCATACACAGCCAATACGATTGCCATAACACCGGCAACTCCAATTTCTGCTTCTGTTTTCACTTGCTGGATCCCGATATTGATACAAAGGTAACCTGTTAATAAGAGGGTGATAGAAAGTGCAATCGGCAGGAATGGCTGAAATAATGTAACAAGCGGAAGTATAAAAATAGCTAGTGCAAGGGAGATGAGTAAAGAATTGGTTCCGGAAAAAATGGAATCCATTGCTCGTCTTCCAAACGTGTAGCGTTCGGCTACAGAAGCTGTCCCTGCTGTAAAAATAGGTCCAGCCAGCCCAGGATGAGGTAAAAACAAAGAATGTAAAAAATTTCGAACGAAAGTAAGCACATGAACCTGGTTTAAGTCGTAATTTATTACTTCATCTTTTCTTGACTCATTCGCTCGTTCAATTAGTTTTTGACCAACTACGATATCTCCGTAAGCGATAATATAAGCAAGGATTGCTGTTGGAGCAGCGGCTAAAAATATGTCAAACCCGGGAAAACCTAAAGCAAATGGACTGGTACCCCACATTTCAGCTAATGATGGTACTGTTATTCCCCATTCAACCTGCGGCGTTGGATATTCACTTACGATCCAGCCGATGATCATTGCCGCAATAATAGCTGGCATAATTCCATAACTAGCTATAAATTTAAGAATTTTATTTTTCTGGTTAAGCTTTTTGAAGGAAAGTGAGAACATAATATATAAACATAACAACCCGCCTGCTATTAAAGTGATCGGTGTTTCCGCCAACCGGCCGCCTTCTTCAATTTCGCTCATAATGGCTGTTATTCCGGCACCAATTAATATCCCTGCTTTTAAGGATGTAGGAAGCTTTGTAATAAATATCCTGCCAAGCCCGGATATGCCGAGTATAAGAAAGATAACTGCCACAATCAGCTGTACGGCAATGAGTGCTTGTATCGCTTGCGGCCCCGGTTCAAAATCAGTTAAAAATAAAACAAGAACTGGAATAAGCGGTGTAATAAAACCAGTAACAAACGGCACACCAAACATAGGCGGAATAAGCATTAAAAACTGACTGAAAATCGTAATAGTCAGAGCAGCTTCATAAGACATCCCGAGAACACCAGTCATAATTTCTATCATACTTAACCCGATCGTAAAGATAACAACCCCTTGAATTAATTCAGGATTTTCAAGCCGGTAGTGAATGAACGGCAGTCGCATTTTATATTTTCCTATTGGCCAATAAGGCTGCTCTCCACCTTTTTTTCTTTTATATAATGACATACAAGCTCTCCTCCTTACATTTTTTATTTGAAGCGCTTTCAAAATTTAAGAGTTGATTCTTTCCAGTAATTGATCCTTCAATTTCCCTTTTTGAATTTTCCCGCTTGCTGTTACAGGGAAATTTGACGTGAAGACAACTTGCTCCGGCACTTTAAATGCAGCAACACTTTCTGCTGTAAAATTTTTCATTTCTTCTTCTGTGCACTTTATGCTTTTTTTTAACTGAATAACCGCGCACACAGTTTCTCCGAGCACTTCATCAGGCAAACCGATAACAGCAGCCTCTATAACTTTTGGATGTTTCGTCAGTATAGCTTCGATCTCTTGAGGATATATATTAAACCCTCCACGGATAATCATTTCTTTCTGTCTGCCGGTGAAACGAACGTTTCCTTTTTCATCCACCATTCCAAGATCACCGGTGTAAAACCAGCCTTCCTTCTCTAGTACTTGACTCGTTTTGTCCGGCATCTTATAGTAACCTTTCATCATTGCAAAACTATGAACTGCAATTTCACCGACTTGTCCAGGAGGCAAAGGATTATGATTTTTATCCACGATTTTTATTTTAATGCCTTTAAGCGGCCTGCCAACCGTTTCTAATAGGGTTTTTTCATCATCATTATGTCTTGTAATCGTTACGCTTCCTGTCTCTGTAATTCCATAGGACTGACACAGGTGAAAGTTCATTTGTTTTCTGACTTTCTTTACTTGTTCCGGTGATATAGGAGAAGCCCCTACCATTCCTGTACGAAGCGATGAAAGATCATATTGAGAAAAATCTTCTTGTTCCAGCTCTTTTAGAAACATGGTCGGAACACCTTGATGCACCGTTACTTTCTCTTTTTCTATCAGCTTCAGCACTTGTTTTGGATGATATTTTTCCTGCAGTATCATTCTTGCTCCTGAAGCAATGGCTGTCATCAAATTGCATGTGATACCGAAGATATGAAATAGCGGCGCTGGTATAATGAAAACATCCCTTTTATCACATTTCATTTCTTCTGCTACTGTATAAGCGCATTGCACAATGCTTCGGTGTGCAGTCATCACACCTTTTGGAAGACCTGTTGTTCCTGAAGTATATAAAATACAAAAAAGATCTTCGTTCACATCAACTGCCTCTTCACGTACAACCTCCCCATGATTTGCCAATAGTTTTGTGTAAGACAAAAGTTCTCTTTCTTCAAACCGAACCGACACCACATGTTTCACGAGTGCTTTGGCAAGTGGAAAACCAACATTCTCCCCGAACTTTTCTGAAATAAATAATACGCTTGGTTCCGCATTTTTGAGAATATATTCGATTTCATGGGATCGATACACGGGATTAAAAGGCACCACAACTGCTCCTAATTTTGAAGCTGCAAAGAATATTACTGCTGTTTCATGCCAATTTGGCAAGCAGACTCCCACTCTGTCTCCTTTTTTGATACCTAGTTTTTGAAGGCCATTGGCCGCACGTTCGCTTAATTTTAGAAGTTCATTATAGGTCAGCCGTTTTTTCAAATCGTATATGACTTCCTTGTTTCCATGCGATGCTGCCGCGCTGTTTAATAACTGTGCCACTGATCGATCTTTTTGGACCGCTGACATGGCATATTCCACCTTCCTCACTATAAATTTCCTAATTTTCTAACGATTGTTTGCAGGGAAACAGAATAACTGTCCCCCTTTTTATGTGTTATACACTTTCCCAAATTGCTGCTATCCCTTGCCCTCCCCCGATACATACAGCGGAAACACCGTATTTTTGATTTCTTCTTTTTAACTCATAGGCCAGGGTTAAGGAAATTCTTGTCCCGCTCGCAGCAAGCGGATGTCCGATCGCAACTGCTCCTCCATTGACATTCCCTTTTTCCAAATCAAAACCGAGCTCTTTCTGGCAAGCTAAATATTGAGCAGAGAATGCTTCATTAATCTCAATTAAGCTCAGGTCATTTAATGTTAAATCTCCTTTTTTTAATGCTCCTTGTATTGCCGGTACTGGTCCGATTCCCATATACTTCGGTTCTACCCCAACAACCTCCCATGCTTTCAGACGAGCAATCGGTGTTAAGCCTTTTTGTTCAGCATAAGTTCTTGAAGCAATAACAACTGCAGCACCGCCGTCCACCATTCCGCTTGCGTTTCCAGGAGTCACTACTCCATTTTCAATAAAACGGGCTTTTAGCATTCCAAGCTGCTCCATACTCGTTTGACGAATATGATCATCCTCTTGAATAACTTCTTCTCCTTTATGCCCTTTCACCATAACCGGCACAATTTCTTCCTCTAAATACCCATTGTTTCTAGCCTGTATCGCACGTTCGTGACTTGAAAGTGCATGTTCATCCACTTCCTGTCTTGAAATGTTGTATTTCTCGGCAAGATTTTCTGCCGTTTCTGCCATAGTACAGCCCGCATTTGTATCCAGCAGACCATCCCATAACCAGTCTTCCATTTTCGGGCCTCCAAGCGGACTTCCCCATCTCATCCCAGGTATAACGTGAGGCACCTGGCTCATATTTTCTGTTCCGCCTGCTAAAACCACTTGGGCTTCTCCTGTCAAAATATGACGGGCTCCTGCTAAAATAGCTTCCACTCCGGTCCCGCAGACACGGTTTATCGTCACAGCCGGAACATCCTGCCGTGTTCCTGATTTCAACCCTATATGCCTTGCCAATAAGTGGGCATCTTTGCTTGATTGCTGCACATTACCAAATACGACGTGGTCAATTTCTTCCGGTGAAATTTTTGCTTTTTTAATTGCTTCTTTCGATGCAGCCATCCCTAAATCTGTTGCGGAAGTGCGGCGGAACGAACCCGTAATATTTGCAAATGGGGTACGTGCTCCTTCCAGCAGTACAATCTCTTCCTGAGCCAAATCATAGCCCTCCTTTATTTATTTTCCTTGAAATACAGGCTTTCTTTTTTCCGAAAATGCTGTTAATCCTTCCTTGGCATCTTTAGATACAAAAACATTACTAAAACAATGGTTTTCTACAGTTAAACCAGATTCTAAATCCACATTACTGCCGATGTTTATAGCTGTTTTCACCATATGCAGGGCAACCGCTGGTTTTTCGGTAAGTTTATGCGCCCATTCTATTGCTTCTTGAACAACTTTGTCTGACGCAGTCACCTTATTGACCAGATGAAGCTCGGCTGCACGCTCAGCATCAAACATGTCTCCAAAATAAAGAAGTTCCTTTGCTACTCCTTGACCAACGATTTTTTGAAGCCGCTGGGTTCCTCCTCCACCAGGAATAATACCAAGACCGACTTCCGGAAACGCAAACTTTGCTTTTTCGGAACAAATACGCAAGTCGCAAACGAGCGCTAATTCCACCCCCCCACCTAAAGCAAGTCCATTAATAGCGGCAATCACCGGTTTGTTAACGCTTTCAATTTTACAAAAAGCTTTTCTGGATTTTTGATTGGATTTGTTAATGCCTACTACATCGAGAGAGGCCATTTCATTAATATCGGCACCAGCGACAAATGCTTTCTCACCGCTTCCTGTCAGTACAATCGCTCCAACCTCATCATTTTCTTCCAGTTCATCCATGATATTGTATAATTCCTGAAAAACCTGGGCATTTAATGGGTTAACGGGTGGACGATTTATAGTGACAAGAGCTGTTTGATTTTCTATCTCACATGTTATAAATTCATAGTTCATTGGTATTCCTCCCGTTTGATTAATCATAATCGTAGAATCCGGCTCCAGCTTTTTTCCCGACTCTGCCAGTCCTCATAAGCTGTTTTAAATACATTGGCGGTGCAAAACGATCATCGTTAAACTCATTCTTGAAATATTCCATGGTATGATAGCCAATATCTACACCGGCAAAATCCTGCAGAGTAAATGGCCCCATCGGATAATTTAACCCGAGAGTTACCGCTTTATCGATATCTTCAGCGGTTGCAACACCTTCTTCCAATAGTTTAATAGCTTCGATAAACTGCGGAATCATGATGCGGTTTACAATAAAGCCGGGAGTATCTTTTTTCACTTCAATCGGTTCTTTGTCGACACTTTTTGAAAATTCTTTAATTTCTTGTACTGTTTCATCGCTTGTATTAAACCCTCTTACTACTTCCACTAGTTTCATCAGTTGAGCTGGATTGAAAAAATGCATCCCTGCTACGCGCTCTGGACGTTTGGTCGCACTGGCAATGGTAGTAATTGACATTGAAGAAGTGTTTGTCGCTAGAATGACTCCTTCGCGAACAATTTGGTCAAGCTCTGAAAATACACTCTTTTTTACTTCCAGATCTTCAATTACTGCTTCAATGACGAGATCTGAGTCATTAAGCTGTTCTATGTTTGTTGTCGTTGTAATTCTTTCGAGAACTTCTGCTTTTTCGTCTTCTGTCATTTTTCCTTTGGATACGCTTTTTTCCATAAATTTATTTATTCTGGCCAGCCCGTTTTCAAGAAATTTCTCTTCTACATCTCGTAAAATAACATGATATCCAGACATAGCTGCCAGGTTAGCAATTCCGCTTCCCATAGAACCTGCACCAACTATTCCAACTGTTTGAATGCTCATATGTTTTTCCTCCTGTGTGTCTTATTTCTTTATAGTTCTATTATAAATAGAGTAAAAAACAAAACACACCTACGTGATATAGGAAAAAAAAGTTCATTTTCCTACAAATTGCAGAACAAAAGCGCAAGCGCGGATCAGCCTCGACAGGTAAATGTTCTCCAGTCACTAAAGGCGCTCTTACTTCCACAGGATGTGGTGACTTCTGCGTTGCGAACACGATGTTCGCGATTCTAGCAAAAGTTCCTTAAACCGTCTTGGGCCTCCGAGAGGCTGGGCGCTGAAGCTAGACGCGGATCAAACAATATGTAGATAGTATCCACAATTCGAAAAATATAATTTCCTAAACACTGAAAAAAAGCGCGATATACGCGCCTGCTTTATTTTTTAGAAGAGAACTGCTGTAAATCATAGAGTTTATAGGCCAAGGTTAAATCGAATCGATTATCCGAGTTGTTCAAATCCATATCAAGAATGTTTTCTATTTTTTCCAGCCTGTATAATAACGAACTGCGATGAATATAAAGCTCCTCTGACGTTTTTTTAATACTGCCATTTTGCTTCAGATATATGCGCAGCGTTTGAAATAAATCCATATTTTTACCTTCTGAATAGGTAAGAAGCGGTTCCATTTGTTTAGTAATGAATAATGATGCTGTTTCTGAATGCTTCAGCTCGTGTAATAACGTATAAGAGCCCAGTTCTTCAAAAAAAGCATACCCTGCTCTATGTTCTCGATAGGCTACAACGTTCAGCGCCTGAACAGCTTCTTGATAGCACGAATAATAATCTTCTAAAGAATGAGCAATGCCGCCAATCCCCATATAGGCATGGCATTTGACTCGGCCCGTTTTAAGCCATTTCTTTATATTGGTTACAAAATTACTCCAATATTGTCGCGGGGTTTGTTGTTCGTTATGGGCAGGAGCAAGGAGTATATAATCATCTTCCTTATTAGCAAGCAGGACATCTTGTTCGTACATAGAAATTCTTGTTTTCAGCTGCTCCATAATAAGGGATTTTTTCGCTTGCTGTTCCAGCAGATCATCATTGCTATGATTCTTTTCGTCCAATTGAATGGATAATACGGAGACACGATGTTTTTTAAAAGGATCCCAATGAAATAAATTAGCGTACTGAATAATGCTTTCTTTGTTTTCAATATGGTTCACAAGCAATTTATTAACAAAACTGTCTTTCACCTGTTCTTTCGCATCTAATACAAGCTTTTGTTTAATAAATTGGATGGAATATATATTCCTCACCATATCAACCGTCAGGCGGTCAAAATCATCGAAATCCTTTTGTGCTGCCGCAACAGCCAGGTAACCAAGAAGATCTCCACCTCCGTTTACCGGCCATATTGATACTTCTGCCCCTTCATTATTTCTAACAGAAAAGCTTATATCTTTAACATCTCTTTGGAATATTTCGGCAGAAGCCAGGTCTACAATATTATCTAAATCCATACTTTCTATAAAGGACAGCTGGTAAGAAATAGGACGCATAAAACGATCAAATAAAATCACTGGTTTAGCAAATAAAGAACTTAATGTCGAAGTAATCCCATCAAAGTTATCTTTTTCTACCGTTTCTATTATTAGTTTCTGCTGATAATCCAAAAGAGCGTGCAGCCTTTTTTTATTATCTTTTTCGTTGTTATAAAGACGCACATTTTCGAGTGTGGAAGCAACATGATTGGCCATTAGTTCTAAAACTTCCAAATCGTCCTGCGTGAATACACTGTTTATTTTTTGTTCCACATGAAGTACACCTATTGTCTTTAAATCAAGTACCATGGGCACGGTCAGCTGATTGCCGCCGGGTGTTTCTATAAACGGAAAATATCCTTTTAGTTCATAATTTTCTTCAATATTAATATGTTTCGGTTTCGTAAATTCTCCATAAGAAGGAGGCTGAAACGTAAAACAGTTTTCATTTTCGTTATATAAATAGATACCAGCAAGCTTGGCATGCGTTCCTTTCCCAGCACGTTCCACCAGCTTTGAAACAAGTGTCTCCACCGATTCATCTAAAAGGATATTCTGGCTGATCCATTCCATCCCCATCATTTTTTTCCGCTGCTTTTCTTTACGTTTGGCAAGTGTTAACGCCACTGCTGCATCTCTGCCAAATTCATCGAATATTTTGTCCATTTGTAATAAAGGGATTTCTTCTAAATATCCGATCGTACAAAAACCATAATTATTTGTATCATCCTGTAATGGTACGGTAAACCACGTCTTTACTACTTCTTTTTTCAGCAGATCCAAAAATGCGCAGGACTCTTCTTTTTCCACCTCTTTATACGTTAAGCTTTGATGAAAAAGGGCAGGAAAGCAATGCTCCATACGAAGAGGAAATGCCTCTTTTAAAGATTGAAGTTCGCCGCTCCAAACTTTGGGAACCAGGTAATCATTTTCTTTTAAAATAACACCAACAAAGTCACAGCTTAATTCTGATTGAAAGGAATCTGTTAAATATTGCAGAGCCTCTTCTTCTGTATCGAATTTGACCAGCTGCCTAGAAGTCATGCGAAGATGATTTTCTACTTTTTTTATGACCTTTTCTCGTTTATCCTCCACTGCGGTCACCCCTCTTTTTCCCAATTAAAAAATTCCCTCTTGGAAACCCGGACTTTTCCTTTATCAGGATTGTCCGTTGGAATTAGGGAATTGTCAATATAATCTGATGATCTTTAATTTCGTGAATGGGTTTGCAGAAAATGCTGCGCAAAGCTGCTGAAACGATGAATAGATTCTTTGGCGAAGCGCTGTACTCGCGATGCTACCCATAACGGACGCTGAATATTAACTCCGCTGACATCCACTTCGCAAAGAAGCCCTCCTTTGACCTCTTGTCTAATAGCGAGCCGGGATACATAGCCATAACCAAGTCCAGACTGTACAGCACTCTTTATAGCTTGTGTGGTACTTAATTCGAGAGGAGCTTCCAACTTGTTCAGGTTTATTTTTTCCGAAAGATGTCTCTCGACAATTTTCCTGCTTCCAGAAGTGCTTTCCCTCTGGATCATTCGTTCATTCAAAAGCTCCCGGGGAGTGATGTGTTTTTTCTTTGCCCATTTGTGCTCGGGTGCTGTAATCAAAACAATTTTATCACTGGCAATAACTTTTTTATCGAGTTCGGGATTTGGAATCTCTCCTTCTACAAAAGCCAGGTCGATATTTTCTTCTTCTAAATCTGCTAATACAGCAGGAGTATTACTAATGGACAGCTGGATCTGAAGGGAAGAACTTTCATGTTTAAAGGCACTGATCACTTCTGGAAGAATATATTCACCAAGCGTATAAGACGATCCAATCTTTAAGGTTTGGGTTTGTATCCCGCGTAAACTTTCAATTTCTTCGATCGATTGCTCATATTCTTTAACTATAGAGCTGGCATGATAGTATAGCCTTTCTCCTGCAGGAGTCAACATGACTGCACTATGCTCACGTTCAAAAAGAAGGGTAGAGTAATGATCTTCGAGCTGCCGTATTTTTTTCGTGACTGCCGGCTGGGATAAATATGCTCTTTTAGCAGCAGCGCTGATGCTCCCTTCTTCCACGACATAACAAAAAAGCTGGTACGTTTGTATGTTCATAGACAGCCCCCTTAAATTTGAAATATCATTCCCGCTCCGACTACAACGACTAAAGCGGCAAGTAATCGTGTAATGGTTGTTCCTTTCATTTTTTTCGACAAAACAGCGCCGGCCTGTGCACCGACAAGTACTCCTAATCCACTCCATATAACGATATTCCAGTCCACTGTATTATTTACAATAACAGGTATCAGACCGCTCAAGGAATATAAGGCGAGCGAAAAGATAGAAGTTGCGGTTGATGCTTTTAGAGACAGCCCAAATCCGTAAGCTAAAATAGGAACCAAAAGCCAGCCCCCTCCAATGCCAAAAAAGGAAGAAATGATTCCGAGCATGACACCAATTCCTAATAGCACGGGCATTTTGATTGCTTGATCTTCATTCTTCTCTTTTTCAGTCAACGTATGACTGTTTTCTGCTGAAGCAGCTATTTCATTTTTTGCTTCGGGTGGTTTCTTTACACTTAAGAATAAACCGAGAATGATTAAGAGACAAGCAAAGAGAATATAAAAAACCGCTTCTGGACTAATCTGGACCAGCCTTTCTCCTAAAAAGGTACCAGGAAACGCTCCAGCTGCCAGCAACAGTCCAGTTCTTAAAAGAACCCGTCGCTGCTTTAAAAACAGAGGCAGACCCGCAGCTGCGTTAATAAACACAATAGCCAGGCCGGTGGCAGCGGCTGCTTCTGGAGAAATATCATAAAACATTAGTAAGACAGGAACAAACAAAAAGCCTCCTCCTGCTCCTATAATGGTTCCATATGTGCTTGCAGCAAAACCTAAAAATATGAGACTGAAAATAATCAACGGCTTCTTCCTCCTATTATTTGCATTTATATCATGAAAAAGGAGGGAGAATTTATAAAAATGAAAAGGAGAATAGTGTATAACAAAATGGCATAGTTCCTTCTAAAAAGAATTCACGATAAGAGAAAGAAGCTGTCGTCTTGCCTGGATGACAGCTTCTTTAAACCTTATTATGGCTGAAATACACGTTTCACTTTTTGTCCTTCGCCATTTTCATTTGCTTCTTCTTTTTGTAAATGGAATGTTTCCATGATAGGTGTATCGTGTACGGAAAAGAAATGGGCCGGTTCATCTCCAGTGTTTACATGTTCATGCCACGTCCAGCTTGGAATAACAAAAAAGTCTCCTTTTTCCCATTCGAATTTGACGCCGTCTATTACCGTATAACCGCTGCCGCTGTGGACATGAACGACTGAAGAATTGGTGTGGCGGTGAGCCTTTCCATGATATCCAACAGGAAAGCGCTGCATCCAGGATGCAATATTTACATTCGCCGTATCTCCTGTCGTTGGATTGATAAACTCTACAGCGTACCCATCATATTCGTCTGGAGAAAATTCTTCAAGCCCGTCTAATGCTTCTTTGGTTTGTTTCCATTTATAGGTGCCAACTGGTGCTTTTTTCGGTTTCCGATCCTTGATAGGACGGACCAGGCCTCCTTGATAATGACGTGGAGAGTAATTATCCTTTCGTTCCGGTTTCTGAATACCGTCTTCCGGATAACCCTCAAAGAAAGAGCCGCCAACCGAATAGATAAATGGAATGTCTAACACATCCATCCAAAACATGGGCTCCTCTCCTTCATGGCCGTGGCCGTGCCAGCACTCTTGCGGGGTTACTACAAAGTCGCCTTCATTCATAAAAAGACGTTCACCATCGACTATTGAATAGGCCCCTTCTCCTTCCATAATAAAACGGAGGGCGCTTTGTTTATGACGATGGGACGGAGCTTCTTCTCCTGGCAAAATTAGCTGAACGGCAGCGTAAATGTTTTGTGTGGCTGCTCCCCATCCCCATGGTTCTCTATCTTTGAGTTTTGGATTTTGCAAATAGATGGCCCGTCTTTCCCCGCCGCGCTCCGGAGTAAAAATGTTGGTTGCTTCCATAAGATGCTTTTTAATTACACTGCCTTTCCACAAGTATGGTTCTGCGTGGCTTGGCGGTTCCTTACTAACTAATTGAGGAATTGCATTCCAAAGAGGCCCCAGCTCATCTTTTTGAATCTTTTTATTAAATTCTTTAACCTCTTGGCTTTCCATAAACGTATTCATTTCCATCTATAGTCCCCTCCTTATTATTAAGCATGCTGTACCTGAGAGACAATACGCTGAAATTGCTTTTGGTGCGTTTCTAAATGCTCTTCCAAAAAGTGCTGAACTAAAAACTCCATAGGCTTAGTACCGAATTTAGGGTTACGATGAGGTTTTTCTATTTTTAGATCATTTTCTGTTAATCTTTGGAGCAGTTTATTCACTGTTTCACGTGTGAAATCTATCCCTTTTAATACGTCATCTACTTCTCTGCTTTCTGCTGCTTCCACAGCTTTTAATCGGCCGGAATGGTCCATTCCTCTTCCCCATTCTTCGGCTTCTCCGCTCACTACTTTTTCTAATTCATTGGTGAAATATAAAGGGAATTCCTCTACGTGACAGAGCAGTTCCATAACGGACCACTCCTTGGGACTGGGTTTTAACCGAATCGTCTCTTCATCTAACTTTCTAGCGTACTGCTGCAGAGAAGCGATCTTTTCATCAATAGAATCTGCGTATTCTTGCGGACTTTTCATAACTACTAATCTCCTTTCTTATCCTTGTTTTCTCTATTTATTTCTATGAACTCCCGCTTTTTAATGGCAGGAGCTCACAGGAAAGCCAATATCTCAGCAACTTTAAATGGTTAGGATAGGGCCGTTTTTTCTTTCTGTTTCACAATATGTCCATACAGCCAATCGACCACTTCAAAGTCCTGAGCACCACGATCCTGAAAATAGGTGTTTCGCATTAAGGTGGCAATTGAATCATCAGTGTGCAGGATATCTCCCCATGTTCTTGCCCGCTGCTGTACTTTATTCGCACGTGGAATTCTCTCGTTTTGGTAAGCTAAAAATGCTTCTTCTACTTCATTTTTATCGTGTAATTGATCGGCCAGCGCCGAGGCATCTTCCAATGCCTGACAGGCTCCCTGAGCCAGGTATTGAAGCATCGGGTGAGCAGAATCACCTAACAATGTAAACCTGCCGTCTGTCCAGTTGTTGAGTGGTTTGCGGTCATATAATGGCCATCTTCTTTCCCGCTGCATAAATTGAACAGCGTTTTGTACAACCGGAACACAGCGGCCAAAGTGTTCATCTAACTCCTCTGGTGTTCCCCATTCATCAGAATGTTCGATCTCTTTTCTATATTGAAAACTTTTAAACACAGCTACTTGGTTATATAATTCTTTTCTACGAATCGGATATTGGACGAGATGAAGGTATGGACCAACCCACATAATGACATCATCAAAGTCAGCATGTTCGCTGATTTCTTCCATTGGAATAGCACCACGGTAAGCAACATACTCCGAACAAACGGCTTCATCTTGAACAAAATGCTTTCTCGTTTCAGACCATAAACCATCAGCCCCAATGACTGATTCTGCTTCATACGTATTTCCATTATCACAGGTGATTTGTATAAACTCTTTGTTGTTGTCGAGTTCGATGACTTTATGATTTGTGAGCAAAGTAATATTGCTATCTTTCTCACACGCTTCGAGCAGAACTTTATGGAGGTCGGTACGGTGCATGACCGTATAGGAATAACCGTATCTTTCTTTAAAGGCCTTCCCTAAGTCTAGTTCGCTTAGTTCATTGCCGCTATATGCATCTTTTAAAACAAGTCTTTGCGGGTACACCGCGTATTTATCAATTTCATTTAATAAATTAAACCGGTCTAAAACAGCCATAGCGTTAGGAGCTAATTGAATTCCAGCTCCTATTTCACCAAATTCCGGTGCCTGCTCTAATACGGCTGTTTTCTTTCCAGCTTCTGAGGCACCCAGAGCGGCTGCCAGCCCTCCTATACCTCCGCCTATTATTGTCATAGGGAGCGTATTCTTTTTACTCACCATTCAACACTCCTTCTTGATATTCATTTAGATACATCGATAACTGTTATCGATTTCAAAATAATTATGGAGTGACTCCAGCTTTTGCGGTTGTTTTCACTTGATTTTCTAAAGATCCAACGGACTCTACTTCAATTTTGCAAACATCTCCATCCTTCAAAAACACTTGAGGGTCTCTTGCTACTCCTACACCGCCAGGCGTACCCGAGAAAATGATATCTCCAGGTTCTAACGTCATTAATCCTGAGAAGAACTCAACCAAATCTTCAACGCTGAAAACTAAATTTTTTGTATTAGAGCGTTGTCTTTCTTCCCCGTTTACGGTTAATGAGATTTCCAGCTGAGACGGGTCGGTTAATTCATCTTTTGTTACGATCCAAGGGCCGATTGGAGCAGTTCCATCTACAGATTTACCTTGCAGCCATTGCAGGGTTCTTCTTTGTAAATCCCGATATGTCACATCGTTTGCGATAGTATACCCAGCAACATAATCTAATGCCTCTTCACTGCTTACATTTCTAGCTCTTTTTCCAATGACAACAGCAAATTCTGCCTCATAATCCAGCTGGTCAGAAATATCATATTTTGGAATAGCATCCTCCGGCCCAATGATGGTGTTTGCAAACTTTGCAAATGCAACTGGATACTCTGGCAGTTCTCGTCCCATTTCTAAAATGTGTTCCCGATAATTATGGCCGACACAAAGGATTTTTTGCGGCTCTTGTACCGGGGCTTGCAGTTTTACGTCAGATCTAGAAAAACAGCATTGGTTTTTCACTTCTTCTGAAGCGTTTTCAATATAACTTAAAACAGTTTTAGCTTCTTCTAAACTTTTTTCTCCACCCTTTAAGAAATCAGCTGTTTCGGCAGGAAATAACGCAGCAGCGATTTCATTGGCTCTTACTGATTCGCCTTCCTTTAGGATATTTTCATAAGCCTTTCGTAAATCTACGATATTATCATTTTGCAAAACACCTAAACGCTGTTTTTCTTTATCTTCGTTCCTTAAGTGAAACATGACCAGTTTCATTTCATTACCACCTTCCATCTTTATAGTGAACTAATTTTACTATTTAGAGTATTTCATCCTTTTTATAATTTGTCAACGGTATTTTTTACATTTATAACCATAGGCTTGGAAGCCAAGTAGTAACTGCCGGTACATAGGCAATGATGAAAAGCACAACAAGAGACACAAGAACAAAAGGCAGTACATACCTGGTCAAACTTTCAAAGCTTACTTTGGTTATAGAAGACGTAATGAATAACACGGTTCCTACAGGCGGTGTGATAAGGCCTATTGCTAGATTAATAGAAATGACAATCCCAAATTGAACAGGGTCAATTCCATAGCTGGCTGCTACCGGAAGCAGGATCGGCACTAAAATAATAATCGCTGCCATCCCCTCTATGACCATGCCTACCAGTAGAAAGAGAATGATACAGATCAAGAGAAAAACATAGACATTATCAGTGAGAGATACCATAAATGATGATAATTGCTGAGGTACCTGCTCAAAGGACAGGACCCAGCCGAAAATGGTAGCCATTGCAATAATAAAAGTAACAATGGAGGTGTACATGGCAGTATTTAGAAGAATTTTAGGAAAATCCCTGAGCTGTATTTCTTTGTACAAAAACGCCCCAATAAGTAAAGCTAAAAAACTGGCAGCAGCAGCGGACTCTGTTGGTGTAAACATCCCTGTTAAAATTCCTACAATAATGATCAGAGGTATGCTGATGGAGGGCAGCGCCATAAAAAACGCTTTCACCAATTCCTTTGCTTTTACACGGTCATGTTTAGGGAATTTTTCTTTAATAGATATAAAAGAAATTAAAAGCACAAACCCGGTGGTCAATAAAATCCCTGGTATAATGCCTCCAATAAACATATTTCCAATAGAAACCTCCGCAGTCACTCCATAAATAATAAATAAAAGACTTGGAGGAATAATTGGTCCAAGCAGAGATGATGCTGAAGTGAGGGCCGTACTGAATTCTTTTTTATACCCTTCACGTTCCATTTCCGGAACCATAATTCTGCTCATCATAGCGGTCTGGGCATTGGCTGAACCTATAATAGAAGCTAAAAACATATTTGTAACAACGTTTACGTAGGCCAGTCCTCCCCTAAAATGACCGACCATATCTTTTGCAAATCGGACCAGCCTTGACGTTATGCCGCCTTTATTCATCAATTCTCCGGCTAAAACGAATAAAGGAATAGCTAGAAGTCCGTAATTTTGAATACCGCCCGTCATTCGCTGGGGAATGGAATACAAAAGCTCAAGGTTATCTGTAGAGAAAATATAATACACAGTGGATACCCCTAAAACATATGCAATCGGGAGACCAATAGTTAGAAGCAGTGCAAACACCAATATGAAAATAGCGATCATAATACTTCTCCCTCTTCCCCTTCATTGTTTATCTTTTTAAGTCTTTTCATATGATTCAAAATATTTTCGAGAGTAAATATAGCCATAATAAGCATCGTAAAGGGAAAAATAGCGGATGGAATCCATAATGGAAATTCCAGCGATGCAGAGGCGGCTTCCCATATGCTGGACGAGGTAAGCCACAGCCACCCAACCCAAAATCCTAAGATAGAAAAACAGAAGATAATTGACTGCAAAATCATTTGTAAAATTAAGTTATTTTTACTATTCAATTTATCTTTAAATAGAGACAGCGCCACCATGTCATTTCTTCTTATGCTTAAAGAAGCTCCAAGAAAAGTGATCCACATTAAGAGAAACAACGCTAATTCATCTGTCCCTACCAAAGGCTGCTGTAATATATATCTTGAAATAAAAGCCAAAATGGTAATAATCGCTATTGCCCCTACACTCATCATGCAAACTATTTCTACCATTTTTGTAAGAACTCTATTAGAGCGGTAAAACCATTGATCCAATTTCTGCACCATACACGTTCACCTTCCTATCGATCATACTCTGAAATCTCTTTTGCTTTATCGATGAAGTTTTGAATATATTTGCTTCTAGCTCCATACTTGTCATGTATTTTCTCCGCCACTTCATAAAATGGCTCAAGGTTTTCTATTTCGCTGATCGTTCCCCCTTGCTCTTCAAAATCGTTCATGTAGTTTTGTTCCATTTCTATTACTGCATGTTTGTTATGCGCAATAGCTTGTTCGAGAGCCTCATTAAATATCTCTTTTTCTTCCCTGCTGAAACTTTTCCAAAGGTCTTCATTTAATAAAACAGCCCCCGGCCAGGTCATATGGTTAAGAGGTGTGAAGTAAGTGCCAATGTCGTTATAAGCATTGTTCATCATTAGATCCAAATCAATGTCTATGGCATCTACTACACCGGTCTGGAAAGAAGTATATAAATCAGCAGCCGGTACGGGCGTAGGTCCTGATCCAGACTCCTGCCAAAAGTCCGTAATGGCAGGGCTTGGGCTGATTCGAAGAGACTGTCCATGTAAATCTTCTATATCTTCAATCGGCCCATCTTTAGCCAGGACATGGCGCATCCCTGCAAAAAAATATCCTCTTCCCTCGACATCATCCAGAGTTTCAAACAATTGATGAGCTTCGCTGGTCTCAGCCATCCTAAAAGCATCTTCATGATCACGCATAATGAAAGGCATCGTCCACGATGCAAAGGCTTCAGAGTGACTGTTAAGTTCTGCTCCTACTAATACAGACAGGTCAATCGATCCAACTTGCAGCTGTTGATACATGTCATTCTGATTGCCAAGCGCTCCTTGCGGGTAAAAATCAAGTTCCCATTTCCCATCTGTTGCCTGCTGCAGTTCTTCCTCTAAAACAAGTAAACTCTGATGCCAAACATGACCTTCCGGAACAATGTGAGCGGTTACAAAACTTCTCTCTTTTATACTCTGACTGTCACTTGCCTGTCCCGATTCTTCTACCGATGCAGAATAGCTGCAGCCTGAAAGAAGCATTATCATAATAAAAACCGTCATAACCCTAGTTGAAAGCTGCTTCAAGAAAGATCCCTCCCGTTCTAAAAATCTACTATTGATTATATAGTGAAATTAGTACACTATATATTCAGAGTATATGTATACCCTTACATCTGTCAATCTAATTTCAAATTTATGAAATGTTTATATATTGAAAAAGATAATGAAGGGGATGTGGAAAAAGATATGCTATTATGGGTTAAAGGGGTGTTGAAAGGATATGGAATATGCAAAAAAAGAATTCAAGAAAACAGAAATGATTCAATCCCTTCAGGTTGGATTATCTATTATAGAGGTGATTTCGAAGAAAAACAGACCGCTGAAGTATAACGATATCTTTAAAGAACTTTCTCTTTCAAAAAATAATTTATACAAATATTTAAATACGTTAACGGCGTTGGGCATGCTTTATCGCAACCCTTTTACGGGTGAATATTATATGGGGCCTAAGCTGGCCGAATATGGTTTTCAAGCTGTCGATCAAGAAAATGTTATTGAACAAATTACACCTTACTTAAAACAACTAAGAGACGAAACTAATGAAACGGTTCTTTATGCGTGCGCTACAGAAAGAGGTCCGCTTGTAGTTAAAATGCTCCATAACAAGCAAACGCTTAATGTAGGGGCTCAAATTGGAACATTACTGCCGCTTTTTTCTTCGACAGGGAAGCTGGCGTATACGTATCCAAATGAAATAATGGAAAACTGGGCGAGCGAAGAGTTTCAAAAGCTCGAAAAACCTCAGCAGGAAGAGTTGAAGGAGAATAAAAAGCAAATTGAAAAATACCGGGTTGCTTTTGCAAGTGAACCTATTACTCCTTCTGTATCATCTCTTGCCGTTCCTATTTTAGATTTTAACCAAGCAATCGTCGGCACCGTAACTGTAGTAGGCTTCTCTCATAGAATTCCAACTACGTTAGAGGACCCTATGACTCAATTTATTATAGAAAAAGGAAAAGAAATGTCCGCATTTTTGGATGGATCCTATACATGAAGGGGACGGCCGCTGGGCAAAACGGGCAGCCCGTTTAATGTGATGCAGGGTCCAAAAATGGTCTAAATTGAGGAGGCCGAGGACCCTCGTTCCGTTATTAGCTGTTTTACAGCAAATAACGGAACCACGGTCCGCGTAACACTTCCATAGAGAGAAAATGAGGATAATAACGGAATACATGTCCGCGCGAACTCCATATAACAGTTCTGCTCGATTAACATCAGGGGCAGGTTCTTCAATACGAAGGTTTTTCGCTCGTGTCCTTCACATTCAGGCACATTCAGGAGGTCAGGCCCCACTTCCCATTGCTTGGATATTTATTTTGCAAATGAGATTTCTTCTAACATAGAGATGAGATGGTACATTAATTTATTGCTTTTCTGCTTTCTCTAAAATAGCTCCATTCAAATATTCTATCTCTGTTTTTCTGCTGTTCTGTATATCATGATACATGGAAGAAATGTGTTTTCCGGACATGTCAGGGTCAAACACACCGTGGATAATCTGTTTTATTTTTTCTTTTTCTAGTGGTACTCCTTCTGCTTCTGCTACCATTAGAATCTTATGAAGCAGCTCTTCCAATATGCTATCAATGCCAGAGTAGCTTCCTTCTGCAGCAACAGGACTCTGCATTAAGGTGCATAACGGATTGAGAACAGAATTAAAAGCTGCTTTCTGCCAGATACTTTGCATGACATTTTTTAGTAATAGAAGTATGAATTCCTGCATCGTTAAAAGTTTCAACGACAGCAGACACGAAAGAAGTTTCCCTGCCATCTATTTGCATAACTTCCGTATCCCCTGATCCGAAAGCTTCTACCTCTCCAGGCTGAACTAATCTTGCAGCTAATGTTGTAACACCGGCAATAACCTTGTCTCTTGGCACAAATGATTGGATGATTTCTATATTTCCTAGTCCATTTTGCAATGTCAGCACCTTCATGTCTTCTTTTAACAGATGCTTGCATTCTTTAGCATAGTCGGTGTCTGCATTGCTTTTGTCAAAATAATAAGCAAACCAAACGTTCCTGCAGTGTTGCGGAACATAAGCTTTTACCTTTTTACAGAACGTCCTTCTTCATTCAGAACTTCAAGCCCTCGGGATTGAATCGTGTTTATATGTTCTTCCCAATTATCCAGGAGGACGACCTCATTGCCTGCGTCATGAAGCAAAAAACCCAACCGGCTCCCCATTGCACCCGCTCCTGCGATCGCAATTTTCATAGACTTCCTCCTTCTGCTTCTTTCATTTTTTCAATAGAAGCCTTCAGAACATGAGCAGAATGGGCGTAATTTTCTTTTTCTGCTGGGGTTAACGTCCATTCCTGCACCTGCTGAACACCTTGATTGTTTACTAATAAAGGCGCCCCCATGCTAATACCATGAAAGCCATATTCTCCTCTAAATATGGCGGATCCTATCATTTCCGACAATTCTTGCTGAAGCATTTTTTCAACCATAGTACGAATCCCTGCAGCCGTCGTCCAGCCGGTTGTTCGATTTATTTTTAAAGAGTTAAAATCACGAAACCAGCTTTTAAGCTTTTTTCTAATGCTTTCTTGAGTCGAAGCAGCCATTTCAAAAGAGCGGCCGCTTCTTGTGACTTGACTGAAAACAGGGACTTGCGACTCTCCGTGCTCTCCTAAAACCGGAGTAAAAAGAGAGTCTTTTGCTGGTACATCCAATGCTTCCCGAAGTGCCCATTCAAAGCGAAAAGAATCATTAAGTGTATACCCCGCCAACTGACGCGGATGAAAATCATAGTTTTCATAAAGATAATAATTTAAAAGGTCTAGTGGATTAGAAGCTGTAATGATTAAAGCTTCTGGCGCGTATGTTTGAATGTTTTCCCCAAATTCTTTAAATAGTTTAATGTTTCCATCCAGAAACTCACAGCGGGAAGTAATGTCATTCCGGTTTGGAATTCCAGCAGTGATGATAACGATATCGGTATGAACTAAATCTCTATAAGAACCAGCATACAGTACCTTTGCTGGATAGGCATTTTGTAGATCCATAACTTGATTTTTTAATAGATTTTCATTAATATCGATCATGCAGATTTCATCTATATTTTCATGAGAAGCAAGCGAAAAAGCAGCTGCAGCGCCAAGTGTGCCAGCTCCCCCAATAATGGTGATCTTGCTCATTTTTTACCTCCTTATAAAGAACTGGAGCTGTCCCATAGTCAGTTCTAGGTAACCGCACCTTGAATATACTCGCTTTCAGCGGGCGGCGGCTCCTCGTGAGCAAAAACACTCACTGCGAGGTCTTCACACTTCCGCTTTTCCCGTGGAGTCTTGCATATTCCAATTGCTAGATAACCAACTAACCTTTTGAGACAGCCCTAGTATCCTTTACCATAGCGAAAACATAACTAAAATTGGTACATACGTAATTAATAGAAGGGCGATAATTAGCGACATGATAGGATATCCAGATTTAAATGATGTATTTAACAATTTTGTTTTAGCTGTATTTGTCGCTATTAAGAGAGTTCCGCCAAATGGAGGCGTGCACATGCCGATTGCTGTATTCACCACTACAATAATACCAAACAACACAGGATCTATACCCAAGGCGTTAATGACTGGTAAAAACATAGGAACCACGATAACTAAAATCGCAATCGTATCCATAAACATACCAAAAATCAGTAAAATGATGTTAATAATAAGAAGAATCACGATAGGGTTTTCCGACATGGTAAGAAATCCGGAAACCAGCATGCTAGGTATGTTTTCGTAAGCAAGTACGTAAGCAAACAATGCAGCGTTAGCGACAATAAACATTATAGTTGCTGTTGTTTTAGCAGAATCAAAAAATATTTTTCCTAAATGCTTTATTTTCAATTCTCTATATACAAACATTCCGATCAGCACAGCGTAGACGACAGCCGCTACACCGGACTCTGTCGGAGTGAATATACCTGAAAACACCCCTCCTATTAAAATTATTGGAGTTCCTAATGCCCATAATGAACGTAAAAGAGCAGTCCAAAATTCGTTAAATTGAAACGGTTCTCCGGTCCCCCGGTACCCTTTTTTTCTAGATATAAAATACGTAGCGCCAAGCAAGGCTGCTCCAACGATAATACCTGCCGGAATGCCAGCTGTATATAAATCCGAAATAGAGGCTCCAGACAAACTTCCATAAATAATTAACGTGATACTTGGCGGAATAATAACTCCCATCGGGCTTGCGGTTGAGACCACTGCTGTGGCAAAGTTTCGGTCATATCCTTTTTCCACCATTGCAGGTATCATAAGCGTTCCCAGTGCTGCAGCTGTTGCAATCGAACTTCCTGAAATAGCAGCAAAGAACATACAAGCTAAAACCGTCACCATGGCTAAGCCACCTGTACTGCGCCCGATAAGTGAATTTGCCAGATCAAGAATACGCTGTGCTAATCCACCAGTTAACATTAAATTTCCCGCTAGAATAAAAAACGGGATTGCCAGCAAGGAAGAAACATCTATTCCAGTAAAAAGCCGCTGAATCATAATCATAGGTGTGATATCTGCCAGTACAATATACAAAATAGATGACATACCGATCGTAATCCCCAATGGCACGCCTAGCAAAAATAATAGAATGGTAATTCCAAAAAAGAGTACAACCATTTATTCCTTCACCTCTTTTTCTGGTGTTTTTTTCCCAATTCTAGCAAGTAGGTGAATGATGATTACTATAGCCGATATAGGCAATACCATATAGACGAATCCCATTGAGATTCCCATATTTACAGATAACTGATGTCTAACTATATCTAATGTATCCAAACCGAATTTCACTATAAATCCTGCGTATACCAACATCACCATCCATTGAATAGGAGCCAGCCACCTTTTGAGAGACGGCTTCCAATCTTCAAATATAGAAACCGTAATGTGACTTCTATCTCTCGTCGCTACTGCTGCTCCGAGAAATACAATGAAGATCATTAAGTACCTCGCCAATTCATCCGTCCAGACAAACCCTCCTTGAAACATGGAGCGTGCAACAATTTGGACAGCCAGAATAATTGTCATAACGACCAAAAATGACGTAATAAGAATACGTACAATTTTATCTATCCAATAACTAATACCATCTAGTATGATCATACTTCTCACCTCTTTTCCTAGAAGTCACCTGTTATTTTTTGTTATTCAGCCAATGATTGAATTTTATTTAACATCTTATCCCCATGTTTCTCTCTCCAGTTTTGATAGACACTTTCTACTTTTTCTCGGAAAGGTTCTTTGTTAACTTGATGGATTTCCATTCCTTCTTCTTTCAACAACTCTTCGTACTCTTTTTCATGCACTTCATTTTCCTCATTCGTCTCAGCCATTGCTTCCTCAGAAGCCTCTAAAACAGCTGTCTGAACATCTTCAGGCCAGGAATTAAATTTATCCTTACTAGCCATTAAAAAACCAAAAGCGAACTGGATACCTGTTTTGGAAACATGATTATTTACCTCATAAACGTTTTCATCATAAACAATGTCTGTAGTGTTTTCCTGTCCATCAATGGCTCCTTGTTCTAGGGCTGTATAGGCATCTCCAAAATTCATGCTTTGCGGACTGGCTCCAAGCGTTTCATAAGATTCAACATATACTGAACTTTCTATCACACGCAGGGTAGTCCCGTTTAAATCATTTGGAGTTTCAATAGGCCCTGCACTTGTAGTTATATGCCGATAACCTCTTGCCATAGTGCCAATTGTTTTTATATTTGCTTCTTCTGTCAGGGCGTTATAATCATCCATTACATCGGATTCTAAAAATGCATTAACATGCTCCCAATCTTTAAAAAGATAGGGCAGATCCAGTACAGCAGCTTCGGGGGCGAACCCTGAAACGGGCGGCCCGGAAATCATTCCTAAGTCAAGCGTTCCAAATTGCATAGCCTCAAGCAGCTCTCGATCTGTTCCTAATTCACGGAAAGGATAAATATCAACTCTTACTGCTCCATTTGTCTTTTCTTCTACTAGTTTTTTAAATCGGAGAGATCCTCGATGATAGTTCGTTTCTTCTGGAGTCTGGTGGCCTAGACGAAGGATTAACGTATCCTCATCCTGACCTTGCTGAGAAGCTTGGTCAATTTCTGCTGCTATAGGGTTATCGGTTGCTACGGCTGATCCTCCAGCGTCTTGGTTAGGGTTTGAATATCCGCCGCAAGCTACAGCAGCCATTACTAGGAGGATTACAGCTGCAAATACACCTAATTTTTTTGGCATGATCTTTCCTCCTTTATTTAAGGGAATTAATCGACCTGGTCTCTATATCAAAAAGCAAATTGACGTGTTTTCGTCTGGATGGAAACCCATTTTGTTGTAGTAAACTCATCGACCACCCATGGATTACCAAACCGTCCTAATCCGCTTTGTTTATTTCCACCGAACGGAATATTCGGTGCATCGTTTACCGTTTGATCGTTGATATGAGTCATTCCAGCTTCCAGCTCCAGAGCATATTGCTCTCCTTTTTTAAGGTCACTTGTGAAAATAGCAGAACTTAAACCGTGATCTGTATCATTTGCCATCTCAATCGCTTCTTCATCTGTCCGCGCTTTAATGAGCAAGGCAATAGGGCCGAACAATTCGGATTGAGCTGCTTTGCTGTTATTTTCTACATTGGTAAACACGGAAGGAGCGAGAACGTTGCCTTCTCTTTTTCCTTCGAGAACTGGCGTCGCTCCACCGCGCTTTGCTTCCTCAATAAATCCGAGTGCTTTTTCCATTTGCTTCTTATTCACAAGCGGTCCAATTACGGTATTCGGATCACCTGGATTCCCATACGGCAGAGCTTTTACTTTCTCAACAAACTTCTCCGCAAATGTTTCGTATTTGTCTTGATGTACTATGATTCTATTAATGATCATGCAAATTTGGCCTTGATGAATGAATTTTCCGAATACAGCAGCATTGACAGCCTGGTCTACATCAGCATCCGATAACACGACAAACGGGCTGTTTCCTCCAAGTTCAAGAGCTACTCTTTTTAAGTTTCTGCCTGCAATCTCTCCTATATGTTTTCCTACTTCCGTAGAACCCGTGAAGCTGATTAACTGAGCAGCAGGGTTTGTCAGCATGTCGTCTCCAATTTCCGGGCTGTCGGTTATGATCATGTTGAAGACCCCTTTTGGAAGGCCTGCGTATTCAAAAGCTTTGGCTAGGATGACCCCTCCAGTGAGTCCTACTTGAATATCTGGTTTATGAACGACACTGTTGCCTAGTGCAATCGCAGGTACAATGGTTCTCATCGACAAATTCATAGGAAAATTGAACGGAGAAATCGAAGAAATGACTCCTAAAGGCAGCCTGTGAATTTGGTTTACTTTTCCTTCTACTGAAGCAGGGACTTCTCGTACTTCGTCCAGCTCCCCTGCATAATACAGCGCTTCCTCCAAAACTTCTAACGTAAGATGGTGCTCCACATTCCCTTTTAGTATGGTTCCGCCTGATTCTTTAACAATCGTTTGGACAATTTCCTCTTTATGCTCTTTTAGATAATAAGCGGCTTTTTGGATGACAGCTTTTCGTTCATCTACTGTTGTTTTAGCCCATTGTTCCTGAGCTTTCTTGGCTGCTTCAAAAGCATCAGCAAGCTGGTCTTTTGTTGCAAGCTGAAACTTCGTTATCACCGAATCGTCATAAGGATTTACATTTTCATAAGAGTTTGTACTGGCTCCCTCAACCCACTTCCCGTTGATATAGCTTTGATTCAAGCTTTCATAATGTTCCATATAAACACTCCTTTAAAATTAATTAAAATAACTTGTACAAAGTGCTGTTAATAACTCTCGTCCTCCTCCTTTCCTCCCCTAAATTAAAGCGCTTACAAATTTATGGAACAAGATAAAGGCAATGGTACACTATTCTTGTCACTTGATTAGCCATTCACCCTTATCCTATAGGTCATTCTTATTGCCTAAAAGAAACTTTTTCTTGTATATGGAACTATTTTTTTATATTTTTTAATATTCAATAATTTTTATGAATTTAAAGCTTTCCTAAACCTGCTTTTTCTTCTGGCGTATCTTTCTTATTTGATTGTTTTATAGCTGGAAGATACACGTCCAACACAGCTGATCTTCCTTCATTTAAAGCTTGTAATGCCTCATGAAGGGATGCTTTCAACTCGTCTGGATTCTTTACTGTTTTTGCAAATGCTCCTCCTGCCGCTTCTGCAATTCCGGCAAGATCAGCATGTGGTTCAAAATCTACCCAGTATTCATCTGTTTCAAAGGCGGTTCCTTCAGGGTGAACTCCTAAAGTAGACAGCTTAGGCGATTTCCAGCCTCTATTGTTATAGATAATGGTTAAAAAGGGGAGATTGTATCTTCGCGCCATCCAATGAACGGCAGATGGCACACTAAACATATAAGAACCGTCTCCTGTCAAACTGACTACTTTCTGGTCTTTGGCTGATAATTTAGCTCCAAGCGCTGCACCACCGTTCCATCCTAAGGAACCTCCACCGCTTCCAATAATCGACCCTGGCTTTGTGCGGCGCAAGTGCGTGTAGATCGTTTCAAAATTTGAAATGCCTTCATTCACGACAATCGTGTTGTCATCTATTACTTCTCGAATGCAGCCTGTTAAATACTCTGGTGTAATAACATCTTTCTCGTATTGTTCTTTTTCTGCCCATTTCTCACGCTGCTTATGGTGATAAAGAGAAATACGGTTCCATCTGTCATGAATCGTCTCTTCATTCAGGTTCGTATCTCTTAAACGCTCATTTAATTGGTAAAGGGCTGTCTCGGAATCTACTTGGAAAGAACGTTTGGACGGCACATACCATAAAGGCATAGATTCTTTTAACGGCTCTTCATCGAAGTAATAAATAGTACATGCTTCCGATGGTTTATTTTTTGTTGGAATCCAGGGTACATCACTGTCAAACACCAGTACCAGGTCCGCTTTGGCCAGTTGTTCATTCTGAGTAGGCGTGTTCCATTGATAACCGCAGTGCATAGGATGATCCGAAGGAAAGTTCATATAATTCGGCACCGATTCAATGACGGGAATAGCACACTTTTCACACAGCTCTACGAGTTCTTTTACAGCTGATGTGTTTTTTCCAAGGTAAGAAGTCACAACAAGAGGATTTTTTGCTTTCTTTAGATCCCCCATAATTCTATTAATTTCCTGCGGCGGCAGAGCTGCCGGAGCTATAGGCTGCCACTTTTCTGTTTGAAGAGAAACTGGCTCTGTTTCTTCTTCCATTACCTCTCTTGGCCCCACCAAATAAACAGGTCCTTTTGGCTGGCTTGCAGCAATCTGCAATGATCGATGTACAAGCTGTTTTACATTTTTACCGCTTCGAATCTCGTTGTCATATTTCATATAGCCTCGTACAATGCCGCGCTGGTCCGGTACATCTTGAATCCAATGGATGAATTCATTTCTGCTTCCAGTAAGCTCGCCCTCCTGTGTATACGGAGAAGCTCCAGCAAATACAAGAACCGGAACCCTGCCTTTGTACGCGTTATGAATCGCACCTCCAAGATTTTGGGTTCCGCATTCCACATGAACGAGCACAGCCTGCGGCTCACCAGTGACTTGTGCATAGCTGTGCGCCATGCTTAACGCTACCATTTCATGCGGACACATAATAACTTCGGGCAGCTTTTTATTTTCTTTACGGGCAATAGCCAGACCTTCAATAATTCCTGGGTGGTCACTGCCCAGATTAGAAAAAATATACGATACACCAGCTTCTTCTAAAGCTTCTAAAAAAGCTGTACTCGTGGTATAGGTCCTTGACATCTTACTGCACACCTTTCTTCTCAAGTTGTTTAACTATTGTTAATTCATTGTAAGTTTTCGGGAACAATAGTACAATGCTATTGTATCTATAGAAACAATAGTTTTTATCTATTAAGAAGGTGGATGTCGTGGAAATTCGTCTTTTAGAGTACTTTATGGTCCTCAGCCAAGAGCTGCACTATACAAAATCAGCAGAAAAGCTTGGAATCAGCCAACCTACATTAAGCCAGCAAATACGTCTGCTCGAAAGCAAAATGGGTGTAAAGCTATTTCAGCAAAAAGGGAAAAAAATATACATAACAGATGCTGGCAGAGTACTCCTTCGCCGTGCAGAACGCATTTTTTATGAACTTGATCAGGCATCCAAAGAAATAGAGGAAATTAACGAATTAAAACGAGGCAGATTAACCATCGGCTGCTCAGGGAACCACCTGCTCCATTCCTCGATTTTAACGTTCCATGAACAATTCCCAAATATTGAGCTGTCCGTTGTTGATTCTACGACCGAAGAAACAGTAGCCTGCATCTTAAATTCTACCTTTGACCTTGGCGTGGTCTTTTTGCCCGTTCATGATGACCGTATTGAAAGCAAACACCTTTTCACTTCTGAATTGTTTTTGATTTGTTCCAAAGATCATGACATAGCAAACACCCCTTCAACCTCATTGAAACAAATGCAGGAAGAAAGGGTGTTTTTGCTGCAAAAAAATTACTTAATACGCCGGGTGATCGACCATTACTGCAAAGAAACCGGAAAAGAGTTAAAACCGCTGGTAGAGCTTTCTGATACGTATTCTTTATTAGAAATGACCGTTAAAAATAACGGCGTGACCATTTTGCCAAAATCCTATGTTGAAAAAATGAATGACAACAGAGTCATCCTGGTCCGGCTTGAAGACCCGCTTCCTAAAAAAGAAGTGGGCGTCGTATATCAAAAAAATGCTTTCACCCCTTCTGCAAGTGAAGCTTTCATTGAACATTTGCTCGAAAACTATTTGAAAGAATAATTTGTTCGGAAAAAGTGAGATAAAAGGCAATCTAATTGGATTCTCCTAATGATTGAGCCTCTTTTCTTAATGGACCCTTTGTAATCTTTCCAGAAGGAGTTTTCGGAAGAGAGGATCTGATTTCTAAATATTCCGGTATTTTATATTTCGCAAAACCTTTTTCCAAAAGATATTGTTTCATCTCTTCTAAATCAAATGGCTTCTCTTCTCGAAGGGTCAGGTAAGCACAGCCGCGTTCTCCCAACCGTGGATCTGGTACGCTTACAACCGCTGCCTGCTGGATCTTCGGATGCATATGCAGCACTTCTTCAATCTCGGAGGTATGAAACTTTAAACCACCGCGGTTAATGGTATCCTTCGTCCGCCCAACGAAGTGGAGATACCCTTTATCATCCAGCCAGCCCTGGTCTCCTGTCAAAAAATAACCTGCCTCGGTAAACACTTCTTTTGTAGCAGCATTATTTTTATAGTATTCTTTGAAAAGACATTCCCCTTTAAAGGCAATTTCTCCAGGTTCGCCGTTTGAAAGAGGTTCGTGGTTTTCATTTAAAATGATCACTTCACCGGCCGGTGCAGCTTTTCCAACCGTTTCCCAGGTAAGTGATTCTTCATCACCTGGTCTTGTAAAGGTTCCCGCACAAATTTCTGTCATTCCCCATTGTGCACCCACACTGCAGTCCAGCAACTGTCGTAAGTCCTTGACCATCTGGGCAGGGATTTTAGATCCACCTGTTAATACTAAACGAAGGTTAATGGCACTTCTATCCTTATATTGTAAATGGTAAATCATATCTATGAGATGGGCGGGAGCGGCGATTAAGAAGCTTACTTTTTCTTTTTGCAGTACGTCAATGACTTCATCTACCTTATATTCACTGTGTAAATAGTGTTTTGCCCCGTATTTAAGACCGATGATAATCATTGGCAAGGAAAACATGTGGCAAAGAGGCGTTAAACTTAATATCGTATCTTCCTTGCTCACCTTGTATTCTTTCCCATTGATAAGATGAGCAGGGACAAATGTTTGATAGGTATGAAGCACTGCTTTAGGGTTCGATTCTGTACCGGATGTAAACATGATAACAGCAGGAGCGTCTAATGCAGGAGCATTACTGTTTATTTCTTTATCAGAAACGGACGCAGGATCTTCTTCGAGCATTTTTGTAAAGCTGATGCTGTCTGAAGAGCTTGTTTCTCCTGCAATAATTACGTGTTCTAACTCCTGAAGGTCTGTTTTTAGTTCAGCTGCAAGGTTTTCATGACTAAAACCTTTTAATTGATTAACCGTGACGAAAGCTTTGGTATTGCAATGAGCCAGCATGTAAGTTAATTCTTTTTTCCGATAAGCAGGGCTAAGCGGGTTAAATATAAGACCAATTCTAGCTGCAGCGAGATGAGTGACTACAAACTCCCACGTATTGGGAAGCTGTACTGCTATGACATCCCCTTTTTTTAAACCAAGCTTTAACAACCTTTTAGCCATTCTTAAAGACAGCCGATCCACTTCCTCGAAGGAAAAACGCTTTTCTCCATCTGCAATTGCCGTTTGCCGCTTATAATGTCCTGAAGACTCCTCTAGCAGCTCATTAATCGTCATAGTATCTGACAAGGAATTCACATTCATTTCCTTCCCTCCTTTTTTATTAACGCTTACATATTTGCTGTCCTCCAAGGTCAAGCTTCCCCCTGATTTAGAAGACATTACAAACGCTTCCACAATATAATAAATTTTCATTATTCCTAAATTAGAGAACTTAATTATCTGTAATTTAGAATAAACTAGTTTTTCTAAAATTGTCAACACTTCAAATAGACTGATATTTTTTACCCTCTAAAAAGGGATGGACCGGGTTTGCTAAGCTAGAATCTTGAAGGCCGGGATAGGAAAAAGAATGGTGAAGTGGTAACCAACCAAGGAAGGTTCTTAATACTCGGATCAAAAGAGGAAAGGAAGAACAGCAGCCAAGAAGGGGGCTTAGAACACGGAACTGGTGAGAAATTAGGTGGAACGGTCATCAATAAAGCTTTTTAGAAACCAGAACAGGAAAAAAGATAAGCGGAGCGGTAACCAAGAAACGATTATTTTTATTCCCAATTACCTGCAGACCCAATAACATCATTTATTAAACGAACAAAAGCGCAAGCGTCCCTGGTCAGCCTCGACAGGTAAATGTTCTCCAGTCACTAAAGGCGCTCTTACTTCCACAGGATGTGGTGACTTCTGCGTTGCACTTTCGTCGCCAAAAACGCCACGTCCTGTGACAACGTCGAACTGGCTTGCACAGGATGTGCTGACTTTTGCGTTGCGGACACGATGTTCGCGATTCTAGCAAAAGTTCCTTTAAACCGTCTTGGGCCTCCGAGAGGCTGGGCGCTGAAGCTAGACGCGGATCAAACAATATGGAGATAGTTATCCACAACTTGTAAAAACATAATTTCCTAAACAACAAGCAAAACAGCCGGAGTTAATAATTTTCACGACCGGCTGTTTACCATGCACGTCTATTAGTCGGTGAGCCACGTTTCCCTTTTATAAGCCATATCCCAAAACATGTACTCAAATCGAGTGGTGTTTAAGAAAATTTCCTCAAGATGTTTTAATTCACGCTCCGGCTTTCCTTCTGCGAGCCGGTCCAGCATATCGATGGTCCATTGGGTCAGTTCTTGAAATTCATCATCAGCATACATTTTAATCCATTCCCCGTAAAACTCATGCTCTTTGGCACCAGGAATTTGCGAAAGAACTTTGCCGATTTCAGCATAACTCCACATACATGGCAAAAGACTTGCCACAAGTTCAGCAAGACCACCGTTTTGCCCGACAGCGAGCATATAGTGGGTGTAGGAAACAGTTACTGCGGCCGGTTTCGCGTTTTCCAATTCCTCTTCGCTGATATCAAACTTTTTTGCATACTGCCGGTGCAGATCCATTTCAGTGTTCAGGGTAGAGTCCAGAAGCTTCGCAAATTCCCCCATTGTTTTCACGTCCGCTGCTTTCGCTGCACCGATCGCAAAGAGTTTAGAGTATTCGATTAAGTACAAATAATCCTGGATCATGAAATAGCGAAATTTATCTTTGTCTAATGTTCCGTTCCCCATTTCCTGAACAAATGGGTGGTTATGATTCTTTTCCCAGATCGGTTTTAAGTTTTTGTATAAACGCTCACTAAATAACATTTGCATCATCCTTTCTTTCCTCGGAACACCAGTTATAAATGAGGGAAATCATGACTTTTGTAAATTGAACAAGCTGTTCAACAGAGACCGATTCGTTCACCGCATGGGCATTTTGAAGATCACCCGGCCCATATATTAAAGTCGGAATACCAGCGTCACCCAGCCAGCCGCCATCAGTCACAGTCGGCGACATACTAACCGGTGCTGCTTCTCCCAATACTTCTTTATGAGAGGCCTGCAAAACCTTTGTTCCTTTTCCATTTTCATCAATATCTAAAGATGGAAAAATCTCGCCTCGGTCTTCTATCATTGATGTCCCGCCCCATTCAAACATGGGCGGATTTTCCCGCAGCCATGGATCAGCCTGAGCGACACGGCGGATATGATTTTCCACTTCTTCTGCCACCGTGTCATGGTCTTCATCCGGATAAAAATGTACTGTAATCCAAAGCCGGCACTCATCAGCAACAAAAGCTGCATGACGGCCGCCTTCGATGACAGCAGGATTAATTGTGTTCATCCCAACCGGAAAGCCTGGATAAGATTTGGTCACAGCCCAATGTTTTTCAAGCTCCTGCAGGCCATCGATTACTTTCATCATTTTTTCAATAGCACTAGCTCCTTTCACGCCTCCTCCAGCATGAATCATATTGCGGCGCATAGCATCGTGATAGGTTTGCGGACTTTTGACCGTAATCCAGCCAGTGATCAGACCGCCCTGCCCCTGAATATTCAAATCACTCGTATCTACCACTACCGCTAAGTCGGCGTTATAGCCTCGTTTGCAGCACTCTAAGGTGCCTGCTTCTCCCACTTCTTCGCCGATGACAGACTGAAAAATAAGATCCCCTGGAAGATGAATGCCTTGTTCGTGCAATAGATTTACAGCAAATAATGCACCGGCCAAACCGCCTTTCATATCTGCCGTCCCGCGGCAATACATTCTGCCATTATCCATAACCGGTTCAAAAGGGTTATACTTCCACTCTTCATTTCCCTCATCTACTTCTGCTACGTCTATATGGCCGTTAAGGATGAGACTTTGGTGTGTGTCCGGGTTCAGCCCCTTTCGTGTCCCAACGACATTTGGGTCTCCAGGATATACATCCCACATGTCAGTGTCGAAATCTATTTCTTTTAAAAATTGCTCGACAAACTGCTGTGCTTTTTTTGTATTTCTTGCCGGCGGGCTTGGTGTTCGAAAACGAACAAGCTCTTCCACTAGTTCCAGCAGTTCATCCTCTCTTTCTTCTACCAATCTGTGTAACAGCTGAACCTGATCTCCCACGTTATATCCCTCCCGCTGGATTATTAATCTGTTATATCTGTAAAAATTTCTTCTGTATCCGGGGTTTCTTCAATATATCCTGTTTTATGAAGCCAATTCATTGTTTCTTCCCAGGATTCTGCACTTTGACTTCCAAAAGGTTCTTGTTCGGTCTCCATTTTTTCTAGTAATACATCAAGGCTTTCTTCTTCGACTTCACGCTCTAACGGAAAGTTCTCCTGGTCCTGGTGGTCAAGCAAGATATCAAGGCTTTCATCTGGATTTTCTTTCATAAATTCATAGCCTTTTTCAGCTGCAGCCCAGAAAGACTGGATCTTTTCTTCCTCTTCATTGAGATTATCTTCATTTGTAACCAAAACTAATTCGTAAAAAGAAGGTACGCCGTAATTCACCGGGTTAAGGTAATCAACGTTGTGACCTTCATGTTCAAGCACCGGCACTTCATGGTTAATATAAGCGCCAACTACAGCATCGGTTCTTTTCGAAACAAGCCCTGAATTAAGCTCAAACCCAATATCAATCAGTTCTACCTCATCGAAGCTGCCGCCGTCTTCTTCTACCATCGTTTCGAGGATCGGTTCATTGACAGGGATTCCCGGGTAGCCGACTTTTTTACCTTCTAAATCAGACGGGGAGTCAATATCTGCATCTTCTAAGTGAACAATATGGTTTAAAGGGGAGCGCACAATAGCTGCAACGGAAACAATCGGGACTCCTTCATTGCGGGCAGTAATGACATCTGGCTGATACGTAATTCCGAGATCAACTTCGCCTGTCGCCGCAAGATTCAAAGGGTCTGTTGGATTGGTAGGGAACTTAATATTCACGTCAAGTCCTTCTTCTTCAAAATATCCTGCTTCTTGTGCTACATATAAGTAACTATGTACAGCATTCGGATACCAATCGAGCATAATATCTACTTCCTCGAGCTCCTCGTCCGCTGCCCCATCTTCCGCTTGATTCTCTTCTTCCTCCGCATTACAACCTGACAGCGCAGCTAACGAAAATGCGAGTACACTAGCTATGCTTTTTGGGTTTTTCCATCTTTTTTTCATGATTTAGCCCTCCATTTTTTTGTTGTAATTTTTTCTAAAAGTTTTATTGCTAAAAATAATAAAATCCCAAGCAGAGATAACAGAAAGATTGGCGCAAACACCCCTGCGCCGTCCATTTGTGTCATCATACGGCGGCTGAAGTAACCAAGCCCCGCGTTTGCCCCGAGCCACTCCCCAATTGCAGCCCCTATAACGCTCATCGTGACAGCTACTTTCATACCAGAATAAACATACGGCAGAGCGGAGGGCACTTTTACTTTCAAAAAAATTTGTTTCGAGCTTGCTCCCATTGTTTTCAGTAAATCTTCCATTTCCTTGTTGGCTGACCTTAAGCCGTCAAACGTACTCACCGTAATTGGAAAAAAAGTAATTAAAACGGTGACTGCCACCTTACTCCAGATTGAGTAGCCAAACCAAAGCACAAAAATTGGAGCAAGGGCTATAATGGGTATAGTCTGAGACGTAATAAGGAGCGGGAAGATACTGCGCTCAATCACTCGGCTTTGATTCATCCAAATGGCAAGTCCTGCTCCACAAAAAATGGAGATCGCCAGTCCCATCAGAATAATTTGTACAGTGGCGGGAAGGTGCACAAGAAATAACACATCTCGAAGCTCCCAAAGCTTTAATAATATTTCTGTCGGAGAGGGCAAAATATATGCTTGATCATATAGCCTGGCACTAATTTCCCAAACAATAAAAAAAATTGCTGCAATAAATGCCGATCCTGCATAGGAAAAACTGCTATTCACTTTGCTTTTCATGATTGCACCCTCGTTTTCATCCTGCTTAGCAGCTCATTTTTCAAGGCCATAAACTCTGGGGTGCTTCTAGTTTCGGTCCCTCTCGGCCGGCTTAACGGAATGACTGCTTCTTCAAGCTGGTTTTCTATTGGAGGGTTAGTAAATAAAAAAATACGATCTGATAAAAATACTGCTTCTTCAATGTCATGTGTAATAAAAATCAGTGTCTTCTGCCAGGTGCTCCACTGTTCAAGCAGCCACTCCTGCATCATGAAACGGGTCATCGCATCGAGCGCACTAAAGGGTTCATCGAGAAGCAATATATCATTTCCGCTTAACATTGCCCGTAAAAAAGAAACTCTCTGCCTCATGCCGCCGGATAATTCATGGGGATAGCGATTTTCCGTGCCGGCAAGTCCAAACTTGTCTAGATGTTTTTTAACTTTCTGACGTGCTTCCGTTTTTTTCACTCCTTTTACCTCCAACGGCAGTACGCCGTTTTCCAGCACCGTACGCCAAGGAAGCAGTAAATCATTTTGCGGCATATAGCCCACTTTCCCAAGGCGGTTTTTCTCTTCTTTTTGATCGATATAAATGTGGCCTTCCTTTGGAATATCAAGGCCTGTTGCAAGCCTGAAAAACGTTGACTTACCAGAACCGCTCGGTCCAAGCAAGCTGACAAATTCTCTTTTATAGATGTCAATATTAAGATGTTTAAAAATAGGTAAAGCATGTTCTTCTTGTCCATAATGAAAAGAAACATTCTGAAAAGTGAGCTGTGTTCGTGCATTTTGCTTATCCATAGACCATCCACACTTTTTGCCTGATAATTATACTCCACCCCCGCGCCTTTCCATCCTTTTCTGTTTCATTTTTCCAATAATAAAGACCACTCCAGCGAAGAGTGGTCATGGGTTTGCATAAAATGACATAAACAGAATAAACCTATCATCATTTTAGGCTCGCTCACACTTCCCTCCGCTAGTACGAACTAGTTCAGGTTCCAGGGTTAGGACAATATAAGTCCCTCTCAGCTATGATCCAGCACCCCTAGTGTCAAGCTATTCGATTGTTTTATAAGCTCACTTCATAACAATTATCTCCTTTTTAACATAGCACAAATCTTAAGCTGCGAAAACCCATTCCTTAATAAATCATTGACGTACTGCACATGCTAAGCGAAATTGATTGAAATGGAGGATGGATATGGAACGCAGGAATCAACCGCCAAGAAACAATCCAGCTGCTCAAGAAGACGAGGCCTGGAGAGAATTTCCGGCCCCTCAGGAACAAGTGGCTGATCCGTTTGTAGAAGGTACGGAAAATGGAGAAATAGAAGAAGACCGTGAACCAGATTTTCCAGAGGAAGAAGAAGGTATTATGGAGAGTGAAGATCAAAGTTAACATAAAATAGAGACCATAAGAATTGGGCTGTCACGACACGAAAAAGAAGGAGCCATTCCACATATAAGCTCCTTCTTCTCAAACTTTGTTATTTTAATAGAAGGCTGAGTTTAAAACCATTTTCCTTGTTCGATACCCCAATGGCTGCTCCGTCCCGGCGTGAATCAGCTACTCCATGATACGTGCCGTTTTCATGATCTATTAAAATACTTTGGACGTTCCCAATTGATCGAGGGCTGTTTTCATAGCGGTGCCCCATTTCCATTAACTCTTCTCTTACTTCTTCCGGCACTCCTTCTTCCCACCTTGTCTCGGAAGTATGAGAGTTATAAATACGAGGCTCTTCCACAGCATCTTTTAATTCCATGTCATACTCTATAATATTCAAAAATGTTTGCAGTACGGAAGCAATGATCGTTGGTCCGCCCGGTGATCCTAAGGTTAACACAGGTTTTCCATCTTCTAATACGATGGTCGGTGTCATAGAGCTTAGTGGTCGTTTGTTTGGCTGCACTTCATTAGCACCTCCTGGTCTAGCGTCAAAATCAGTTAATTCGTTATTTAACATAAACCCATATTCCGGAACCATAATGCCTGTGCCAAATACTTGTTCAATCGTTGTCGTATAGGAGACAACATTTCCCCACTTGTCAGCTACCGTAAAGTGTGTGGTTTCACCAATTTCTTTGTCATCTGCTTGTTCCACAATTTCCTTCGTTTGTTCTGCCTCCTCAAACTTCCATGGATCCCCTGCTTCGACATGTTCATTTCTTTCATCCACAGACAGCTGTTCTTTTCTCTCTTTGATGTAATCTGGATGCAGCAGCCCCTCCATTGGTACATCAACAAATTCTGGATCGCCCGCGTATGCTGCCCGGTCAGCATACGCAAGTCTCATGACCTCAGATAATAGATGATATTTTTCAACTGAACGACTATCATACTGACTAATATCAAAGTCTTCTAGCATTTTAATCATTTGTAAAAGAAACAACCCGCCGGAGCTTGGAGGAGGCATGCTTGCAATTTCATACCCTTTATAGTCTCCATATACAGCGTCATCCACTGTCACATCATAGTTTTGAAGGTCCTCCTTTGTCATACTTCCTTCGAAGTCCTGAACAGTTTCTGCCAATGCTTTGCCGATTTTTCCGTCATATAAAATGTCGGACCCATGAGAACGAATTAATTTTAACGTATGAGCCAAATCGTTTTGCTTAAATAACGTACCTTCTTCTAGCGGTTCTCCATCGGGAAGAAAAACGTCAGCAGCTGCACTTTGGGTTAATTTTTCTTCATTTTCTTCAATGGCTTTTACTAATTGCCTGTCCGCTTTAAACCCTTTTTCTGCTAATTTAACGGCAGGAGTAATAAGCTGCTGCATAGGACGTGTCCCCCATTTGTCCAGCGCTTCTTCCAATCCTTTCAGTGTACCCGGAACACCAACAGCGTCACCGCTTGTCGACCGAACGGCAAATGGGATAATTTTCTCCTTTTCGTCTAAAAACATATCCGGTTCAGCGCCCTCGGGTGCACGTTCGCGGCTGTTTATAATGGATATGTCCTCTGTGTCAGCATTATATACCATCATAAATCCTCCGCCGCCAATCCCTGACATGTACGGCTCTACCACATTTAATGCAAACTGAACAGCCACAGAGGCATCAACCGCATTTCCTCCCTTTTTTAATATTTCTGCCCCTACTTCTGTTGCTAATGGATGAGAGGTGGAGACCATTCCATCTGTACCTTCTGCTACTTCCGCCGCTTCTGTTTGTTGTTTTTTCGCTAAAGTTTGCTGAGGTGTAAAACTTCCAATTAAAAAGATGATAAGAAATACAGATAAAAACTTTGCTGCCGTGGTCTTCATTTTTTCAGCCCCTTTTTAAATAGTTTTATGGACAAGTAATTTCTAGAAATTATGAAGACCGCTAATCTATTATTACTGTATTTCTATAAAATGGTTAAATGGTTATGGTCGAAGAACAAAATTTCAAAAAAGAGGACTTTCCACCGTTATAATGAACCTAAGCACATTCTACTTGTGAAGGGTAATTTGTGAAATAATCTTCCAACTTACCCTTAAACAACAGAACGATATGTTATAGTACGGGAGAACACTTTCGAAAGAATTAAAGGGGAAAAAGCCCAATGAAAAACCTGTTTTGTATATGGAACATTAAGACATGGATTGAGAAATTACGAAAGCTATTTAAAAGGGAAAACAGAAAAAGAAATTCCTGCTGTAACCACTGGGCGAATGACAGTAGTGGAGCATGGAGCATTTCCTTGCCTTTTTCCTGAAGGGGAAGATGTCATCAAGGAGAGTTAATGTACGTGTCAGATGACCTTTTCCCTGACATACTAGAAGTTTTAGATTGGCTGGAGGGATATGATAAAGAAGATCCATCATCCAGCATGTATCTCAGACAAGTTGTAACTGTGGAAAATAAAGACGGAGAAATCGTGGACGCTTATATTTATTACTGGAATAGGAATGGCGGAACAGGAGAGTACATCCCAGGTGGATGCTGGGTTTCTTATTCATCTGAAGAAAAAGAAAAACGAGAACAGAAGAGTTAAAGTGGATGGGGACGTGTTGGTGCGGACCCTCATTCCTCCACTTTTTATTTTATCAGCACTCGGTCCGCAAGAACGTCATAAAGGATGGTTTCTATGAAAATAGCGGAACCTCTGTCCTCATGCCGCAAACTCTGCCCTCCAACAAAAAAGAAGATGGCCAAGTGAAATACCTGGCACATCCCCTTCGATTGCTATTATTCACCAAATTTAAGCTCCCCATGGTAAGCTGCACGGTACCGGTCTCTAATGTCATCGAGTGAGTAGGGTTTCGGGCTTCGAGCGAGCAGCCTTGTTTGTTCGATTCCGCTCTTTGCTAACTGCTCGATATCTTTTTCTTCAATACCGAACTTATCCAATGTGGAAGGTATGCCGACTTCATCGACAATATGTTTCAGTTCTTTTACCGCGGCAATGGCTGTTTCACGTTTGTTAAGGTGCTCAGATTTCACACCGAGCGCATCTGCCATTAGCACCATTTTATCTATACATGACGGCCAGATGTAGTCAAAGATATAAGGCAGCAGCACTGCATTTGATTCACCGTGAGGAATTTTAAACAATCCGCCTAATGGGTACGCAAGAGCATGGACACCTGCGACACCGGCATTATAAAAGCTCATCCCTGCGGTCATACTGCCCCATGCCATATTTTTTCTCGCTTCTACGTCGCCCCCGTTCCAGACCGCTGTCCGGATATTGGAAGAAATTCTTTTAATAGCATCCAGAGCGAGCGCGTCTGTCAGCGGAGTGGCGTTAATCGAAATCAGTGCTTCCACGGCGTGAGTAAGGGCATCTACTCCAGTAGAAGCGGTAATCCGAGCCGGAAGTGTGTAAGTGAGCTCTGGGTCCACCACCGCTGCATCTGCGAGTAAATTTTCATGTGTAATCGCATCTTTCGTATCTTTCAACGAAAATACAGAGATATCTGTAACTTCAGCTCCTGTTCCGGATGTGGTTGGGATTAATATTTTTGGAAGTCCTTTAGACGTGAAATTTTTCGTGCCTGTTAGATTCAAATAGTCCTCTACATTTCCTTCGTTCTCTTTTAATACGGCAACAGCTTTCGCGATATCCAGTGAGCTTCCGCCGCCGATACCGATCACGAAATCTGCATTAAAATCTTTTACGGCCTGCAGGGCTTTGTTTCCTATCTCGAGCGGCGGCTCAGGAACAAGCTCGGAGTAGATTTTATATTCTAAGCCTGCTCCATTAAGTTGTTCTTCTAGTTTTTTCACAATCCCCGCATCGATAACACCTGGATCTGCAAATACCATAATCCGCTTGGCATCAAATGATTGAACGATTGCGGGCACTTCTTTGATAGATCCTTCTCCTGATACAATTTTAAGAGGTGACGCAAAGGTTTTATACATTGGTATGACACTCCTTCTCTATTAATTAACTGCTTGTTTTTACATTAGATTTCGTTGGAACATTTGCTTGACTTGATGTAGCCAGCGTGACCACATACATGACAATCATGCTTACTAATACACCAATACCTGCTGCCCCGAATGGGTTCGAAAAGTTAAAACCAAACGGCAAATAAACAATCCAATAGATAACTGTACCCGCCAGCAGTGAGGACAAAGCAGCTGTTTTGGTTGCTCTTTCCCAAAGAGCTCCGACGACAAGCGGTCCAGCTGTCGCTGCCATAATACCTCCGATACCAATCCACATAAACACAGCCAGGTATTGTGGAGGCGTCCATGCTAAGAAGACAGCTGCAATAATAACGACAAATGTACTATAACGGCTGATTAAAAGCTCATTTCTTTCGGCTTTTTCTTTCGTAATGTTCATTTTCGGAACAAAGGTTTTCCGATACAAATCATTTGCCAATAACTGCGTCAGTGAAACCACTAAACCGTCTGAGGTGGACATAACTGCTGATAATACCGCTACAGCAAAGAAGGCAGCAATAGCGGGCGGAAAGATTTCACTAAACAGCACCGGTATAATCTGGTCAGGAGAAATGCCTGCATCGGTTCCTACAACCGCAAGTCCAAGCATGCCGCCAAGTGCCATTAATGGCAGGATCGTTGCAAAAATCGTGCAGTACATAATAAGTTTTTTCAAATCACGACCGGATTTAACAGCCATAAATTTATTTCCTAAATGAGGAAGAACCGCAAATGGCAAATGAGCGATAAATAAAAGTGCAACCAACCAAAAGGCTCCGTACGTGTCATCCCCTGGAAGAAATAGATTATTAAACCCGCCTTGAGGATTCTCCTCATCAATCGTTGCAAGCATATCGCCAAACCCTCCGTCTACGCCAACGCTTCCCATAAAGCAAAAGAATACGACAGCAGCGGTAATAACCATTAAAAATCCTTGAATAGCGTCTGTCATAATATCAGAGTGTGAACCACCCATGAACACGTACACGGCAAGTACCACAGCAGTAATAATGAGACCGGTTTCATAATTCACACCCATCATCATCTGGAACATCGTAGCGGCAGCTACAAATTGAGATACAACGTAGAAAATTAATAAGATCGATATAATGGTTAATGCAATACGAAGAAAATCACTGTTGTACCGCTCGCCAATAAATTCAGGAATGGTTCTTGTACCAAATTTATCTCCATATTTTTTGATTACTTTGGCAACAAACAGCATCCCAATAACAGTGGCAATCGGGTAAAGCAATGGATACCATAAACTTGGAGTTCCTATGTCATAAGCAAGACCAGGCATCCCCATAAATGTCGAACCACTGGAAATCCCTGCTGCAATAACAAGAGATATTGCTAATGGTCCATAACTAGATCGGGCTGTTGCAAAGTCATCGGATGTATTCGTTTTTTTCATGCCGACCCAGCCCAGAACAAGCATAAGGCCGATAAAAAACGCCATAAAAATCCATGAATACGTTACAATGGTAGTGTTCATCATTCCTACCTCCTATTCCTCTTCATTTAACAAATTTGTTTTCCACAAAATAAGCGCCATCCCAATCCAGCTACTGGATATTAAAATCGCCATAATAACGAGCATATTCATACCTTTTCAGCCTCCTTATCGATAAATTGATAGATTTCCGGAAACTTCTCCACCTTGTCAGCAGAGTCGGTCATCGGCTCATATAAAAAGGTTTTCTTTTTTTTTCTCCAGCGTCCGCTTTTTTCGATGAGATGATAAGGAACATAGACGGCAGAGCTCGATAATAGTTTTATTTTCGGCACACTCCACGACCTGGCATGGTGAAGATAGTAGCGGCGAACCGTTTCATGTGCCTCCTCTATACATTCCTTTTCATCCATAGCTGCTTCCATGACAGCGGAAGGCTCCACTTCTTTTGTCAGAAAAGAAGGACGCTGATCGGCAATGCTGCTGCCGCCTCTAACACGGTCTGTCATCATTGTTATTTTTTCTTTTCTTTTTCCAAAGATCGAGCGATACTCTACGAACCACTCTGTGGTGTATTGAGGATAATAGACAGCAGCAGATTCTTCTTTCTTTTGACAATCAAATACGTGAAGCTTCATCGCTTTCCACCTACCCTTTGTAGTTGATGCTGATCATTTTTAGCTCTGTCATTTCTTCGATCGCATACTTCACGCCTTCTCTTCCGTAACCAGAATCCTTTACCCCGCCATATGGCATATGGTCAAAGCGCAAGGTTGGCACGTCATTAATAAGCACCTGTCCGACTTCAAGGTCGTGAGCCATGTTTATGGCCTGGCGCAAGTTATTGCTGAACAATCCTGCATTCAAGCCGTACCGGCTGTCATTCATAAGCTCAAGCGCTTCAGAAGCATTTGCGACTTTATTAATCAAAACAACAGGCCCGAACACTTCGTTGCATGAGATTTTTTCGTTTCTATCAACGTTTGAAAGAACGGTTGGAAGAACGCCATTCGCTTTTCCTTCTCCGCCGGTTAACACTTCTGCTCCATTAGCTTTTGCTTCAGCGATCCAACCGAGTACACGCTGTTGTGATTTCTTATTGATTAAACTAGACACAACCGTACTCTCTTCAGAAGGGTCGCCAAACTTTATGTTTTTCGCTTTTTCTGCAAAAGCTTGTTTAAAAGATTCAAAGAGAGAATCATGAACATAAATTCTCTGCGTGCTAAGACAGACCTGGCCATTATAGGCAAAAGCTCCAGCAGCAGCTTTCCCAGCTATTTCATCTAATTGATCTGCGCAGCTTTCATCCACATACATGGCGGAATTGCTGCCAAGTTCAAGCGTTACACGTTTGAGTCCTGCCTTACTTTTAATCAGCTTGCCGACTTCCGGGCTTCCTGTGAAGGAGATCTTTTTCACTCTTTCATCCTGGTTCATTACTTCACCAAGTGTGGGGCCATCTCCAGGAATAACGGCAATGGCGCCTTTCGGAAGACCGGACTGTGTTAAAATTTCTGCTAAAAATATGCTGGAAAGCGGTGTTTGCTCAGCCGGTTTAATAACAACTGTATTTCCTGCGGCAACGGCCGGACCGACTTTATGCGTTGTTAAATTTAGCGGGAAATTAAATGGAGTAATCGCCCCGATGACGCCAAGCGGCTCATGAATCGTAAAGGCATCGCGGCCTCCGCCTCCTTCTGCTGCATCAAGCGGGAGATATTCGCCGTTTAACCGTTTTGCTTCCTCGGCTGAAAAACGAAGCGTCTGGATCGTCCGGTTTACTTCTCCTCTTGCTGCATTAATCGGTTTACTGGCTTCTTTAGAAATGATTTGTGCTGCTTCTTCCTGTTTTTCTAGTAATCTATCAGCCGCTTCAAATAAAATGTCAGCTCGTTCTTTCGATGTCATCGCTTTCATTTCTAAGAAAGTTCGATCCGCTAAAGCGATCGCTTCTTCCATGTCTTCTTTGGCGCCTTCTGTAATATCTGCTATCTTTTCTTCTGTATGCGGGTGATACAGTGGGTACGTATGATTTGTTGTTTTTTCTTCTCCATTTAAAAATAATCCTTTTACCATAATGCCCTCCTAATTTCTTTATGAATACGTATTCAATCAGCTGTAAAAGAAAGTCCGTGCTTTTTAGACCTTGCACGTTGTCTTTCGTGTGTACAATACCGGGTCCATTGTAATTTGGATCTGTTCTTTCGGATCATTTTCCCCTTCAACCATCTCAATTAAATGCTCAATTCCCAACCTGCCGAGATTTTTATCCGTCTGATGTCCAATAGTAGTTAACTCAAAGGAATGGTGACGGGCCATTCTCACATTATCCATTCCGCAGATACTAATATCATCCGGGATGCTGTAGCCCAGCTCTTTCAGCGTATCAATCGCAAAAATTGCAATAGCATCGGTGGCTGCAAAAATAGCTGTCGGTTTATGCTTACGTCCCATCATATTCAGGACAGCTTCCTGGATTGCTTTCTCACTTGTATCTGTTTCGTGTATGAGCGCGTGATCTAAAGCAGCACGTTTTTCTATTTGCTCTGAAAAACCGATGTATCTGCCATAAAAGGTAGACGTATACAAAGGTCCGCCTATATAGCCTATTTTCTCGTGGCCAAGGTCTAACAAGTGATCAGCCGCCATCTTCCCGGCTTTTTCATTATCAATTTCTACAAAGCTGCCGCCCTTGTTGTGTTTTCTGTTAAACATCACAAACGGTATATTTAAGGATTGCAGCTCTTCATAAATAGGATCATCCATAAAGATAGAAGATAAAATAAGGCCATCAAGCTGCATCGACAGCACCGATTCATACACGGTCATATTATTCCCCATGTTTTCAAAAAACACGTTAATTTTATATCCCTTTTCATTTGCATAGTTAACAATAGAAGTCGTTGTTTCTACGAAAAAAGGATTGTGTAAGGGACCTGAAATTAAAGCAAGCGTTTTCGTTTGTTTGCTTACAAGAGACCGTGCAATAGAATTTGGGCGGTAATTCAGCTCTTTCATTGCTTTTGTCACTTTTTCGATGTTGTCTCTGCTTACTCTGTGAGAATTGTTCAATACCCGTGAAACCGTTGATTGGGAAACACCAGCTCGTTTTGCTACATCTTTTGATGAAACCATAACAGCTCCTTCTTTAAATTGAATACGTATTCAAATGTTTATGTAAATCATACTAAATTTTCATTCTATTTTTGTCAAGCTTAAAACCAGTGTAATTTCCTTCTATTTTAAATTTTTAAGATAAATCATTTACTTTGTATCCGTTTGAATTTATAATGTTTTCATGAATACGTATTCAAATAATAGCGGTTTTTTGGAAGCGATATCAAATCCAACAAGGAGTGAGTTTTCATGGCTACGTATTTGAAGAAGGGAAAAAGTGAAGAAGAAATTCAAGAAGCTGATGCAAAAGTACAAGACGCTGTAAAAAATATTATTGAGGATGTAGAAAACCGGGGAGACGAGGCGATCCGCGAACTATCAGAGCGATTTGACAAATGGACACCGGACAGCTTTCTCCTCTCTGAATCAGAAATAGAAAGCATAGTAGCCTCTGTTCCAGATGAAGTTATGGAAGATATAAAGTTTGCTCAAGAGCAAATTCGCAATTTTGCCGAACATCAAAGAAAATCGATCCGGGACATTGAAGTAGAAACGAGACCTGGAGTGATTCTTGGCCATAAAAACATACCAGTAAACAGCGTAGGATGTTACATTCCGGGCGGGCGCTATCCAATGGTTGCTTCTTCTCACATGAGTATATTGACAGCAAAAGTCGCCGGTGTTGAACGAATCATTGCCTGCACTCCTCCTTGCCAGGGAGAAATTCCGGCAGCAACAGTGGCAGCAATGCATCTAGCAGGTGCTGATGAAATTTACATTCTTGGCGGAGTACAAGCGATGACCGCAATGGCTGTCGGCACAGAAACCATTGAACCTGTAGATATGATTGTCGGGCCTGGTAACCCGTTTGTTGCAGAAGCAAAGCGCCAGCTGTTTGGCCGTGTCGGAATTGATTTATTTGCAGGTCCTACTGAAACCCTCGTGATTGCTGATGATACAGCAGATGTGGAAATGGTAGCCACTGATATTTTAGGTCAAGCCGAACACGGACCAACTTCCCCTGGTGCTTTAATCACTACTTCTAAAAAGCTTGCGGAATCGCTCGATGATGAGATTGCCCGTCAGTTAAAATCTCTTTCTACGGCTGACGTGGCAGAAGCAGCTTGGCGTGACAACGGCTCTATTATTCTTGTAGACAGCCTCGAAGAAGCCGTTATCGAAGCTGATAAACTAGCATATGAGCACGTAGAAGTCATAACAGAAGACCCTGATTACTTCCTTGAAAATCTATCAAACTACGGTGCGCTGTTTTTAGGGCCAGAAACAAACGTCGCTTACGGCGATAAAGTGATTGGTACCAACCACACGCTGCCAACAAAAAAAGCAGCTCGCTACACCGGCGGTCTCTGGGTCGGAAAATTCCTCAAAAACTGTACCTATCAAAAAGCTACCAAAGAAGCGAGCGTTGAAATCGGAAAATATGCCGAGCGTCTTTGTGAGCTTGAAGGATTTATGGGGCACAAAGAACAAGCTTCGCTTCGTGTGAGACGATACAGCAATTAAGAAAAAAAGACACTGGGCTTCACTCTGCCTAGTGTCTACTTTTTATTTAAAAAATTATCGTCTGTTTTGCTCTAGAATTTTATCTGCACGTTTTCTCAGTGACTTCGTCCATAAAATCGAATAAACGAGCTAATAATTGTTTCATTTCATTACCTTCTTTTTAAATGGAATACCTTTATTATGATCCTTATTTTTCCACTTCTAAACGGAAATAATGAAATGAAAACGAAAACAAAAGTGATGTAAGCGTTCATCATGCGCAGATATCTCTTCTTTTTTCCTTTTTTCATTAATGAAGAAAAAAGACACAAGCCCCGTAACGGAGCCTGTGTCATTTTTACATTCCCACTGTTTTATCCTGTTTTGGAATAACAGGGACTCGTTTGTTATTGGTGGATATAACATAAACAGCAGCAAGCGCAATTGCCAGCACAATAAGGGAACCGAGGTTGAGAATTCCTTTTTCATCGAACCAAACAATCGAGTAACCCAGCGCTCCCGTCAGCAATGCGTAATAGATAAACGGGAAGATGGTTTTTCGTATAATGGCTCCTTCTTTCCCAACGAGTCCAACTACTGCACAGGCGGCAACAACGTTATGCACACAGATCATGTTTCCTGCTGCTCCGCCGACAGCCTGCAGAGCAACAATCCAGGTAGAATCTACTCCAATACGTGATCCTACGTCAAATTGGAATAAGGAAAACATCATATTACTTACTGTATTACTCCCGGCGATAAATGCCCCCATGCCTCCGATAAACGTTCCAAATAACGGCCAATACTCGCCGGCTACAGCTGCAACAGCCCCTGCCAATTCTACCGGCATGCTGTCAAAACCTGAAGCACCTCCACCTGAGTTTAAGAAAACTTGCACCATTGGCACGGTGAAGATTAAAGCAGCAGAGGCGGCAATCATCGTTTTAGCAGAATGAGACCATGCTTTTTTGTATGAAGTTCCGTTTAATCCATGAATAAAAAATGTAATTAAAGAAACGACGATAAATACGGTTCCTGGAGAAAATAAAGGTTCAAATCCTGCGGAAATATCTGTTCCAAAAAGATTTTCCATTCCTAACGTCCAGGAACTAAGCCACTCATTAAATGGAAACGCTTGCAATCTTGTGATTACGAGAAAAACACCAATTAACAAATAAGGTATCCACGCACGAACCATGCTCATGTTTCCGCTTTTGTGCGCAATATCTTTGATTTCAATAGAGCCGATCCACTCTGGACTCCATTTTGATTTGTCATCAAAATCCCAAACTTCTTCTTTTGGCGGCATAAGAAATCCTTTTTTCGCTGCTGTTACTACGATAGCTAAACCAACTAATCCGCCGATCATAGATGGGAACTCAGGACCGAGAACATTCGCTACAATCACATATGGAATGGTCATGGAGACCGAAGCGAAAAGCGCAAACTTCCACATTTTAATGCCTTCTGCAAATGATTTATTTTTCCCAAAAAACCTTGTCATCAAAGCGACCATGAATAACGGGATCAGCATCCCCGCTACTGCGTGAAGAATAGCTACTTTTCCAGCAATCTCTGTGGTGAGAGCGAGAAAATTACTGGTGATGGATGCATCAGCCGCTAACCCTTCCTGCACCCCTACAAGCATCGGTGTTCCGGCTGCCCCGAAGGATACTGGTGTGCTTTGAATAACCATCCCTGCGACAACTGCCGCCATCGCTGGAAAGCCTAGTCCAACCAGCAAAGGAACCGCTACGGCTGCCGGAGTTCCAAAACCAGCAGAACCTTCAATAAAGGAACCAAACAACCAGGCAATAATGATAACCTGCACCCGGCGGTCCGGCGAAATATCTGTGAATCCCTGCCGAATGGTTTTTAGCCCGCCGCTTTCTTGCAAGGTGTTCAGAAGCAAAATTGCCCCGAAAATAATATACAACAGGGATATTGCCGTAACCAGACCGTTTACGGACGCTGCTGCTACAGTCGCTCCCGGTACTCCCCATACAAACAATGCCAGTACAACAGCTACCACAAAAGAAATCGGCATGGCTTTACTAGCAGGCCAGCGCAGCCCTACGAGAAACACGGCTACTACAATAATCGGTAAAAGAGATAAAAAGGCCAACATTCCAGTACTCATTTCTTTTCCCCTCTTTCCTTTTTTCATAATATTTTGTTTTTTATATATAAAATAATCCGCCATATGCGGGGCTGCCTATTTATGACGAATTATTTTTTTGAAAAGCGCAAGCGCTCTGGTCAGCCTCGACAGGTAAATGTTCTCCAGGCATAAAGGCGCTTTCTGCCTTTAATTGACTGGAGGTTATTTGACATCAAAACGCAAAATTATATTCTTTCTTCCCTTATAAAAATAGAACAGCAAAAAGCCGCGCCGGCTTATCGTTCAGACTTCCAAACAAGCCGGTCGCGATCTTTATTTTTACACAGACGGTGCGCTTCGTTCTGCTTTTACGAAGCTGTTTCTTAACACACCTATTTCTTCAATTTCACATTCAATCGTACTGCCTTCTCCTGTCATTTCAGCACCGACAGGACTGCCCGTTAAAATGACATCGCCTTTTCTTAAGGTCATCACACTAGATAAATAGGAAATCATTTCGCGAATAGGAACGATCATTAAATCGGTAGGACTGTTTTGTTTCTCCACATTATCCAGTCTCGATTCTACACTTACATGTAATGGATCAAGCTCTGTCTTAAGGTAAGGGCCAAGCGGCGTGAAAGTATCAAACGATTTCCCCGCCATCCAATGACCATCTTCATGGAAGTACTGCGGGGCTGTTACATCATTGCCGACAGTATAGCCAAATACGTGATTCAATACATCTTCTGCTCCCACATTTTTTGTATCTTTTCCAATAACAACAGCCAGCTCTGATTCAAATTTAACTTCTTCAATGCCGCCCGGGATAACAATTTCTTCTTCTGGTCCAATCACAGAAGATGTCGGTTTAAAGAAAAATACAGGGATTTCCGGCAAGGTGTCCGGGCGGTCTTCTGCCTTCGCCACAAAGTTTGCTCCGATGCCAATAATTTGGTTTGGCTCAAGCGGCGCAAGCAATGTCACATCGCTTTCAGAAAAGATTCGCCCAGTATAGCTCCAGTTTTCAAAAATATCTCCTTCAATTTCTTTGATACCTTCTTCCGTTACTACACCGTTAAGAATATCTGATTCGACAGCAAATCTAGTAAATTTCATGATCCAGTTTCCTTTCTATTTCAGTTTTTTTATTCTGAAGCAGCGGCTTTTAATTCTTTTTTCACTTCTGCACATCGCCCTGGAGATGGAAACAGCTTTCCTGCGTTTAATAAATAATGAGGATTAAATACTTCCCGTATATCGGTTTGTGCTTCTATTTCTTTGTCTGTAAACACAAAGCGCATTTCTTCTCGTTTTTCAATCCCAACTCCGTGCTCACCGGTAATGGAGCCGCCAACATCGGCACAAGCCTGCAAACATGCACTTCCAGCTTCTAATGCTTTATCGGTCTGCCCGGGTATTCTGGAGTCAAAGAGAATAAGCGGATGCAAGTTACCATCACCGGCATGAAAGATATTCGCGATTCGAAGGCCGCTTTCCTTGCTGATTTCGCTAATACGATGGAGAACTTCTGGAAGGGTGCTTCTCGGAATGACACCATCCTGGACGAGATAATCCGGAGAAATTGCTCCCATCGCCCCAAAGCCTGTTTTTCGGTTCGCCCACCATTTCGCTCTTTCTTGTTCATCCTGTGCTACTTTCACAGAACGAACATTTCGCTTTTTACACACATCTAAAATCTCATTAATCTGCTCTTCGATACCTACCGAAATACCATCTACTTCAATGAGCAGTAATGCTTCAATGTCTTTTGGGTGTCCGACCGGAAAGGAAGCTGCTTCAACTGCTTTAATGGCGGTCTTATCCATCATTTCAAGCGCTGCCGGAACGATTCCAGCGGAAACGATATCTGATACAGCCTGGCTTCCATCCTTTACATCATCAAAATAAGCAAGAACTGTCTGTTTTTCTTCTGGGTTTTTCAAAATCCGTACCGTTATTTTGGTAACAATGCCTAAGGTCCCCTCTGAACCCGTTAAGATTCCAAGCAAATCATAGCCTGGAGCATCCGGAATACCATCATGGCCGATTTCCATAATCTCTCCTGTTGGAGAAACAACCTCAAGTCCTAAAATATGATTGGTCGTAACGCCGTACTTCAGACAGTGTGCTCCCCCTGCGTTTTCCGCCACATTTCCGCCTATCGTACAGCAATACTGGCTCGATGGATCCGGCGCATAATAATAACCCTTATCTGAAATAGAATTTGTTAATTTAAGATTCACGTAACCAGGTTCTACGACAGCCCGCCGATTCTCAAGGTCGACGCTTAACAAACGTTTCATTTTAACAAGGCTTATAATGACTTCCCCATTTAACGGGATTGCTCCCCCGCTAAGTCCCGTCCCTGCTCCTCTGGCAAGAAAAGGAAGGTCATGGTCTGCGCAGTACTTTACAATTTCTGCTACTTCTTCTGTATTTTTTGGAAAAACCACTGCTTTTGGCATGTGCGTGTGTATCGTAAATCCATCCGATTCATAAGAGATCAAATCTTCTTTGTGAAAAAGAATTTCTTTCGGCCCCACAATAGCTGCTAACTTTTTTATATGTTTGTCGTTTGTTTTTAATCCCTTTTTTCTCAGCATCATGTCTGCCCCCTTTGCTTATCTTCTTTTTGATAAGCCCAGTCTAAGAGCTGAATCGTGTGCACAATCTTTTGATTTCTTCCGTATTTTTCTACTCCCATTGCCATTTGCAGCATGCAGCCTGGGTTACCCATGGAGATCATTTCGACTTCTTCCGGCACGTTTTCCATTTTACTTTCCAATACACCATCTGCCATTTCCGGATTGGTAATGTTATAGATTCCTGCACTGCCGCAGCAGCGGTCTGCATTTGGCATCGGCACCATTTCTACACCAGGAATATCAAGCAGAAGCTCACGAGGCTCCTGGCGAACACCCTGCCCGTGCGCTAAATGACAGGCATCATGGTACGTCAGCTTTGTGTTTATTTCAGCTTTTGGTTTTTCATAACCACTGTCATGAAGGTATTTAGAAACATCCACCACTTTGGCGGCAAATTCTTCTGCTCGTTCACGCCACTCTGTTTCTTCTTCACGGAATAACTCCGGATATTCTGTTAACATACAGCCGCAGCCTGCAGCATTTGCAACAACGGTATCTGTGTGTCCAAACGCTTCAATGTTTTGCTTAGCGAGCTTTCTTCCCATATCACGGTCCCCAGCATGCACGTGAAGCGCTCCACAGCATGTCTGTTTTTTAGGGATAGCAACGTCGTTTCCGTTTCGGGTCAATACATTAACTGTAGAGTCATTAATGTCACTAAACATAACATCCATCACACAGCCTACGAGAAACGCGACTTCATTTTTCGTTTCACCTTTTGCTTTAACGACTTCTTCCTTATTATATTTTTTCCGAACAGACTGTTTTACTTTCGGCATCACAGTTTCCATTGTCGCCAAATGCTCAGGCATGATTTTTAATAGTCCTGTTTTACGAACAGCAGTCTGCACTCCGCTTTTTTGATACAATTTTAATAGATTGCCAGCCGACTGGAGACGACCTGGATGAGGGAAAAGTCCATGTAAGAAAAATTTGCTGACCGCTCCTCTCCAGCCTGTTAACGGCATGGCCTGCCGAATTTGACCGCGCGCTTCTTCGATCAAACCGCCAACATCGACATCGGCCGGGCACGCTGTCGTGCAAGCTTTACAGTCCAGACAAGCAAACACAGGATCCATAAACTGTTCGTTAACTTCCAGTTTTCCGTCCGCGACCGATTTAATTAAATGGACGCGTCCCCGCGGAGAATGCTGCTCTTGTCCAGTAATTTCATAGGTTGGACAGGCTTCTAAACACATGCCGCAGTGTACGCAATCCGCCCATTTATCTTCATCCGGTTTATCTTTCCACAAATAATTGTTTAAGCTTTGACTCGAGCACGGCGGCTCTTGAACGATATCTTTCTCTTTCATACTCATCTTTTATAACCCTCCTACGTAGCGCTTAGGATTGAGCGTTTTCTTAGGGTCAATTTTTGTCTTAATTCCTTCCAACAAAAAGAAATAAGAAGGTGTTTCTCCCCAAACATCTATCGTCTTCCGAAGTTCTAGCGGGAAATGCTTTATCACCGCATAGCCGGTTAATTGCTTAATAGTTTCTCGTAAAGAACCAACAACCGCGATAACATCTTTATGCGCTCCTTGCACGTGAACCTGGCATAAACCATGACCTAGGCTTCCATGAGCATTAACCGAAACATTATGAGCATCTTCTAGAAGTTCGCTTTCTTTTAAGACTTGTATCACATCAAGGTTTTTTACCCCAACCTTAATTACAGCCTCTGTTTCCTGTCCTGCAGGTTCGGTTCGACCATTTGGAAAAAATCTATTGAATCGCTTCCAAAAATCTTTAGCTTCCTGCTGAGCTAGAGTGGTTATTTGAGAAGCACCGGATTCCATATTTTTCACAAAATCCTTCTGATAGTGAACGGAGCTTTCTACATCTTCAAAAGCAATCGCTAATGTATAAACTTTTTGCCCGGTCAGCTTTTCAGAAAGCACTGGGGTTAACAATTCTAATGAAACAGGTTCCATCATGGAGTCTAGAAACCGTACTGCAAATGAACGAAGATCTTCTTCGTTTCCTTCTTCAAAAGCTAAAAGTATTAAGCTCTCGTACTTTGGAAGAGGTCGCAGCTTTAAAGCAATTTCAGAAACGACACCGAGTGTTCCCATCGAACCGACAAAAAGCTTATTCATGTCGTAGCCCGCTACATTTTTCACTACTTTGCCGCCGGAGCGGATCACTTCTCCATTCGGATAAGCAATTCTTAATCCAATAATGTGATCCCGTGCTGACCCGTAGCCGAGCCGCTTAGGACCGCTGTCGTTTGCAGCAATGACTCCGCCGATGGTTGATTCTTCTGGATGAGCCGGGTCAAGAGAAATCTTTTGATTATGTTCAGCAAGGTAATCCTGGAGCTCCTGAAAGGGTGTTCCTGGTTTCACAATAATCGTCATATCGCCAACAGTATGTTCAATGATTCCTTTATATTCAGCAAGTGACAACAGAATATCTGTTTTTTCTTTCGTCCCGCCAAACCCTCTTTTCGAGCCATTTCCTTCTATCGTTATCGTTTTATCGTTATCGTTAGCATAACGAAGAACAGCTGCAATATCCCCTTCTGTTAGTGGAGTAACCACAATGCTCCCATCGTTTCCATACAGCTGGTTTGGTGACATTTTTTCATCCACATGGGAGTCAGATAACACAGAGTTCAAGTCACTTAACAGATCAGAAGTAATCATCTCAACACTCCTTCCTATTTTGTTGCTTATTAGGCAACTTTGTTTCTGTTTTGTCGAAAAAAGAGAAGGCTTTATTCTAACGCTGAGGTTTCCTCTAAGAAACCATCTTGCAAAAGATCTTCCACATAATTTAAATGTGTAATCATTGCCTGCTTTGCCTGGGCAGCGTTCCCTGCTTTAATAGCCTCAAATAGGAGCAGATGCTGTTTCATAATAAAGTTAACGGTTTTCTCATTTTCACGGATTTGAGCGTGAAAATCTTTCATTGCCTGCTTCATCGTTGCAGAAATAAATTCCATCAACTGAATAAGTATTTTATTTCCGGTCGCCTTTGTCATAGCGATATGAAATTGATAATCTGATTCCCAGCCATCTAAAGGGCCAGCAAGGATATTTTCTATCGTTTTTATATCTTCTTCCGAACGGTGAATCGCTGCAGCTTCAGCCGTCCCAGTCTCTAAAATCTTTCTCACTTGAAAAAGCTCTCTAATATTTTTTGTGGCAGCATGAAGTGCAGTTTGATTAAAAAGCTTTGCCGAATCAAACTCACAAATAAACGCTCCTTCTCCCTGCTTAACATATACGGCCCCTTTACCGTTAAGCGTCAGAAAAGCATCCCGGACAGCCGATCTGCCAACATCCAATAACTCGCACAGTTCCCGGATCGAAGGCAGCTTTTCACCTGGCTGAAACGTTCCATCTTCAATCATGTTCTCGATTTGTTCTGCCACTAAAGCCGAGACTTTCTTCCTGGATATTTTCTCTACATTCAACAGCACACCGCCCTTCGTTTAGAGATGCTTATTCAGTCATCAATGATCAGATGTGTGATCATCTACACCTTAATTAAACCATTCCTTTTAAGCGTTTTCAATAATTTTTTAAAAATTTACGCTAGTTAAGCAAATTGAGCAGGAGGGGTGGTTAACCCCGTCCTCTCACACCACCGTACGTACGGTTCCGTATACGGCGGTTCAATAGTTTGATTGTGCTTTCTCGAAAAGTCGGTTTAGATTTTTTAAACCGACTTTTTCGAGAATCTCATTTGAAATGGCTCTGTGTAGAACATAACTACATGCGATACGCCAGTACCCTTTCCGTGCCCACTCCCAAGCCTTTGGTTTAGGAACTTTAAGTTTTATCAGACTCTTTTGTCTTCACTTTCTTCCAGCGTTTCCATATGATTTGCCTTATTCTGCGTCTGATCCATTGATCTATGCGCCAAATATATCCCTTCATATAACTAATCCCATAGTAGGTCGTGACTTCGTTGACTTCCTTGATAATGTCACGGATGTTCCCATTTCGGTTTCGTTTGGTCCGCTGTGTTAGCTTCTTCTCAAGATTCTTTTTGGACTTTTGATGGGGGCGAAACCCTCAGCGACCCCAGCGGAGCCTTTATTGGCTTTGACTCTTCCGTATGCTAGATTGAGATTGTCCCGGCTTACGACTTTGTCGATGAGGTTAGGCACACCATCCCTTTTTTAGTTTCACCGTGAGAAATACTACACGCTTCTACTGTACCTTCGGATTCCATCCTATTCTCTTGTAGATAGCCATCTTTTGATGTTGTCTGTGATTTTCGTATTTCTCTCACCTCCACTGTTTCCAGGATTACTATCGTTCAAGCCCCCGAGTCCTTATGGCGGAAGTCGCAGTTTTACTTATACTTTGTTCCTTTAACAAAGTTAAACATTCTAAAGTACAAAAAAGTGTGTAAGGTTTACTTACATGTTTCCAGACAAACACCTAATTACCGTTTATTATCATAATTAACAAAGTATTTGGGAGGGAACAACGTGAAAGATCAATTTAAAAACCCTGGTGTACTATCGATGATGAAATTGACCTTTGTTGTACTCTTTCAATAACCGAACGGACAAAAGAGGGTGCTCCGGAAAGTGTTAATCGCTTCTGGGGCACCCTCTTTTTCGAATAATATTGTCTCTTTATATTCAGCTGAATATTCTACGGACATATGGTACGTTATTTCAATAATTTATCGCGCTTAGAATGCTTTAGCGGACAAGAGATCCCTTATTTGCTCGAAATCATGTTATTTTTGGCGTTTTTCCAGGTAGTAACGGAATGAGGGTCCGCGCTTCCCCGCCACCAAGCTGCCTCATGGCAACATGACTTCTCTAAAATCAATCTATCAAAAAGGGGTATAAAGATTCCTATTTTGGTAGATACTGTTACCAAAGATTACTAGAAGGAGGAGAAAAAATATGAAATACTCTATTTCTCAGCACGTGTTGTTCGCGGATAGAAGAGAAAACTTCGCCAATTCGTTTCAAGCATTAGCTGACAAGCTAGAAGAGCATGATATTGATATTACACTCTTAGATGTAGTAGTAGATGCCGTTCAAGAAGTAGAGGAGCTGACAGCAGATGCTGCATTTGAAAAAGGCTATAAAAAAGGCTGGGCGAATGGCAGATTAAGCGTGAATTATGAGCTCCTTCGTGATGAATTGAAAAAAGATGCAGTAGCTTTATAACGATAGATGAAAAGCCCTTTCCTTCACCGGAAAGAGCTTTTTTGTTCTTAATCAAACGTTTGTTTAACATGCTTAAATGACCTTGAGACCGGGAGGAGCTAAACACTAAAGAAGATATAGAGCGACCTGGAGAAATACTACGACACATGTCAAAATGCTTCTTGATTATTTCCGTTAAGTCTATTTTATAGGTGGCTTCCCCTACTTGTTCTAGCCATTGAGGGAGAAAATACAACAATATTTTGTGGTTTTCTCCCTTTTTTCTTCTATTAAAAGAAAGACAGGCGTTCCTTTCCAGCCATCCAAAAAACTTCTCATTTGGGAGAACCACTTCAACTTTGAATGGGTGAGGTTCTTGACGGCGCCGTGGAATGAAAGCACACCCCCTTTGTTTCTAAATAAGAAAATAGCGTTTGATATTGATCGGCGAGAAAATGAATGCGCCCTGTCGCTGCTACTCGTTTATGAGGTAGAATCACCCCCGTGATGTGATAAACATCTTTCCCTAACCCAATTTTGTCATTTCCCCAATGCACCGCCATACAAAACGTGTCCCCTTTATAAACAGAAAGGGTCTGCGACGTTATCAAGTCAAAACCGAAACAATTTTTTCACTCCCTTCCCCCGAATGCAAGGACGTTAATATATAATTATGAAGGAAGGAAGCTGTATATCATTTGTTACCGCTTTCAAAAATATTAATAATATTAAAGAGTACAAAATTTTATAGGAAGCAATTTTTTCTTAATATTCAAAATATTTATTAAGCACATCTTTCTAACCAAAATAACTCCATAACAATATACTGCATGTAAAAACGATTCCGACCCAAAACATAATAATAACCAAATAACCCATTATATCTCTTAATTTCAAACCTGCTATAGCAAGTACGGCTACGAGCAGAAATGGCTGCACCATGTTATTCCAAGCATCGCCCAGCTGTACCGCCATGGCTATTTGAGCATAAGAAGCACCAATTTCCTGCGCTGACTCTATCATAACCGGTCCCTGAATTGCCCACTGTCCTCCGCCTGAAGGTGCCAGAAAGTTAACAAAATACCCGCTTATTAAACTCCAAAATGGCAGACTTTGTGCTGTGGATATGCTAGTAAACCATTGAGCAATCGTTATGCCAAGGCCAGTACCAGATAGAATACCTATAATACCAGCGTAAAATGGAAACTGTATGATAATACCTGCAATACTGCCAACGCCTCTGCTTAATACGCCGAGATAATTTGCCGGTGTAGCTAATAACAGCATTCCTAAAAACAACATCAGAAAATTTAAAGTGTTTAAATCAAGAGAGTTTCCTGAAATAAAATAGGATCCAACGTAAAGGAGGCCTAATAAGCTGATCCCCATTCCCAGTACTTTACTATTGTTAATTCTGTTAGCAAACGTGATTGGTTCTTCTACTGTTGCCGAAACCTGGGCTTTTGCCTGATTATCAGTCTCTTTTGGTTCTGTACTTATTTCAATAATGTCCTCCTTGTTTTTAGGCTGAAGCATAATATTAATGATTGGTAAAGTGACTAAAATAGCTAAAGAAGTTAATATCATTGGAACGGAAAGAATCGTTTCTGAAATGGGAATTACACCTATTTGCTCTTCTAGAAAATGACCTGGAGTAGAGATAGTTATCGGGACACTTCCCGAAATTCCCGATCCATATAATGAAAACCCGCTATAAGCTGCAGCTATGATTAGCGGGTAATGTACGCCTTTGACTGTAAGAGCTATCTTTCTAGCAATGATAGCTCCTACGATTAAACCAAAACCCCAATTAATTAAGGTACAAATTCCACTAATTACTGTTGCAGCTGCAATTCCTACACTAGGGGATTTTATTTTTGAAATAACCTTATTTAATAATTTATCGACCAAAGGAGTATTAGCAAGTATATAACCAGTTAATAGAATAACAGACATCTGCATCGTAAATTCCAACAAACCCCAAAACCCTTCTCCCCAATAAACAGTCGTCTCTACAAAACCTGTCCCCTGGATGCTTACTGCTAAAAAAATCGTGATAATCGTCAATAAAATTGCAATCGTAAAAGGATCTGGCAAATATTTATGCATCATTCTTGTGAAAAAACTAGTTAACCTCTCCATCTTTTTTTCCTCCTTTTTAATTGGCTTCCCGTAACTAGCTGAAAATGATTTCTAACCCCCCTTTTTTGAAAGCCTTAAGATATTTCACTTATCTCTACATATCCCTCATACACAGCATCTAGAATTTTCCTTGGCTCTTTACAGCTGCCAATTCTATGATAATCCTTATTATGAAACGGATCGTTTGGCTGAAAACCTCTAGCCGATACAATTAAATCAACATCGTAACTGGTGGTGCCTTTTTCGTCAGATGTCAGGAACAGCTTTTTATTTTCGACCTTGTCAACATCGGTATTTGTTAAAAATTCAATAGGAAGCCGTTTTACATGTTTTAAAATGTCTCGTCGATTAATCGGATCTATATTTCTGCCAATTTCTCTTTTTCCAGATCTGCTAATGGCGATTACTTCGTTATTATGTTCTGCAAGGTAGTGGGAAAGTTCCAATCCTGCTCCTCTTGAGCCTAAAACCGCCACTTTTTTATTTCGAATCTCTTCTTTGTTACGAAAAGCTTCTACTACATTAATGATCCGGATAGAATCATCAGTTAAAATGCGGTCTTCTTTTGGAATCATACCAGTGGCTAAAATCACTTCATCAAAATTCATTTGTGATAAATCGTCATCATTAATCTTTCGGTTCAGGTGAACCTCAATGTTTAATTCGTCGACTCTAGTTAACAAGTAATCCAAATACCATTTCCATTTTTCTTTGTGAATGCCTGCACTTGCCACATCAAGCAATCCTCCCAGCTTATCAGAAGCTTCAAAGAGAGTGACAGCATGCCCTCTTTCCTTTGCATTCAAAGCAGCTGCCATCCCCGCAGCTCCCCCTCCAATAACGGCAATATTTAATTTTTTGTTTAATGGGTTGAAAGGAAGAAGTGTCGATTCACGGCCCGTTACAGGATTAATGGAACAACGAACTTCTAAATCAGCCGTCACTCGTTCGGCACAATAACAGCAAGACGTACATTTTATAATAGAATCTGCCTTTCCTTCTTTTGCTTTTTGCGCCCAATATGCATCAGCCAGGAAGCTTCTTCCCATTGCGACAAAATCTACATGATCCTTTTCAATTAATGTATCAGCAAAGTCCGGATCTCTAATAACTCCCACACCGATGACTGGTATCCCTACTGCTTCTTTTATTTTTTTTGCTAATGGGGTTCTCCATCCTTCAGAAAATGACATCGGTTCAACGTTTCGGTCTACCGATTCAAAGATGCCAGTGGACGCATGAATAGCAGCTGCGCCCGCTTCTTCAAAACATTTTGCAAGTAATACGGATTCTTCAATCTCCAATCCTTCTTTTACGAATTCATCGACACTGAATCGTACAGTAACTGGGAAATGTTGATTAACATCTCGGTTGATACCTTGAACAATATTTTTAATCACCCGGGCGCGGTTTTCAATGGAGCCGCCATATTGATCTTTTCTTTTATTGGAATATGGAGACAAGAAATTATTAAGTAAATATCCATGAGCAGCATGGAGCTCCACTCCATCGTATCCTGCCTTATAAGCTCTATGGGCTGCAGTGATAAACTTGTTTTCTAATTCTTTAATTTCTTCTATAGAAAGTTCTTTTGGCGTTTCCTTCATAATTTTACAAGGAATCGGAGACGGAGCCACAGGCTGAGCTCCCGTGATACTTGTTCTCGTCTCTCTTCCAGCATGATGGAGCTGTAAAAAAGCTTTCGTTCCATATTTGTGGATCTCTTCTGCCAATAATTTATGGCCTTCAATAAAAGAGTCATCATCCAGGAGCAGCTGATTTTTTGAGCCGAATCCATGTTTTCTTTCCACGCAAGTAAACTCTATGATAATGGCTCCTGTTCCGCCTTTTGCTCTCTCTGTATAATATTTAATCATTTTATGCGTCATCTCACCTGTTTCAGTCGGCATATTTGTTTCCATAGGTGCCATCAGAATTCGATTATTTAATTCAACGTTACCAATTTTGTACGGTGAAAATAGATGTTTGTAGGTTCTCATTCTTCTGTCCTCCTCAATAAAGTGAAGCTCTAAATATTAATAAATTACAATTGGGTTAATCGGGCTTCCAACCCCTCCCTTAATTTTTAAGGGAGCTGCGACAAAGAAGAATTCATATTCTTTTTCTTGAGCAAATTCATCTAAATGCAGCATCTCCATTAGATACATTCCTAACTCGCGTATCATAAAGACATGCAGAGATTTCTTTGCATTTTCCTCCATTGGCATTGGTTCCACGGTTAAATTATCTGCTCCTAATCCGACAATATCTCTTTCCGCTAAAAAACGGGCAGCTTCTAACCCGATGCCTGGCTGCCTTTCATAAAACAAGCCAGGATTGGATTCAAACACTGACATCCACCCTGTCCGGACTAAAACAATGTCTCCTTGTTGGATTTCAATATTTTGCTTTTTCATGCAATGTTCAATATCCTCCGGGGTAATGACATATTGACTGTCCAGATGATTAACCCCTTTTAACCTGGCCACATCAAGTAATACTCCTCTACCCGCGATCCATTCAATTTTTTCTACCCCGCATTTTTTCGCACCAGTACTGCGGATATTATCCTGACTATATCCGTTGTATATCTGTTCTTCCGTCCACACATGGCCAAGTCCATCTACGTGGGTTGTTCCGTGAGTCGGCATCACAACATAATCATCTGCTATTTTCATTCCACCGGGAGTATTCATTCCTGATTTGTAGTCTCCTCCATCGATTGTCATGAAATGAACAGCCGGTGTCCTCTTCGGAAAGACTGGTACTTTTGTTTGGCGTATTGGGTACGACAGACTTTGAACTTTTCCCTGCTTAATGTGTTCTTTTGCCTTCAGCAAGGTATCCGGTGTTAATAAATTTAGAGCGCCTTTTTCATCTTCTTCACCCCAGCGGTTCCAATTTGTTAAAGAGGTATCCATTTTTTATCACTCCCATCCTGCAGAATCAGTTATTTCAAAAACAGGTAATTTATAAGACTCAAAATCTTTAAAGGCGAGCTTCACTCTTGTACCGATTTGTAATGAACTTTCTTTGTCTAAACCGTTAATAATCCAGGACTCCATCATTACTCCTTCTTCTAATTTCACTAATGAAACGACATAAGGAACAAATGGTTTAAAAAAGGCAGACGGAGGCCGGTGAACCACACTATATGAGTATATCTCTCCTGAACCGTCAGACTCTTTCCATGTGATTTCTTTCGACAAGCAATGCCTGCACAATAAATTCGGAGGATATTGATACCGCTTACAATCATTGCAGTATTGAATTATTAATTTTTCCTTTTTACAGTGCTCCCAGTAGTAGTCGGTTACAATATCTTTGTGCATGTTTTTCGTTTTGTTACTCACTAGCTCTCCCTCCCCATAATTAAAGTGACGTGGGAGGACAAGACTCCGCCGTTCCCATGAACCAACCCAATTTCAGGATTATTTGGCACTTGCCTTTCTCTGCCTTCCATTCTTAATTGTGTCACTGCTTCGGTAACATGTAATATTCCTCCATTAGCACAAGAAAGCATTCCTCCATTTGTATTAGCCGGTAATTCTCCTTCCAAAGATAAATATCCATTTTCTGCCAGGAATCCAGACTCCCCTTTTTCACAAAACCCCAGGTCTTCGAGTTCCATTAAGACCGTTATCGTAAAACAATCATACAGCTGCACCACGTCTATATCTTTGTGAGTTACCCCTGCCATTTCAAAAGCTGTTCTGCCGGATGTAATAGCTCCTGAATACATTAAGTTTTCCGCATTCATAATGTTTTCGTGGGTATGCCCTTCCCCCATTCCGAGCAAGTAAATAGGTGTTTTTTTGGCATCTTTGGCCCTTTTTTTGGAGGTTAGTAACAGGGCACCTCCAAAATCGGATACAATGCAGCAATCCAATAGCCGAAGCGGGCTTGAAATCATTTTTGATTGCAGCACTTCTTCTTGAGTAATAGGCTTTTTCATCATGGCATCCGGGTTTTTTAACGCATGTTCACGAAACGTAACAGCAACTGATGCTAACTGCTCAGGAGTGGTTCCAAATTCATGCATATGTCTTTGTGCTGCCAGTGCGTAATGGGTTGGAATTAAAGGCCCGTAAGGCACTTCGAACTGCTCGCTCCCAACTTCCGATAACTTCGAAACGTAATCATCCCGCATGGCTCCTGACGATCTGTTATCCGCCCAAGCGATCAATACAGTTTCACAATAGCCAGAAGCTATAGCTAAAGCTGCATGTTCAACTAGTGCGCACCCTGTTGCTCCCGACACGGAAAGCATGCTGCTGAACTTCGGAGTAATTCCCAATTCCTGTGATAATCTTGAGCTAAAGTCCAATTCAGAGTCCACGGAGGAATAACCAGTCAATACCCCGTCAATTTGAGATTTATTAAAACCTGAATCTTTTATTGCTTTTTGAGACGCTTCGAGAGCTAAATGGATGGCTCTTCTGCCCATCCTTTTATTTCTTTCTGCTTCTCCGGAGCCCACAATGGCAACTTTTTCGCTTATGTTCAATTGTTCACGCTCCTCTTCTCTCCATAATTTCTTAAAAGCTTTTTTTCAATTTTCCCTACGGCTGTCTTTGGTAGTTTATCCATAAATTCAATATATTCAGGCACTTTAAAATAAGCTAATTTCTGTTCACAGTATTCTCTTATATGTTTTTCTTGTATATTTGGGTCGTTTCGAACGATAAATGCTTTTGGCACTTCCTCTCTTATTTCATCGAAAATGCCAATGACTCCAGCTTCCTTCACAGACGGGTGAGATTCTAATATTGCTTCAATTTCTCTCGCTGATATATTTTCCCCCGCCCGTTTAATAATATCTTTTCTGCGATCAACCATATAAAAATACCAATCCTCATCGTAATACCCTACATCCCCGGTATACAGCCAGCCATCCTTAATCGTTTCCTTTGTCTCTTCCGGTTTATTATAGTAGCCAAGCATAATACCGTGCTTTGAATAGCACTTTAGAATAATTTCCCCGTATTCAAAAGGATTGTTTTCTCTGCCATTTTTATCTACTACTTTGACTTCGTAGCCAAAAGCAGGCAGTCCTAAGCATTGCCTTTTGCGTTTTAAGTGGGGATGATTCACCAGAGGAATCGTTATGGATTCAGTTAACCCGTACAATTCGATTAACACTCGACCAAATATTTTTTCAAACCTGTCATAATGTTCATCCGCCATCTGTAAAGCGAATCCAATAGTTTTAAAAGAAGAATTCCTGTAATTTTCCTCATTTACATGGTTTAATATCATTTTGATATGAGTGGAATTTAAATGAGTAATTGTTGGATGAAATTTTTCAACCCGGTCTGTAAAGACACTTGAGCGGAATCTTTCAAAAAGAAGCAGTTGACACCCTGCTGTTAAAACCCCAAAAAGCTGGCCCAAACCGTTCATATGAAAAAAAGGAAAGTGGTGCATAAACGTATCATTTCTATCCATTGATAAAATATCAGCCATTATTTCGCCGCTAAAAAGATGATTTCCGTGCGTATAAATAACACCTTTAGGTTTTGCTGTTGTCCCTGATGTAAAAATCACAGTAGCTGGATCATCTGGTGAAAGGTTCAACCGAGGTAAAACGTCCTTACCATTGTTCAGGCTAATGCCTTCTTTCATATTGGACACTTTATTACTGTTAAGCTTGATTTTCTGGTTAATTAAAATTCGTTCCACCGGATGCTGATGAAGCACATGGTTTATAAACGCCTCGTCTTCCTCCCCGCCTTCCATTACAAGATATCTGCTATTGGTGTATTCAACAATATAAGAAAGGTCTTCTTTTGTATTAGCTGTATTCGACATAACGGCTACCGCACCAAGCTTATATAACCCAAAGATCATGTAAAGTAGATCCACAGAGGTTCGATACTGAAAAACAACTTTTGTCCCCTTCTTAATCCCCAGTTTCTTGAAATATGAGGCATATAAATGGGTTTTTTCAGCGAACTCCTTCCAAGTAACGCTTTCACCATTTTCCCAAACAATAAAAACTTCAGAAGGCTGGAGTTGTACCTGCCAGTCTACGAGTGAGTTGATATCCCTGTTTCCAATTAAATCCATACCTGCTCCTCCATCACATTAATTCAATATACACCGTTTGAAAGCATTTTAATTGACCAAATTCATTGAATATAGTCAATTGATTAACGTCATTATATGTTATAAAATTGAATTGAGTCAATTGAAAATTTTAGAAAATTTTGAATGGGGTGCCAAATGAAAGATAATAACACTTTAACTAACAGGCAGAAGAAGGCTCTAGAAACAAAAAAAGCATTATTTGAAGCTACCTTAAAACTTATTTTAGAACGAGGATTCGAAAATGTTTCCATTGATGAGATAACGTCTATGGCCGGTACCTCAAAAGGTTCCTTTTACACTTACTTCCGTTCAAAGGATCAAGTGATTGTGGAATACTACAAACAAATAGATAACGTTTATTTAAACGTCTATCAACGCCTTGAAAACAACTTAAAGTCATCCGAAACACTCATTCAAGTGTTAAAAGCAGGTCTTACTTACTCTGAAAAACTTGGAAACGAGGTTATGAGAATCGTATTTATAAACCAATTTGGAAAAACAGAAGACATTCCATATTTAATGGACAGCAATAGAAATATATATAAAATTGTTCGTGAGACAATTGAAGAAGGGCAAATAAACGGTGAGTTTAGAGAGGACCTTCCAGTCAAGGAAATGATGGCTATGATACTTAATTTTTATGCTGGCAACTTTTTTGAATGGTCTTTAATGAACAACGATAATTTTGCTGATAAGGCAGAAAAATTTTTACGGACTTTTATTGAAGGAACCTTTAAGCATTAATCACTTTTATACCATCCCTACCTTTCTGCAAGTAATCGATACTTTCTCTAATGTTTTTTGCGGTATATCATTTAACTCAATATTGTTACAATTTAAACAAATTATAAGAATGATAGATGATAAGGAGTGTTAGGGATGAATCCAAAAGAATTTCGGAACTGTATGGGACATTTTGCAACCGGTGTCACCGTGGTCACCAGTGAAACAGAAACCGGGACGCACGGATTTACGGTTAACTCGTTTACATCTGTGTCGCTTGATCCGATGCTTGTTTTAGTTTCTGTAGATCGAAATACCACGGCCTTAAATGTGTTAAAAGACAATACGTTTATTGTTAATGTCCTTAAAGATGACCAGCAGGATACCGCGATGCACTTTGCAGGACGGGCCCAGGACCCGGAGCCTTTTGCATGGGAAACAGGCCAATTGGGACAGCGTATAAAAAACTCTCTAGCCCATATTGAATGCGAACCCTGGGCGGCTTATGATGGCGGCGATCATGTTCTTTATCTTGGTGAAGTTAAAAATTTTGAGTATAATAGTGGTGATCCATTGCTTTATTTTTGTGGTAAATTTTCTGAAGTTGCAGCCAAATAGCTGCAGCTTCTCTAACACTTTTAGAAAGGGGTATGGAATGCGGGCTCATCAATTGTTATTTGATAACCTAATAGATATTAATCCCCGAACTGGTATGATCACTTTTAACCAAAAACGAATGGCTTTGGTATCTGTAGAAGCCCTCGGGCTTTTGCGACGTGATTTGATCAATACACTTGGCATGGAAAGAGCGAAAGGATTTCTGATGAGATACGGATGGGCCTGGGGAATGAAGGACGGAGAAAGTATCGCTTCTATGTATGAATGGGAAACACAAAAAGAACTAATGCTTGCCGGCCCATCTCTCCATACGCTAGAAGGCGTTGTGACCGTAGAGCCTGATACCATAGAAGCTACCGAATCTTCACTTCATTTTACAGGCTTCTGGAGAAATTCATTTGAAGCAGTCGAACACATAAACCATTACGGTTATTCTGCGGACACTGTCTGCTGGATACTTGTCGGTTATGCAAGTGGCTATCTCACCAGCACCTTCGGAAAAGATGTGGTTGTATATGAGGAAAAGTGCGCTGGTAAAGGAGATGACTACTGCCGATTTGTCGCGAAAACCCTGGAGCACCTGGAGGGAAAACACAAAAAGGACATGCGCTATTATAAAGCAGAGTCACTAGCTACAGAACTCGACCGCGCCTATAATGAGCTTCACGAAATAAACAAAAACATTATGGAATCAGACAAAATACAAGAAGAATTAACTAATTTATTTCTAGAAGACAAGGATTTTTCCGACACGATCGACTTTGTGGCCAAAGCATTAAATAAAAGCATTGTCGTCGATTACTATAATCAAATAATTGAAAGCGCTTTCTTACAAGAAAAAGATAAAGTTATTTATGATAACTGGGCAGGCAAATCCATCTATACAGAAGAAAAACAAAATGATATATCGACCTTTCCTATTCGTGCAAATAATGTTAATTTGGGCCGCATGGTTATTATCGGACATGAAAAAATGACCAATAAAGATCAATTAATTATCAAACGAGCATTAGGCGTTTTTACCATTCAATTATTTCATCAATGGAAAATAACAAAATCGCTCTGGAGAAAAAAAGAAGAATTCTTCGAAGAAATGCTTAATAATGTCGATAGAGAAGTCTTTGAAAAACGGTCTCACTTATTTAACTTTAAGCCGGACTCCTTAAATCGGGTGCTGTCTATTAAGATAGATCCCAAGTCGATCAGCAAAGAAGTTTTACAGTTTTTGAATACAACGTATGCCGACAAAGATGTTTTTTCCAAAGAGCAGTATATTGTTATGATCTTATCTAACAAAGATGCAGAAAATTCCAACGATATCGCTTCAGAAATCGCCGCTTCCCTGCACCAAAAATTCCCTTCTGCTACTGTTTATATTGGAGTCGGCAGATCGTCTAAAAGCTTGCAGAATTTAACGAAAAGTTACCAGGATGCTTGTACCATCAGCGATTTTATTCAGCTTACCCAGCCTTCAGACAGCCGTATTTCTTTCTTTGAAGATATAGAACCAGTCATTATGTTTTTAAAAGGAACGGATCAAAAAGAGCTGATTGATTTTTATCAAAAAACGATTGGAGAATTGGTCGAATATGACCAAACCAGTCAAACCAATTTATTACTCACCTTAAAATCCTACCTTGATAACAACGGCAATCTGCAGCAAACCGCTGATGACCTGCACCTCTCTATTGCAGGGGTTCGCTATCGTTTAGAACGAATTGAGAAATTGTGCGAGGTTGATTTAAAATCCGGTCCGGGCCGCTTTCAATGCCAATTAGCGATTCAAATTTATTTTGCGGTTAAAATAAATAATAAACAACGAGCAGCTTCCCGTTAAAAAATAAGCCATAATATATTTTGCAACTTTATATTATGGCTACCCTTTCACTCATCGTTTTATATTTATCACAGTTTAGGGTAATCACACAAACCTGATTTCTTCAAATCCCGTTTCCTCTAATATGGTTTTGATCTCTTCTCCACTGGCACCTGTTGATATGGAATTGCTATCGTTCATCCTCGTTTAAACAGTTATCAGCTGACTCACTGCTTTTCGTACATATTGTCTTAAAAATGGCGATCGGCCCACGAGCTGCGGGGCCGTCAAAGTTCTTCTGAAAGACAAAGTAAGTAATATTGCTAGTTCATTCGTTGTAACTGCTGTCCTGTTTCCCTATTTTCTATAATAGATATAAAACAGTGATACATCGACACCGTTTCTTGCACAAGCTCCTCAAACACAGTCTGTTGTTGATCAGAATAAACTCGCCGCTCCAATTTGCTCAGCCTCTCCTCCTTTTCGTCAACAAAGTTGTCAAATTAGATTGTAAAAAAGAGATAAGAATCAATTTATTCGATTCCTATCTCCGCTAATAAATTCTAAAGAAAGTTGAGCGACAACTTCGTGCCCATTTCCAGGACCATGAGGTTTTACAATCACGGTTCCCATGTTGGGAATTGGGCCAAAACCCACCCCTGCAGGGAAACTGTGAGCAACAATGACCCTATTACTTCCCGGCTGCGGCTGGATTTCCAGAAATAAGTGGAGAGTGTTTAGTATTCTTGCCTGTTCTACTGGACTTAAATCACTGCTTAGCTTATATACTTCAAACCAAAATGTATTAACCAGCACATTGTCTCCTCCGAAAGCCAATCCAGCCGTCTCTCTTGTTCTGCAAAAAGGACTGGCGAGAACCGGATACTCAATAGGAATTCCTAAACGGCGAAAAGATTCACCATAGGTTACAGCCTGGCTTCTTCCAACATCAGATAGGTTTCTTTGCGCAGAACAATCAAAGAAGTTAAAATTCGTCTGATCTTCTCCCACAGTTGCTTCTGCGTGTCTCGTATAAAAAATATACCCGCCTTCTCGAAGCGAATTCAACAGCGCAGGGTTCATTCTTATCATATAGGAAGTTGCTGAACCTGCTGACGTTTCTTTAACATTATTACAGAATTCCTTTTTCAGACGCTCCAAATGCTCTGCCTGTGTAAATGTCGTGTGTTCGGGACTCATTAAAGTTTTCTCCCTCTAGATTAATAGACACTGAATCTGAATAATATATGCCAGTAACGCTTTAACTGTTAATCCAAAGAGCAGGTGTAAAAGTTTAAATAACGCAGTTGGCTTGAGCCAAGGGATTTTAAAGAGGAACCAATTAGGACTTCCAGGACCTGGCTGCTTACCGTTCAAGCTCAAGGCTCTCCCTTGCTGACCATTCGTTTTCTCTTTTTTATGTTTTGTGTTCTAAGCATCTCTCTTCGTGACCGTTTCCCTTCTTTTGCTCCAGCTCCGGACTCCAAGATCCTCTCTTGGCTACCGTTTCTCTTCTTTTGTTCCTGCTTCGGACTTCATGAGCTGTAAAGTCCATATAATTGTGTAAAAAGAAAGGTCATCATCAAGCAGTTAATAGAGCCGTTTTTTCGAGTGGCCTTAGAGGGATGTATATCCATAAATATATCCTGCAACTATGTTATGACTGACAGCCAAATACCCCTCAAAATTTGGATACATAGAATAACGCTTAAATAGATTCTTCATTGCTGTTGGATCTGCCCCAAATATAGAACAATAATTTAATCGTCTTGGTAAAATAAGGACCTTCTACTTGAAACGGAACGATTTTCATGTTTCTTCACAGCCTCCCAAAGCGAACATGCCTCCATGGATGTTGTTTCCCTTAACTCGCTTTATATTATTCTATGGACCTACATGACAAAAAGCACTTCCCGTATGAAAGGAAAATGCTTAATTATTTCTTTTTGAGGATTATAAAGAGAGTACCAATTTTTATAGTACTAAGACTTTACATCCAACTCTTTCTCCCTTTTTCTCGCTTAAAAAAGAAAAATCAGCCAATTGATCGATTTTTACAAATATAGAAGGGATTTTCATTTTTATGTTCGAATTCATTTAAAGAATTGTACCAAAAAATGGGAGGGATTATTATGTTAAGAAAAATGGTGCAAACAGGCGTTATCGCAGCATTATTTGTATCCCTATTGGTCACGCCGTCTTTCTATGAATCTGTAGACGCTTCTGGAAAAAGTGATGAGGATCTTTTAAGAGTCGAGAGTTTAACAAGCTATGAAGAAATGTCAGAATTTCTTGAGGACGTTGACCGAGAAGCAGATCACATTGCTGTAGAAGTGATTGGCGAATCTGTAAAAGGACGAGAGCTTCACTTTGTAAAAATTGGAAAGGACCTGGATGATTCTGATAAGCCAACTCTATTATTTTTAACCCAGCAGCATGGGAATGAACCATTGGTTACAGAATCTGCTCTTAAAGTTATTGATCAGTTTTCAACCAATAGCAGGAAAGTAAGAGACTTGATGGAGAAAGTGAATATCCTTGTTGTACCGCGCCTAAACCTTGATGGGGCAGAAGGAGATGTGGATTGGGATACATCTAATTTGTATCGAGGAGGAGTGCAGACCCGTAATAACGCGAACGGAATTAACCTAAACCGGACCCACAATTCATTATCCCAACCAGAAACAAGGGCGCTGCACGAAGAAGTACTTCAACAATATAACATTGATTACGCCATTGATTTTCACCACCAAATAGCAAATCGAGCCACTGAGGATGGAGAGCTTGTTTCAGGTGCCATGCTTTACCCGACAAACGATGGCGTAACCGAGGAAGTGCTAGAACGTTCCAAGAAATTAGGAGCTGTTGTGTATGAGTCACTAGAGCCAAAAGATTACAGTAATATAGCACACTATCGCAGTGATAACACGTATACTTCTATTGCCAGAAATAATTTTGCGGCGAATTACAACATTCCAACTCTTCTTTTTGAAAATAGAGGACTTTCTGATTCCCTTAATAAATCTTCTATTTTAGAACAGTGTTATAGTGATATGTTAATAGAACAAGGGGAAGACGCGATGATGGGCGCCATAGAAGCAATAGCTGACCAATCAATTGAAACGGCTGATACAAGCATTTGGGAATCCCTGCCCGAACAGCATGACGTAGAGACAGAAGAGACAGAGTGTCAAAAAAGTGAATAAGTTAAAAGAAAAGGAGGCTGGCCCAACGTAGGGTCAGCCTTCGTTTACAGCTTTATTTTCGCCTACTTCTTCAACATCAGGAGAAACGGCTTTTCTGATGAAAAGCGCGATAATGAAAGTGGTAATACAAAGCGCAAGAGCAAACCAATAGGCATGGTGAACGCCTGCTGTCATCGCTTTATCCACTACTTCTTCTGTTAACGGACCCGTCTGTTTATCCAGATAACTTTGTTGGCCCTGGGTCATGATACTGACGAAAATCGATACGCCAAGCGCACCGCCGATTGGCTGCAATGTATTGGCAATGGCGGTTCCATGTGGATAGAGATGCTTTGGCAGTTCATTCAGCGCATTCGTTTGTGATGGCATTAACGTGGCTGAAATGGATAACATTAATACCATATAAACGAGGATAAACGACCAGATTGGTACGGACGGGGAAATGCTGCTGAAGAAAATCATGACACCAACCAAAACCAGCGTCGCCGGAATAATCAGCTTTCTGGGGCCGAGCTTATCAAACAGTGTTCCCATCACTGGAGACATCAACCCATTTAATAATGCACCAGGAAGCAGCAGCAACCCTGCAATTTTGGCCGAATATCCCAATGGCCCTTGTAAATACATCGGCATGACTATTTCTGATGCAAACATCGCCATGATCACAATCACAAAGATGGATACTCCCCGAGCATAATTTTTATAGGCAAATACTCGGACATCGAGCAGAGGTTCCTCGATTTTCAATTGACGTATTACAAAAACAATCAAACTGAATAGGCTGATTCCAATTATTACAAGAATTTTTATTGATGAAAATCCTCCCCCGCTTTCCCCGGCACTGCTGAAGCCATAGACAAGACCACCGATTCCGATGGAAGAAAGAATAATGGACAAGACGTCCGCTTTAGGACGTGTAACCTCTCCTACATTTTCCAAATATTTCAATGCGAAGAGAATCGAGAACGCTGCAAAAGGAATCACCGTAATAAATAACCAGCGCCATCCTAAAAAGTCCACGATCACACCAGATAGCGTCGGGCCAATTGCCGGGGCGAACATGATGACCAAACCGAACGTTCCCATAATCCGACCGCGTACCTCTGGCGGGTAAAGCAAAAGCAGTGCATTCATAATAACGGGGATCAACAGCCCCGTACCGATCGCCTGGATCATCCGGCCAGTAAGCAGCATCGGAAAGTTCAAGGCACAGGCTGCAATTACTGTTCCCGTCAAAAAGATGGACATCACTCCAATAAACATCTGCCTTGTCGTAAACCACTGAATCAACAAGGCAGAAATCGGCATCAGAACCCCCATCACAAGCATGAAACCTGTCGCCATCCACTGAACCGTCGCCGCACTGATGTCAAAAACGTTCATCAGTTCTGTTAACGCAATATTGAGAAGCGTTTCATTCAAAATGGCAAAAAAAGCACCGATCATAAAGGTAACCATTATAATTTTTGTATTTAATTTTGTTTCCATGTTATCCCTCAAGACTTTATATAAGAATTAATCCCTTATCCATTATTCTTTATTCTGCTTGCGAATTTCAAACGTTTAGCATCACGCAATGTAAAAACCTCCTATCCATTTCTGAATAGGAGGCACAGCAGTCAAGAAATAAAACAATCTTTTCTTATCGACCATATCGTGATATCAATAAGTACAGGTTTATCCTATTCCCAACGAATTTTTTCTACACGAATAGGATTAATAAATCATGTACTATTTCAGCCTTCCGATTGTTTAATAACTTAATGATAAGGTCAAAAACTGGAAAAGTCAATGAGTATTATGTATATCTCACATTCCTTCACCTGCAGCTTCTTTTGTTCACCCTTCTAATTACCCATAAAAACACACCAGTCCGTAAAGTTATTTCAAAACCACAAAAAGAGAAAGAAATCGGTAAAATATCAATGTTATTTTACAGTTCAAATAATTCTGAAAACAAACCATAATAAAAGTACCAATTGAAAGCGCTTAAATTGGCAAAAGTTTTGAAGGAGGTTTCTTTAATGCTTCAACAACAACAAAAAACCGAACGACCGCTTACAGGAAAAGAGTATTTAGAAAGCTTAAAAGATAACCGCGAAGTTTGGATCAACGGCGAAAAAGTGAAAGACGTCACCACTCATCCTGCCTTTCGAAATGCTGCTAGATCTATAGCGAAGCAATACGATGCACTGCATGATGAAAAAACCAAAAATATTATCACCACAAAAACAGATACAGGCAATAACGGATATACTCATAAATTTTTCACCTTTGACAAATCGGCAGAAGATCTTCGTCATTCTAGAGACGCTATCGCCGAATGGGCCAAAATCACATACGGACAAATGGGCAGATCACCTGATTATAAAGCTTCTTTTTTAGCAACATTAGGCGCCGATCCAGATTACTATGCCCCTTACGCTGATAATGCAAGGTTTTGGTATAAAGAAGCACAAGAGAATAACTGGTTTTTTAACCACGCAATTATTAATCCTCCGGTAGACCGGAACAAGCCAATGGAAGCTGTAAACGACGTTTTTGTCCGGGCGGAAGAAGAAACAGATGAAGGTGTTATCGTCAGCGGCGCAAAAATGGTAGCTACCGGTTCGGCTTTAACCAATTATAATTTTGTCGCTCACTACGGAGCTGTTCCCGTTGGATCAGAAGACATGGCTTTAGTGTTTGTGGCACCAATGGATACCCCAGGAGTCAAGCTTATCTGCCGCCAGTCCTATGAAATGCAAGCTTCCGTAATGGGCAGTCCATTTGATTATCCATTAAGCAGCCGTTTTGACGAAAACGATGCCGTACTTATATTCGACCGGGCGTTAATTCCTTGGGAAAACATTCTTATTTATAAAGACGTTGATAAAGCAAACAACTTCTTCCCAGAAAGCGGATTTCTTCATCGCTTCACCTTTCATGGAGTGACAAGACTGGCAGTAAAATTGGATTTCATTTCCGGATTGTTGATTAAAGCCGTCAAAACGAATGGAACCGATCAATTCCGCGGAGTACAGGCGAACGTTGGGGAAGTGTTAGCCTGGAAAAATATGTTCTGGTCGATGAGTGACGCGATGGCGCTAAATCCAGATGAAGGGCGTAATGGCACGGTCCTCCCTAATCTTAAATACGGCCTTTCCTACCGTGTCTTCATGTCGGAGGGCTGGCCTAAGATTAAAGAAATTATTGAAAACGTTGTTGCCGGCAACTTAATCGTACAGCCATCCAGCGCTGCTGATTTTAAAAATCCTGAGCTGCGGCCGCTGATTGACCGTCTTTACCGGGGGTCCAATGATATTGCATCTCTTGAAAAAATCAAATTAATCAAAATGCTTTGGGAAGTTGTGGGTACTGAATACGGCGGCCGTCATGAGTTATATGAACGAAACTATTCCGGAAACCATGAAAACATCCGTTTAGAAAACCTGGTCTCTGCTCAAGAATCAGGCGAGGCCAGCACGTATGAGGCGTTTGCTGAAAAATGCATGGCTGATTATGACCTGGATGGCTGGGTAAACGATACGTGGATCAACCCAGATGACGTAAATTATTTCAAACAATAACTTTCTGTTGGCAAGAGGAGGAAGCAATCGTGAATATATACAAAAACAATCAACTCACCTTAACGTCTTCGGTTGTTTCCATAGGAGCGTTTGATGGTCTGCACCGCGGCCATCAAACCCTCATAAAAGAAGCAGCAAAAAGAGCGCGTGAATGGGGGGTTCCCTCTGTCGTATACACTTTTAATCCTCCTCCCCGCGCTTATTTTCAAAACACCAAAGTGTTAACGAGTGAAGAAGAAAAAATAGAACTTATTAAACAACTTGGAATTGATTATGTTGTAATGGCCGATTTCAACGAAGCATATGCTTCCAGGGAAGCAGAGGAATTCCTGTTAGAGCTTGAATTTCTTTGTCCCAGAGAAATTTGGGTTGGCCCTAACTTCCAATTTGGAAAAGGAAAAAAAGGCGATGTCACCTTGCTTTCTAACTATCTTCCCGTAAAGGTTCACCCTCTTGTAAGGTGTGAAAAAGGAGAAATTATTTCTTCTACCAGAATAAGAGAATTACTTCAAAAAGATAAAAGAAAACAAGCCTATCACCTGCTGGGAAGACCTCAAATGGAATCGTTAAATATTTGAATTTTTAAGGAGGAGAAAATATGCAAAAACAAGCTGCCAAAAAAAATGAACGTGTCGAAGAGGTTTTTGATTTATTCCTTAAACACATGCAGGCGTTTTTAAAAGAAGCAAACTTAAATCATGAAGAATACACAAATTTCGTGAAGTGGGCAGACCGGTTAGGCCGAGCTGGAGAGCTTCCTCTATTCGCAGATGTATTTCTCGAAACGCATGTGCTGCAAGCGATGTATACAAAAATGCCAGGCACCCAGCCTTCTCTATTAGGTCCGTATTTCATTGAGGGGTCTCCTTACATTGAAAAAGAACCGGGGAAACCACACGTTCTGACGCAGCGGCCGAACGAACCGGGAGAAGTTTTATATTTTTCCGGAAACGTGAGCAATACAGAAGGGAAACCGCTGACGAACACAAAAGTAGAAATGTGGCAGAACGATCACTCCGGTAAATATTCTGCTTTTGATTCGGATGCACCAAGATACAACTTAAGAGGACATTTTTATACGGATGAAAACGGCAATTTTGAAGTGCAGACGATTGTGCCGGTCCCCTACTCCATCCCAACCGAAGGTCCTACTGGAGAATTTCTAAATTATTTGGACCAGCATTCTATGCGCCCTGCCCACCTGCATATTATGTTTGAAGCAGAAGGTCATGAAACCTTAATTACCCAGGTGTTCTTTGAAGGGGATGAATGGCTGGAAACCGATGTGGCAGAAGGGGTTAGAGAAGAGCTTATAACAAAGCTGAAAGATAAAGGTGATCATAAAGAAGCTTCTTTGAACTTTGTTATGCGTCCGGAGTAAGTAAGGTACAAGCACTGATTGAAAAGGGGCATGGATGAATGCCCCTTTTCAGATTTCGGAAGAACGGAGGATTCGACCTGTTATGGTGATGATTAAAAACATTTCTACAGAACTGTTAGATATTCCGATCAAACGCCCGCATCAATTTTCAACCGTGAAAGTGCACGGCATTGGAGAAGGACCACTCCGGGGATCTGGTGGAACGGCGAAAGTGTAGAAACAATGAAGCTTGTCATTGATCAATATGCAAACCGTTGCTTTTGGACGAGGATCCAGGCAGGGTTGAGCGGCTTCTGCAAAAACTAAACCGGCAAATCCGCGGGAATGCTTTTGCGAAGGCAGCTGTTGAAATGGCGCTCTTTGATGCTTTAGGAAAGACCTATAAGGTTCCAGTTCATCAACTGTTAGGCGGACTGCACCGCGCAGAAGGTGATATTCAAGAAGCCAAGAATTGTGTGTCGTCAGGGCAGTATGCCAATTTCAAAACGAAATCAGGAAAAGAAGCGCCGGAAGATGATGCGAAGTGCTCGATCCGCATCGCAGAAGGTATTAAGGGTTACTCCACCATCGGAATGGATCCAAATGGGTTGTGGGACCGGATAACCACGATGAAATGGATGGATGCCTTTTTCGACGTTGGCATAGACTTTCTCGAACAGCCCCTCCCCCCTGAAGATGTGGAAGGATTAGCACATCTTTCTGAATGAAAAAAGTTCCGATTATGGCAGACGAAAGCCTGGCTTCCGTACAAGATGCGATGCGTCTTGCCAAAGAAAACGCAGCTGCCATCTTTTCGTTAAAGATTCATAAATCCGGCCGTATGAAAAACACGGTAAAAATTGCTGGTATTGCGGAATCGGCCGGTATCTCCTGCTTTGGGGGGGACGTCGCTGGAAAGTTCAATCGGAACCTCTGCCTGCCTGCATGCCTATGGTTCCATCCCTAACCTCGACTGCGGAAGCGAACTGTTCGGACCGGACTGGCTCGCCGATGACCTTGTAAAAGAACCGCTTGTATTGAAAGATGGATGTATAGAAGTGCCAGAAAAACCGGGGCTTGGTGTAGAGCTGGATGAAGAAAAAGTTTCTGCTTATCAAAGGAAAGCTGCAGTTTCTAAGTAATGGGATATTGTAATGAATCGGTCGGAGGATGTACTGCATTAGTATCGCCGCGTTGATGCTTTGACTCAAATAGCTGAAATTCCGACTCTTACTGCTGAGTTTTGCGCAATTAGAGCTGAACATCTTGCTCTTACCGCTGAACCTTGCACGATTAGAGCTGAATCTCTTTCTCTTAGTGCTGAAACTACCGGGGAGAACCTGATGACACTCCAATTGATCCTTTTAATTAAAATACCTCAAAGGAGGCATAACCACGATGAAACATTTAGCTCCCCCCCTCCCTATCTATCTTATGTGATATGAAACTTACAGTGGAGGGTGCCCATTTACCCGGCAAAACCCCAATCGGGAACCGGAGAATCATTCGAGTAACCGGCGGGAAGCTGCGCGGGGAACAGTTAAACGCCGATGTTATACCCGGCGGGGACGACTGGATTACAGTTCGGGAAGACGGAACGATTATCCAGGATGTACGCATTCTACTGCAAACCAACGATGATGCTTTGATAATGATGACATACCGGGGAATTAGAACAGGAACGCCTGATGTGCTGAAGCGTCTTGATAATAATGAAGACGTAGACCCGAACGAATATTATTTTCGCACCTCCGAAACAGCTTCTCCAGCATATGACTGGCTGAACCGCCGAATTTTCGTCTCTAGAGGAGTACGTCTGCCGGGAAAAGTAATCTACTCTATTTACACTATAGAATAGGCAGGAAAGGAGCCAAGAGTGATGGGACAACATATAACGACGAATACCGGCCATACATTATACGTCCATGAAACGCCTGTTGATGTGGGCACTATTATAGCTGCATATGGTTTAACGGGCAATCATAAACAGTTTCACTATTATCAAGAATAACTGTCAGGCCGCTACCGCTTTATCAGCTATGATCTTCGCGGTCGCGGCAGCAGTGATCCAGCTGACCCACAAACCTCTATTTTCACTCATGCCGACGACTTAATAGATTTAAATGAAATCCCTGATACAGCTTCCTATCACGTTAGTGAACAGCTGCTTCAAAAAGTAAATCAACGATAAAAGAGAAGTCTCGCAAAGCGGGGCTTCGTCTCTATAGGAGGTTTAAGCATGCCAAATAAAAATACATGCACGTTTCAACCAGAAGACCTTAAAACAAAAGAGATGTACAAGCTATTAATAGGCTCTGTCGTTCCGCGCCCAATAGCATGGGTCTCCTCTGAGAGCCAAGACGGCATTCTAAACCTGGCTCCTTTCAGCTTTTTTACCGTAGCATCACCTTCTCCGCCTACACTTGCTATTTCCATTGCACCAGCACAAAACAAAGAAGCCAAAGATACACTGACCAATATTCGGACCCTGAAAGAATACGTGATCAACATCGTACCCGAGGATTTGGGAAATCCCATGTATACATCTTCTCAAGCCTTTCCGCCCGATGTCGATGAATTTCAACAAGCCGGTCTGACACCAGAACCTTCTATTAAAGTGAAACCGCCAATGGTTAAAGAATCACCTATCGCTTTTGAGATGCAGCTCGATCAAATTCTTCCTATCGGCGTTTCTCACCTGGTGCTTGGCAGAATCATTCATATTCATATTCAAAAAGATATTTATATCGATTCCTATAAAACAGATATTGAGACGTGGAAGCCTTTAGCGCGTCTCGCGGGCAACTATGCCTCTATCTCTTCTCCTTATTCGCTTCCAAAGGAATAAGTTCTTTTTAGTCATAAAAGCTGCAAGTTCCCTCTACCCAGGAAACTTGCAGCTTACTGTTTAATAATTCAACCCGTGTCCAAATTCATAATGATCTTCAATGGATACCGGGAGTTTTCCTCCGGGTTCGGCGCCGAAGATGATGTCAACCGCTGCTTCCCAGGAAATCTGTATCGGAGAACCCCACCGTTCAATAGCGTAGGAAGAGATATGAGCATCGACTTCCGGATAATCTTTTATGTCATATGGCAGACCTAAGGACACTGTCACTACTGGTTTTCCGGTATCCTGCATTGCTTTCACCAAGTCGCTTTGCCCTTCCGGCAGCTCATCAGCGGAGAAGGTTGGAATGATGATTCGGTCTGCATTTTCTGCTTGTTCGGCTGCTTCATCGATTTCATCACTAGTTGGATTCTCTGACGTAATATATCTTTCTACGTCTCCATTTGTAGTATCAGAAACGGCCTCAGCAATATCTTCGATGTAGTAGCTTTGATTATAAATTTCTGGACCGGCAACGAAAGTAATCTCGTTGGTATTCTTGTCAAATGGCAAGGCGTCATTATCATTTTTAACTAATGTTATGGATTCTTGGCCGATGTCGGAAGCGAACTCTTTATGGCTGCCTGTGTTCGCTATATTAACAGCTTCTGTTGGATCGACAAAACGATTTTCAAACAGATTATACTCGAATTTTTTCGTTAAAATACGTTTTAAGGACTCGTCCAATCGTTTATTCGAGAGTTCTCCAGATTTATAGGCTTCTAAAAGTGCTTCAAAGGTTTCTTTTTGCTGATCCAGCGTCCCCGTTGCCATGACAATATCTCCTCCGGCCTGAACGGTCATTATGGCCGCTTCTCCTGCACCCCATTCTTCATCAATGGCATCCATAGACATTGCATCTGTGACGATAATTCCGTCAAAGTTCATTTCTTCTCGCAGCAACCCAGTCAGAACTTTTTCCGATAAGGTGGCCGGCAGTTCCGGGTCCACTGCTTCAACGATAACGTGGGCCGTCATGATTGAATCAGCACCTGCATCAATGGCTGCTTGAAACGGCGGCAGATGTATTTCTTCGAGAGTGTTACGATCATAGGTTACGGTGGGAAGGTCATAGTGTGAGTCTTCATCTGTGTCGCCATGGCCAGGAAAATGCTTAGGTGTAGATAAGACACCGTTTTTCTGATATCCCTTAACATGCGCTACCGTCATGTCTGAAACAAGTTCGGTGTTTTCTCCAAACGAACGAACACCGATGACAGGGTTAGCCGGATTGGTGTTTACATCAGCTACTGGAGAGTAATTCCAATTAAACCCTGCGGCCTTTGCTTCTTGAGCCGTTACACTTGCTATCTCTTCCGCAGCTTTTACGTTTTGGGTCGCTGCAATGCCCATCTGACGTGGAAATGCCGTGGCATCTTCTACATGCTGGCTCGTCCCATATTCCAGGTCGGCCGATGAAAATAACGGCACATTACTTCGAGTTTCAGAGGCCCATTCTTGCAGCTGATTGTTATAAGCTGCTGTTGTGGCAGCATCCCGGTTTCCGTAAATAATGACAGAACCTGCTTTGTATTCTTTAATTAACTCTTTTGTGTCCTCATTTGGCATTTGATCTTCGTTATCATGAGTGGAGGGCATAACAAGCTGTCCTATTTTCTCTTCAGGTGTCATTTGCGCAATGATGCGCTGAACCATCCCCTTGTTTGCCTTTTCTGTGGGAACATTAGGGTGTTTCATTTGAGGCTGGGACAAATAGGTTTGGGCAAACGTTGAAGCTGGAGCTGCAAAAACGACAGCGGCCAACAAGGTACTCAGCAGCGGTACAAACTTCTTCATTTTCTTTTCCCCTTCCATTTTTGTAATCCCTTTCAATGTAAAAATACTACCAACAAATAGATGTGGTTGTCTATACCAGAATGAAAAGAAAGGAATATGTTCTTATTTTATTTCGCAGGTCAAAAGAAACTCCTGAGTGTATTTCATACATAATTTTTTTCCTAATAAAACTTAAACTTCTCTTTCATCCTGCTTCATATTCCTTGTTTACAGTGTTAGTTGAAATCCTTAGGACAGAAAGCAAATCTGACAACCTTATTTTCTAAAAAACAATTTCTGTGAAAAATTATCTTACGAAGTTGCAGAAAGATAGAAATTTCTTTTATATACTGGTTTTAAATTAACAAATGGAATATTTACCTGGCTGAGGTGGTGAGTGTTCCATGTTTCCTAAAATGGTACAGTGGTCGATTCTTATTGGGGTGTATTTTATAGGAATGAAGCTGTCAAGCTTATTGCATCTTCCACTGCCAGGAAGTATCGTCGGAATGCTGTTACTCTTTGTTCTTTTATCAACTGACATTATAAAACTGCAGTGGATAGAAAATGTAACAAGCCTCCACTTGCAGCACATGACTTTATTGTTTATTCCGTTTATTGTCGGTATATTTCTTTCGTTGGATATTTTCCGAGTACAAGGTTGGAAATTGTTATTCGTGTTAGTGATCACAAGCTTGATTGTGCTGCTCGGTACCGCGTATACGGTTCAAGGCTATGAATGGTTCAAATCAAGGAGGATGAAAGAAAATGATGACTAACTTGATGTTTAGCACCGTTTTGACTGTAAGCAGTTATGCGGCTGGATTAAAAGTGTTTCAACGGTTTCATAAACCTTGGCTGAATCCTCTGTACACCGTAACTCTCTTTTTAGTGCTTGTACTTTCTTTTGTCCCCTCTGTCGATTATGAGTCTTATTTACAAATAACCGATATATTTTCCTTTTTTCTCGGCCTTGCGACGATTTCACTAGCTGTTCCTTTGTATAAGCAGCTGCTAGTTTTGAAAAAGCATGCAAAAAAAATTTGTCTGGGGGTGATGTTAGGCAGTGCCGGCGGCATCCTGTCCGGATTAGTGCTGGCAAAGTGGCTGTTGTTTCAAGATGAAATTCTCTTTTCTCTCGTTTCAAAATCGGTGACCATTCCTGTTGCTTTATCTGTAACTGATGTATTGGGAGGTGTTCCTTCGCTAACGGTGCTATTTGCATTAAGCTCAGCGATGTTTTCTTTGACGTTCGGCCCGAAAATCCTACAAATTGCCGGGATTAAAAGTAAGGTTGCAAAGGGAATGGCATTAGGGGCTTCCGCACAAGCCCTTGGGGTCAACAGAGCTTTGCAATGGGGCGAAGAAGAAGGGTCGATGGGCAGTGTTGCGATGTGTACCTCTGCCGTGTTTCTATCCATTTTAGTCCCTGTTCTTGGGTTTATGGTTCATTAATTTTTTAAATTTAGAAAGGAGAATGTGAAAATGGAAGTAAAAGAATCTTTTCACATCGATCGGAACGGATCTCATCAAATGCTGAACCTTGTGCGGCAAGCCAATCAATTCCAAAGTTATATTGTGCTGGAGGCCAACAACAAAGTGGTCAACTGCAAAAGCCTGATCAGCATCAGCGCCTTTTTAACACCTTCGGAAAATATAACATTAAAAGCTGTTGGTGATGATGCAAAAGTAGCAGTGACCACGCTTCAGCGTTTATTTAAATAAGAACTCCCTCTCTCACTCCTTTATACAGTCCTCGGACGTCTGCACAGACGGCCGGGGGTTTTTCTTTGCCGAGGAGGTTGGGAGTTGGGGTAGGGTTAGCTACTGAAAATTATGCTTTTTGCGTTATTTTTGAGGGGATATGCTGTGCTTTTCTTTGTTTATGAGCCGCTTTTTACGATTTTTGAACAACTTTAGGTATGTTTTGAACATTTCCGTTTTGGGGTCTGGCCCAACATATTTGATGGGGCTGCTGACTCTTAGCGTGATGGACCAATCTTTCTCGTTAATGCGCTGCTTTCTCTGAATCATGCACAATATCTTCACTAATTATGAGCCACTTTTCTTCGGTTATGCACAACTTTCATTCTGATATGAACCAAATGCTTTTTAGAGATAACACACTCTTTTCAAAAACGTATTACCTTCTTTTTCTTATGCACCAATCTCCGCCTCTTATGAACAACTACCCAATTTTTATCAACCACTTTCTATCTTTTATGCACAACAAAAATCCAACAGACTTCGGTTCTCTTCTCAGGGTCCGGCTCCCACAATATGCTCTACTTTTTATGATTTATGCGCTGCTTTTCACCGGTTTAGATCAAGACTTCTTCTTTTATGCACCACTTCCAGCCTTTTATGCACCGAGAACCTCGATATTTACAAACAAAACGCCTGGAGATCCACCAGGGGCTTTTGTGATTCGCTTATTTCTCTCTACAAGCTAAAAACCAGGGATTTTTCAATTCTTTTTTATTATATAAAATCGGCTTGCCATCTTCGGCTGTTGTGACTTTTCCACCCGCTGCTTCGACGATCGCATGACCGGCGGCTGTGTCCCATTCCATAGTGGGGGCATACCGTGGGTAAAAGTCAGCCTTTCCTTCTGCGATCAAGCATAGCTTTAACGAGCTGCCGGCCGAAATGGTTTCCACCTCGTCATATTCCTTTGTCAACTTTTGAATAAATTGCTTTGTTTCCTCAGACATATGAGAGCGACTTGCTATTACACGAATATTGTTGTCATTTTGTGCTGGAACCGGCAGCTTTGTGCCGTTCTCGAACACCTTATTCAAATTATCGACCTGACTTGCTTTTTCTATTTTTACAGCGCCTTTGTTTTTTTCTCCCACATATAACACGTCCAGGGCCGGAGCGTAGATCACGCCAAATACCGGGCTTTCCCCTTCAATAAGAGCGATATTCACAGTAAATTCTCCGTTTTTCTTTATGAATTCTTTCGTTCCATCAAGCGGATCAACGAGCCAGAATTTGTCCCAGGATGCTCGGTTATCATAGGAAAGGTGATTGCCTTCTTCGCTCAAAATTGAAATATCAGGAAAAGACCGTTCCAGTTTCGCTTTTATAACAGTATGAGCACGCTTATCAGCTGTTGTTAGCGGTGACTCATCTTCTTTATAAGCTACATCAAAGTCGGTTTTATAAATGGTCATTATTTCTTTTCCAGCTTCAATTGCAGCATCAATAGTCGTTTGCATGTTCGATTCCTCCTGCACCTTTTCATTGATCTTATGTACAGCTTTCGCTTAAGGAAAGACTGCTCTTTTCTAGCATAGCATCTTATCTACTTGATGTGGGAGCGAACAGAACGGTTAATCAAACGTTTGATTTATTTCTTTTTTGAACTGATTTTGCGGTTTTATGTACAAATTTCAACGGAAAATGAACGAGAATCCCCATCCTATGAAAAAAAGGAGACGGGGATCCGTTCCCCATTCTCCTTTTTCCTACTTAATTTGTCTGGTCGCTGTTGTTAAATCCTGTTGTTAATTCTTCCGAAAAAGCGGTTTCTGTGTTAGGCATAGCACGCTGAACATTAGAAAGCATATTTCTCACAGGCTGTCTTCCGTTGTTGCGTCCCTGTGCCAGACCAGCCCAAGCAGCTCCTGCTCCTATTCCGATCAGCGTCAGTACCATCCCTGTGCCCATTCCGCCGCGGTTATTGCCTCGATTCCAGCCCATAAATCTTCGTCTTCGCCCCATGTTCAAGAAAGGTGCTAACCAGCGAAAATTATTCATCCCTAGATTCCCCTTCTCTCCAAAAAAGTCGGGATAAAGAATATCCCACGACTTATTTTTAACCGTTTTTGTTCACATTATCAGTAAGAATTTCACCCCTTTTATTACCATAAATATTATTAGTTTAAATTTGTACACTATGTAGTGTTCACCACACATGAGGGAATGAAAGATGATGAGAAATTTTTTCGTTTATACTTGGACTGTTTTGGATCCTTTTTATTTTAAATTGACCCGATTAACAGACCTTTATGATTCCAGCGATAGATTTAATAACATCTTTCGAGTAAGGCTCACTTCTTACAAGGGTACTGATGTTACACTCTCTGATGGAACAAAAATTAACAAAAACGATACTCTCTTAAAAATTCACTTACACAATATCCGTTTAATCAATGAAATGAACTCTTTGCAAAGCGATATTCATAAAGTTCTGTATCTTTATAAAATGGTTCAGCAATCGCTTCCTGGCCTTGCTGCTTATATCCAAAATCTTGAAAATAATGACCAAATAAAAGGAATTATGGGCATTACTCTTTTAAATAAAGGCTGTGCCAGACTTGGTTTTGAATCATTTGATATTACCAATCCATTTTATAAATGTTTTAAGCTGTTGCCCTCCCTGGCGATCAGTATGTTAGCCACTCCGACTGCATCCCTTTCTTCTTTAAGAAAGAAACAGCCTAAATACATTTTTATGTCCAAAGAAAAGCTCTTTGCTTCTTGTAACAAAACTCACCAACACCAGATCCTTAAACAGAACCTCTCTTCGAATACTGCGTTTCCAAGCGGTCATGAGAAAACGTAGAAAAGCCAAAACCCTTATCTCAAGGGTTTTGGCTTTTAGCTTATTTTCTCATTTGCTACGTCTTTAGCAACAGACAAGGTATGAAGCGTAATTTCCGGCCGGCAGCCGATTCGAATATTTAGACCTGTCTGCCCTAAACCTTCACTAATATAAAATGGCTTACCATCGTAGCGCTGCAATCCTTTAATCATTTTCATCCGAGCAAGCTTACCCATTTTTACCAAGTGATAAGCTTTCGGGTACAGCAATTGCCCTCCGTGAAAATGTCCCGAGAGAAGATAATCAAAATCATAGTTCTTCATATCAAGCACCACGTTAGGATCATGCGTCAGCACTAAGTTATATCCGTCTTTTACATGTTGATAAGAAGTAACGAGGTCGCTTCTTTTCGTACTGTGATCATCAATACCAATAATATTAACAGGGTGACCATTTATATTAAGAAGACGATGCTCATTTTGAAGAGTCTTACAGCCATGCTCTTCTAACGTTTTCTTTAACGTAGCAAAATCCTTCTCCTTCAGCACATAATCATGATTTCCAAAAACGGCGTATGTGCCGTAACGCGGATTTAATTTATTTAACGCATCCAAATAGGGAACAAGCTTTGGAAGCGTACGTTTTCGATCGAGAAAATCACCTGTAATAGCGATAAAATCGATAGGTTCGTCCTTTAATTTCTCATACAGCTGAGCTGGCGTAATGGAGATATTTTCAAGATGCAGATCCGACAGATGCAGAACATGAAGAAACGAATCAGAAGTCTCGTCCGTCTCGTCTGTTTGGTTTATTTTCACTTTATTAATAACGATTTGTTTTGTATTGTCATATGCTTTGTAACCAATAATAACAAACAAAAGCACAACAAATAACCAAATCATTCAGCAACACCTCCAATGCTTGATTATACAGGAAAAAAAGCAAATTTTACTTAGTAATTCTTGGAGGTATTGCCATGTCATACTGATGCATTGGAGGCTCTTATAATGATTTACTATGCAAAAACAGGTCAAGTCAACTACGGTGACACAATAGGCATTCTTATGCTTGATACCCACATTCCATTTATCCCCGGTGATATTGGAAATTCTGCTACCTTCCCGTTTCCTGTCCGCCATAAAAAAGTGAGAGGATTAAGCGTTGCCCAAATGTATGAAAAGAAAGAAGCCGCTCTTCCAAGTATAATTTCAGCCGGTAAACAGCTTATAGAGGAAAGCGGCGTCCAAGCCATCACTGGAAACTGCGGCTACTTATTACTTTTCCAGCAAGAACTAGCGAAAAACCTTGGGGTTCCCGTATTTATGTCGAGCTTGCTTCAGCTTTCCATGATAGAAAAAATGTTTGACACCTCAATGGAAAAAATAGGAATTATTACGGCAGAGTCGTATCGTTTAAACACTAATCTACTGCTGGCTGCAGGCACTACGCCCAAAAATGTTTACATAAAAGGATTAGAAAATAAACCACACTTTGCTGAAGCTGCCATACAGGAAACAGGAATGCTGGATACACAAAAAATAGAACAAGAAGTAGTAGAGGCCGCAGAAGAAATGATGATTTCTGACCCTGAAACGTCCGTATTCTTACTGGAATGCAGCCTTCTCTCTCCTTACTCCAAGGCGGTGCAAGAAAAAGTGCAGTGTCCTGTTTTTGATTACGTAACTCTTGTACATTGGGTTTTTGAATCAATCATTAGAAAATGATGGAGAAAGAGTTACCACTGATCGTACCAAAAGTTCATTTTTTCAAAAATTCTAAGATCCCTTCACGTATCAATTATTGCTTACCTGATTAATATGCAATAAAAAACAATTCGTTGTAAAAACAGCATTTGCTGTATCTTTTTAGTACCTTGCATTGAAAACCTTCATTTAAAAAAAAGTTTAAATAAGCTTCTTCGTCCTGAATATAGTTTCCATTATCATTTTTATCCATAAACCAATTACTGACCGGTGTATTTTCAAAAAAACATGGTTCTATAACGACAATTTTTCCGCCATCCGGGTTTAGAGCTTTTCGAAACTCTTTAATATAAGAGTTTACTTTCTTTGGAGGGATATGATGGAGAACAGCAATTATCATAATGACATCAAATGATTGCTCCATAACAGGAAGGGTAAATCCATTAATAACATCAAAACGATAATCGGGATAGGTTCGTTTAGCAAATTCAATTCTTTTTTTACTTAGGTCTAATCCTAGATAGCCTGAAGGTTCACAAATTACAGAGTTAGCACCTGTTCCAGCTCCAAAATCCAACACGCATTTCTTAGAAAAATGGACATGCTCTGTCAATAGATTATGTATGTACTTTTGAGTAATCCACTTTGGACGAATGAACCAGTGATATAGATGGGGAGTTAATTCCATAGACAAACTTTCTCCTTTGGCACTTAATTCTTCAAAGAACCCTACTTGATTGCTCTTCTTGTATACTCCCCTGTGCTCTTCCCTTTATACCTGCTCATAATGAGTTTTGTACTTTACAATTAGATACTTTATATTCCAAGCTATTGTTTTAAAAAGAGACTTCTTTCATTTTTTATCACTAAGAAAAAATTGGGCCTAACAATCAATTGAAAGTTTCCGCCTCACATTAAAATATGTCAGAGGAGCTGGTCTAAAAAGGAGCAGCTCCTTTCTAATTTGGTTAAAAATAAACCGCTATCTTTTCCAAAAATTAAGTCAAAGTTTGACTATAAAAAATAAATTAAATCTCGAATAATTAATCGTAAACAAATAATAAATTTCCATACATTAACATTCTCCTTACAAAGTTTAAACTGTGGCTTTAAACCTCCTTTATAATCTTTCGATAGAGTAATAGGTGAAATAAAGGAAGGGAGAGTGACAAATGAAAAAGTGTTTAGGGTGCATTTTAATGGCGGTTCTTTTTTTCACCATGTTTTTTCCAAGCGGAATGGCGTTAGCTGATGATGAGGTGTCAACCAAGGATCAAAAGCAAATCCTCAACATTTCTCACCGTGGCGCTTCTGGTTATGCCCCTGAAAATACGATGGCAGCCTTTGAAAAAGCGGTGGATATGAAATCAGAAATGTTTGAGCTGGATGTACAGATGAGTAAGGACGGAGAATTGGTTGTGATTCATGATACCACTGTAGACAGAACGACAGACGGTACGGGCGAAGTAAAAGATCTAACATATGACGAAATCGCTGAGCTGGATGCAGGGAGCTTCTTTAGTGAAGAATTTGAGGGTGAAAAAATCCCGACACTTGGAGAAGTGCTTGACCAGTTCAAAGGAAGATCCGGTATACTTATTGAGTTGAAATCTCATTCGAAATACCCAGGAATCGAGCAGAAAGTAGCGGATGAACTAACCTCCCGCAATATGGACAAGCCAAATAACAACAAAATTATTGTTCAGTCTTTTGACCATGAATCCATGGAAACCTTCCACTCCATTCTTCCTTCTGTTCCAGTAGGTGTTTTGTTAAATTACAGCCCGGATGGTATTTCTGAAGCAGAACTTTCGGATTTCGCTCAATATGCAGACTATGTAAATCCTAATAAAGACATGATCGATGCTGACCTGCTGGAGCGTATTCATGATTTTGAAATGGAAACACATCCATGGACAGTTAGAGACCAGGAATCAGCTGATTATTTATTAAATTTGGGGGTAGATGGTATTATTACCGATTATCCTGATTATGTGGATCCTCATAAACAATAATTTTTTATATTTACTATTTATAAAAATTATAGAGCAGAAAGCGGGTCTTACCCACTTCTGCTCTTTCTTATATTATTACCTCTTTACTTTTGTTATTTTCTTTTCTACCCGAGGCAGAACTTCTTCTTTCATTAACCGCATCGACTTTTTCCACACCTCAGGGTTTTCGCTGTAATCATAACCTGTGATAAGCAAGTGACCAAATCCTCCTACCTTTTCATATAGATTGGCTAATTTATCCGCAACTGTTTCTGGAGAACCAACAAACCAGTTATGTTTCGCCACATATTCGGTGGTAACGTCGTTATCGTCCACCGATTCTTCATGTTTGAAGACAGATATAGCACCCAGCTTTTTAAAGAGAGGAAGCCAGTATTCTCGGTGCTGTCTTCCCATCATGGAATATAAGCTTCCTTCCATAGCTTCTTCGTCTGTATCTGCGACAAACACATCACGGGTAATTCTCCAAACATCCCGCTGCGGATTTTTGCCGCTTCTTTTTGCCCCTTCTTCTACAGAATTCCAGTGACTCGCTATATAGTCCAGATTAGCTCCAAGGCTCATCGGGATAAACCCTTTTTCCCCTGCCATTTTCAGCGTTTCTGACCCTGGACTTAATCCAGTGACGCCAATAGTTGGATGTGGTTTCTGATAAGGCTCTATATGTGGCTTTAAATATTCATCGCCTTCTATTTGATTCGCATTCCAATAGGTTCCCCGGTATTGAAAAGGCTCTTTTTCCTTCCAAAACTTCAGCATGATTTCTAATGCTTCTGCTGTCATTTTTCTATTTTCTCCATTGGCTCCGTCTACATCGAAGGTTTCATAATCACTGGGAAGTCCCCCTGCCCCAATACCGAGCATTAAACGGCCCTGTGACAGATGATCCAGATAGGCAACCCGGTGACCTAGTTCGACAGGATGATGGTAAGGAAGCAAGTGGGCTCCAGGTGCAAGTTTAATTTGCTTTGTCGCTTTCAGCGCCTGCGCAATTATTAAGTCTGGTGCCGGAATCGGTTCCCATGGTGCTGTGAAATGTTCTCCAATCCACGCTTCGCCGTAATCGAGCTGATCAGCATATTGAATCATCTCTATGTCCCATTCCGTGGCGTCATAAAGACTTCTTTCAGGTGGATGTGTCGGCATTAAGAACAATCCTATTTTCACAAAACCATCTCCTTTTTCAGTTTTTAAAAAATTACTAGTACCCGCACAGCTGCAAAAAACACCCCTTCTAAGTAAACGTTTTCATAGATGGTATCAACAAAATTTTATTATTAGTGTCGAGTGCTCTTGGGGTAAGAGAAGGGGCATAAAGCAGAACGGCCGGTAAACAGAGGTGACAGATGAATAGATAGTTATTTAATTATGATTCCATGTGCTTTTTAAAATTCCTTCAGACTTTTCAAATTCATTTTAGTTGACATTTCCATCTATTAACTTTAAAATTATATTTGAAAGCGCTTACAAATAAAAGGAGCGGGTATTATGTCTACGAGTACTTTAATCATTGAAAAGGATAAAGACCAACTCATTGCTGCCCTTTTAGATCTCAATATGTATAAAATGCCGGACGGCCGGCAATTTTATGAAGCCACGGAAAAAGAATTGAAAAAGCAATTTTTGCTAAAGAAATCCTACATTTCCTGATTTTTCATAAAAATTTTTAAGAAACATTACTTTAAATGAATACCCAATTCAAAACCATCAGCCTAAAACGCAGGTTGATGGTTTTTTTCGTGTCAAATCACTAATCCATTTCATGCAACCATCATAGACTAGGAAAAAGGATGTTTGACATGAATAATACAGTGATTGGGATATCTGTTTTTTTTATCTCTGTCTCTCTTTTCTTCTTTGTTTTCACCTTCTGGACCCACGCGAACACAAATTACTACAACTCCTATGAAGAATTAGCCGAAAATGAAGTATTAAATGAAGATTATGAGATTAACTATGAACAAAGAAACAGCGATATATCCATTCTCGCGATCCACGGAGGGGGAATTGAACCTGGAACATCAGAAGTGGCAAAAGGTTTGGCCCACCAAATAAATGATTCATACTACCTCTTTGAAGGAATAAAGCCAACAAACAACCTGATTTTGCATATTAATTCAAAGAATTTTGACGAGCCGATAGGACGAGAAATAGCACAAAATTCTGTAAGCGCTTTATCTATTCATGGGTACCATGGAGATGAGACCATCATTTATGTAGGCGGACGGAATCGAGAATATAAAGAAATGATAAGGTCCTCTCTTCAAAAACGCGGTTTTCAAGTGGAAGATGCACCAGATGAAATCGCGGGAACGAGTAAAAATAACATTGTAAACGATAATCAGTTAAAAAAAGGGGCCCAGTTAGAGTTAACTGCTGGATTGCGAAAATCTTTTTTTGAAAACCATGATTGGTCACGAAAAAACCGAGAAAATACAACGGATATTTATGATCAATTTATTGACGGACTGAAAGAAGCTACAGAAGCTTACGATGTTATGCTTAAACAATCCAACCGTTAAAACAAACGTTTGACATAATTTAGACACAGGAGAGTGATATAATGTGAAAATGACAAGGTAAGAAGGGAGATAGAAGAAGTGAGTCCATATCGAGAACTTGCTGAAAGTGTTCGCATGACTGGCAAGGGCTCCTGTCCATGGCTTGCAGCAAAGGGTGACAAGCTAGAGCTCATTGGAAAAGGCCGAAGTGCTTATGTTTTTAAAATCCTTCGATCACAAAAAGTACTAAAAGTGTTCTTTCCCGATTTCACAAACATAGCAGCAGAGGAAGCTGGCATTTACCGTGATCTGGAGGGATTGGAATTTTTCCCGGCCTTATATGAGGCCGGCTCCAACTATCTCGTGCTCGATTTTATAGAAGGCCATACGTTATTTGAATGTCTGCAGCAAGGCATTCCGGTTTCAGAACAAAACATGAAAGAGGTCGATCAAGCATTGAACCTCGCACGAAACAAAGGATTGAATCCATCAGATATTCATCTGCGAAATATTATGGTGACCCAGCACGGTAAGATAAAAATTATAGATGTCGCGCGCTATCGGCAAACAAAGCATTGTACTCAATGGGAGGATTTAAAACGAGCCTTTTATCGTTTTTATAAGAAGCCTTATTTCCCAAAAAGACTTCCAATATTTATTCTAAATATGATTGCTGCATTGTATAAAAAAAAATGGCTGCCGGAATTTTAGTGTAATAGGAGACCTGTTATGCTGCAGTCGATTACCACAGGAAGAATTGCTGCAAAGTTTCTTGGAGATGCGGCGCGGATCCTCATTTCGCTATTTCACCTAAAAAGGGCTCTATGATCGTAGTTGCGGACACTCTGGACCTCTGTCCGCAAACACCTTCAAATCATAGGAATTCATAGAAATAAAGGAACCAGTGTCCTTTACTTTTCCCCCTCTGCTTTATTGCCTCCTCCACCTCTTTTTTATGAGGCACAAAAAAAGACTGAACCTACGTCCAGCCTTTACACATGTATTAATAAAAATCCGAAATGAACGGCGTTTTCTCCATCATAATTGTTGCCACCGAAGATTGATCAATAGCTGCTTGTACCGATTCTATCGGGAAGAATGAAACCCCAATCAAGAGAATCAGGATCACCACATACGTTTTGACTACGCCAAATACACCGCCAAGCCCCTTGTTGATCGTGCGGAGTATAGGTAAAGAGGCAAAGACTTGCAGTATTTTGCCAAGCCAAAGAACCATCAAGTTGGTTATAATAAATGCACTGAAAAAACCTAGAACGGTGTAGAAAATCCCTTCATAACCCACTCCAAGGAATTCCGGGTATGGCACCCAAGTACGGAGCCAGGAAGCAATAGAGTTATAAAAGAAAAACCCTGCAGCAAGCGCTAGTAAAAAACTCGATAATCGGACGAATTTAGAAACAAACCCTTGGCGAAGACCGATGAAAAAGCTTCCGATCAACAGCAGGATAATGATAATGTTTACGAGCATAGTAAGTACCTCCTTCGTGGTGAGAAAATGGCAGCTCGTTGAAGTAAATATATCATGGTTCATTGCAATAAAGAAACTATCTTTTGGATTAGTCCATGAGGAAATTAATGGAACACCAGGGCCATTTGTATGAGAAAGAAATAAAGCTGCGTCTATCACAGCTCAGCAAGTTAACCTTGATTGTCATTTTTCTAACGCACTTTGTTATTACTATTACTAACCGTATAAAAAAGATGGGTCACACCGGGGGGATTCGATCACCCTCACTGCTTCTAACTCCATTCTCATATCAGCTGCTTGATCAAATAGCCGGACGCCCTTCCCGAGCAGTACCGGTACCAAATGAAGGTGAAGTCATCAACAAGTCCTGCCTGTAAACATTGGCGAGCTGTACTCGCTCTCGCCACCCCTACGTTTTTGCTACCAGCAGCTTCTTTTGCTTGTTCCACAGCACTCTCGATACCGTCGGTCACGAAAGTAAAAGTCGTTGAACCTTGGGGTACTTTATTTGGAACATGGTGAGTCCATACATATACAGGAACTCCGTGAACCCGCCCCATCCACCTACCACATCAAATGTCCGTCTTCCCGTCACCAAGGCACCAGTACTGATAAACGAGGTATTAAACACTTCTCTGCTGCTGTTTGATAGATGGAAAAATCATTAAACTTACTGGGGGTTTCACCGCTGAAAAGCCAGTCATGGAGAATGTCTCCTCTTTCTCCCAGCGGCTGTTCCGCGTTGTCGTTGGGACCTGCAACAAATCCATCCAGTGACATAGACATATCAACGATAACTTTTCCCATAATTATTGCTCCCCTCTAAATCAACATTTTTCAGAATGTTTACACATTCCTATTTTAGCATGTAGCTTTATTATTGATTTCTTATGGTTAAAAAAACTTAAATAGACCAGCTCCTTTTTTCTAGCTGGTCTTCTTCATTTTATTTCGGGGTGTTTGTGGCACAGGCATCTTAGGATTAGAGAAATATGAAAAGTTAACCCGCCACCTTAGGCAAAGTTATCACGACTCCTTAATTCTCAGGCGGGCTTGGGAACAGCTGAACAACTCGCACTATGACAGATTAACAAAGCTTCTTCAGCATCCCAGAGTCATAAATTTATTAAATAGCAGGTTTAACGCTTTAAAATTTGGAGCGAAAGTGTTTAAAACAAAAAAGTCTCATGAACAGAAGTACATAAAACTGTCTGCAGGCGTAAAAAATATTATTGATCCAACGATACAACAAGGAGAGAGATGAGCCTATGAGTAAACGCTCCAAATCGAAACGCAACATTATAAAAGGAAAAGATGCTGTACAACCGAGTACTGGAGAAGATCGAATTACGATTTCCAAAGTCAGCAGAGAATTAGAGGATAGAAAAAAATAAAAAAAGGAGAATGACAAATGGATGCACAACGAGCACAAGAAATTTCATCTTCCACTGAGATGGCAAATGTGATGTATCAAGGAGAACCTGTTTATATTGAACATGTTGATCAACAAGTTGGAGTAGCTACTATTCATTCCCTGAATGATCCAAACAAAATTCAAAGTGTTTCCGTGACCAGTCTGGAAGAAAAGTAAAGCAAGGAGCTGTCTCATAAGTTAGTTCTCAGTAAATGCAACTGGAATATACTTGCTTTCACCCTCAGGGCACAAGTGCGGCATCTACTCCAGCTCGCTTTTCTCGTTCTCTAGTGTCTTCTTTGCCGCGGGCGGCGGTTTAGTCACTTCGTGAGCAAAAAACGTTCACAGCGGGGGCTTCACACCATCGCTTGTTTCGTAGGAGTCTCGCATATTCCAATTGCAAATGTCCACCATACCCTAATCTAACCTTTAGAGACAGCTCCTTCTCTAATGTATATAAACTGAGAAAAAATTTGACAAGCTCCCAAAAAGACAGTAAAATAAATTGATTACTTACCCACCCTCTTACCGTGAGTAATTTTCCACAAATAAACCCTCTCCTCATTCATTTCCAATTGCTGGCAACCCCCTTAAATGAATGCAGTATCAAAAGAAGAATATAGTTTTAGATCAATTCACACTGGAGCGGTCATCGGAGCCGCAAGGACGAAAGAGCAGGAAGGGCTTTTGTTGTTTTATGTATCATTACTATGTTTGAATATCCCTACTGATAGGTGGAAATAGAACAAAACCAGCAGATGCAATATTTGCTGGTTTTGTTGATGAAATCAAGCTTTTTTGACGGCTGTCCAAACCGTCCACCGATCTTTTTCTTCTAGCTTCCCTTTTTCGGTCACTTGATGATTGATATAGGTAATCAGTTCTTCAATCTCTGCATTCGATAGCTCATGAAGAATAGAGCGGCCGGCTCTTGAACGGATCTCGTTCAGCATCTGTTTTTTGATGTATACTTTTGTCTCGTTTCCCATAATTTTATCTCTTTTACCTCTGTAAAGCCGGCTGCCTTTAGTTCCCTTATAACAACTTACCAGGGTATCTTCTTTTCGTCTCCACTTCCGCTATACGAGGAAATAATTAAGATTCTATATGCTTCGGAAAAACAGGATTCACCTTCCTATTAAAAAAGAGCACTCCATAAGAAACTGTTTCTTGTAGTGCTTCCATACGAAATTCTGGCTCTACATTATTTATAATACCTAAATACATACTACTAACAGCCAGTATACCGGATATAACGGCTCCAATTGGTGAAAAACCCTGATTAAATGCATAAATAACTAAGAGTAAAAACACAATACCTACCACTAAAAATATTAGACTTAACCAATCTGGCTGAAAAAATAATTCTGTATCTGGGCCAATTGGAAACGATACGAGCGATTGAAATAGAACGGACGAATCTTCTCTGTTTAGGGTGTGAGCTATATTATGAGGTGGTTCCTGCTCACTCATAAAACCAGTAACTACAAATATGGTCAATATAATAATACTCTCGGCCCGCCACCAGCGGCGCGGAGACAAATTTGGCATTTGTTTTATTTTTTTCCTTATGAAAAAGCCGTTTATACTTGCAAATACTAATAACGGTATAAATAATAAATGCTTTAATAATAAAGCTTGCCCATAGGTCAGCATCCAGGAATTAAAGATACTCTCCGTTAGAAAAAATGTCATGAACACACCTGAAAAACTAACGGTTATAACACATGTAAACGCAACTGGAGTGAACCAATCAATAAAATGGTGCCAGTTATCATCATTGTTAGAAAACCAGCTTACAACGAATAGGGCACCCACCCAACAGCTGACCGCTAATAAATGCAGAATATGAGAAGTTGCTCCCGGATAGCTTCCCATGTTCGCCGAATGTCCGACAACTCCCTGTGTCACAATCATTCCAAAGGCAAGTAATAAACCGAAAAGATAAACATTTGAAGAAGATAATTGTTTACACATCATCCATATTAAGACCAAAAAGATAATGGAAAAAAACAATAAGGCCGTCCAGGCTCTTCCTGCTTCTATATGCTGCAATACGTAAAAAAAGCTAGCAAGTATGAACTCTTCTCGATACCCGTTTACACTAAAGGCTAAATCCAGAACTGGTATGATGGCTAAAACTGGTATACACAAGACACTGCCCGCCAGCCATTTTTTTGGCAGAACAAGCTTGGGTTTTTTATCTTCTGGAACAAGAGAAAGTAAACATATTCCGATGACGATAGCAAAGCAAACATACAATAAACTATTGCTTATTGCATAAATCATGTCCTTTTTTTCCTGAATAAAAATATGATAAATCCTACCGCAATGACAATTAACCCAACAGCAGCCGGTAAGAGAATTCCATTATCATTATTATCTGATTCCTGTGGTTGTGCAGTTTGTTCCTGCTCTTCAGAATCTGCGCCTTCCTCTAAATCAGTTTCTTCCTCTGCAGCAGAATCCTCTGTTTCATTCATAGATTCTTCGTCGGTCCCTTCATAGGAGTAAGATAGCTCTTCTTCCATCACATGCCCATCTTCCCCAACAATACTATAAAACAAAGTATAATCACCGTCCTCTAACTTCTCAGGAAGGTGGATGACAATCGTGTCTTCCGGGTCGTGATTTACTTCCTCCAAATCTATTTCTGCCCCATTTTCATCGGTAAGTGTTACAGTGTTTGGTTCCTGAACCATGGAATCAAAGGAAAGCGTAATTGTAGAAGTTTCTTCTCCAAGGACCGCTCCTTCTTCTGGTTCGGATCTTTCAAGATGGGTATGAGCTCCAGCTGAAATTGGAAATGCAAACAAACCTACAAGAAAACAAATCATTATTCTTTTCACAAGAAGCACCCTCTCTTAAAGATACACTTAAAACTATAGTAACATAATAGATCATGGATGATGTTAATGTTCAACATTTTTTCAAACATTTTATCAATAATTTGCTTGTATCTAACGTTCTTTTAGCCTACCGTTAAATGAAGAAGCATAAGGAAAGGGTGATTTTAATGCTGCCAGCAGAAAGGCAAAAACAAATTTTAACATGGTTAGAACAAGAAGAAACGCTCCGTGTCTCTGAGATCAGCAAAAATGACAATTTACCGGGATCTAAGGCCTTTAATTGAGCAACAAAAAATCCATAAAACATCCAATGGTATTATGCTTCGTCCTCAACCCCACCATTCTTCTAATCATTGTACGTATTGCTATAAACCGTCTGATTCACGTTTATCTGTACAGCTCCTAAAATTGAATCATAATGTTGAAAAAACCTGCTGTCCTCATTGCGGGTTACTTCGTTACCATGATATAAAAAATGATATTTCCCAAATTATTTGTCAGGATTTCTTAAAAGACACAACAATAAGTGCAAAAATGGCAGTATATTTCTAATAAACCCAGATTTGAATCTGAATTGCTGCCAGCCACAAGTCATTGCTTTTGAGTCCAGGAAACAAGCGAAACAGTTTCAGTTAGGTTTTGGCGGCAGCATCTATGACTTTGATGCGGCTATTCAAGAGATTCAAAAAAAATGAACGGTTCTGCCTGTTGTGTTTCCCAAAATAAAGGGAGTGAGTAGTGATTATAGATAAAGTACTCATTTTCGAGAAGTGGGTGTAAGACGAATGATTTTAAATTAATTGATTGACTAGAAAGGTAAGATATTTTATGAATTCTACTAAACACAAAAGACCATCAAATTTTCCTTTCAACTCAAAGAATATATATAAAGCTGTTTGGCGCTGGCATTTTTATGCTGGATTGATTTTTATGCCCTTTCTCCTTGTATTATCTATTACTGGCGGCATTTATCTATTTAAACCACAAATAGAACAAGTAAATTACCAGGACATATACCAAGTAAAAGCACAGGAAAACACCATTCCTCCTTCTAAACAGATTGAAAGCGTGTTGAATAAACATCCTGAAGCAAAAGTTGACCGATACCGCCCAGTGGAGAATAAAAATCGTTCAGCAGAAGTGGGAATTAGCAATGGATCCTCTTCGTTAACTGTTTTTGTAAACCCTTATAATGGAGAAATTGTTGGAGAACTTAATGAGGATAAACGTCTTATGAATAAATTAGAAAAACTGCACGGCGAGTTAATGGCTGGTAAGATAGGAGACCGAATCGTGCTTGCTGGGGGCTTATCCTTGTAGCTAGTGAGATATATTTATGGTGGCCAAGGGGGGATAGAAAATTTGGGGGGCATAATACTTCCCAGGTTTTCAAATGGAAAATCCATATTAAGACGTGACTTTCATGCGGTCCTTGGATTTTGGGTATCAGCCGGTATGGTTTTTCTAATTTTAAGAGGGCTGCCTTGGTCAGGTTTTTGTGGTAATGCCGTACAAACTCTAGCAACTAATTCAGGCTTAGGCTACCCTCCTTCTATATGGGTGGGTAATCCCCCCACATCTGAGAAAAATACAGAAGATGTTGCAGATGTGCCATGGGCAGCTGAAAAACTTAATCTTCTTTCTTCTGAAAAACAGAATAATGGAAGAGCATCAATTGACGAAGTTATAAGAACTGCAGATGACCTTGAAATACATTCAAGTTACGATGTGTTTTTTCCAAGTGAATTGGACGGAGTTTATACGATATCTGTATTTCCTCCTAAAGCCCAAGACGAAGCTACTTTACATATTGATCAATATTCAGGAGCTGTATTAGCAGATTACCGCTTTGAAAATTATGGCATTGCCGGAAAAATGATTGCAATGGGCATCACTTTACATAAAGGCTCACAATTCGGCCTGCTCAACCAGATTGCCGGACTCCTCATTTATATAGGTATTGCAGGAGTTGTTGTTACTGGCTTCATTTTGTGGAGAAAAAGAAAACCAAACAGTGGGTTAGGGGCACCTAAATCACCACCTATACGAACCTTAAAAATTGTTACAGCTATTATTGTATGTTTTGGTGTTGTATTTCCTTTAGTAGGCATCTCACTCATTGTCATATGGCTTTTGGATTTTTTCTTTATTCAAAAGGTCCAACGATTAAAGCAATTTTTTAATGTGTAGTACTCATAGAATATTCCGGTGCAATAATGCACCGGAATGTTTGTTAAAAATATGTAAGGTATTAAAGCCATACGGTTTTTTCTTCAAATGCCGTTCTTTTTTTCTCTTTCATATTTTCTAATTCTTTTGCTTCTGGATAGCCTAAACAAACGGTACCAACAACCTTTTTTCCTTCAGGTGATCCTATAAATTCATAAGATCGCTCGTCATGGACTAATCCTATTCCTCTTGTTCTCCACACAAACCCAAGGTCTAATTCCTGAGCAGCCAGCCACATGGAGTGAATGGCGCAGCATACGGCATATTCATTATCCTTTGTATCGGCTTCTGTGGAAGCAATGTCAGAAGTCACTATAATAATAACCGGTGTCTTTTTTACAACTTCCATAGAGCTGTCTACTAATTTCTGTTTTGCTGGAAAACGTTCCTGTAAATAATCATAAGCTACTTCTTCGTACCTTTTTTTGGCTTCTCCTTGAACCACATAGAAACTCCATGGCTCTCGCATACGATCATTAGGAGCAAGGGTTGCCGCTTTTAATAATTCTTGGATTTTTTCTTGTTCTACCTCGCGTTGATCGAAGTTTCGAACAGCTCTTCTCGAATGCAGTGCCTCTAATATACTCAAATTACTTTCTCTCCTTTCACTTTTCTGTCCACGATAAACCAGCTGTTATCTCTTTTCAAGGGAATATTCGGCTGAATTTCAGGAGTTATTATAAAAATCCAGCCATGTTACGCTGGATAAATTTCCATATTAGTCATGATTGTGCTCATATTTTACCACTTTTACATCTCTTTCCTTCCGGGAAAATGGAGAAGACATTTCCCTTATTAATGATTTCTAACGACCAAGCGAACCGGACGAATGACATACCGTTATGCCAGTCACAGGTATAGCATAAAGCGTTGCACAATCATGTTAAAATTCAGTTCAGGATGAATTGAATAAATGAAGCTTAAAAATGTTCAATTATGGAGTATGGAGTAGATATTCACCGATTCAGCCCTTATCACATGGATACAGAATTTACAACTGGTTATCCGTAGGCAAGCCGAATAAAACCTTGTTATTATTTGTCGAAAAAATTAATGAGGTTCTTAAGGCTGGTTATCATTGGTGAGCATTTCACCACCGTGTTCACGGTTTTTTTGCATGGAAACGGTTTGGAAAAATGTTTCACCTGTTATTTTCGTGTTTCCATCCACAACTGAAACCCTTGTTAGGTCATTTTAGAGGCGATGGACTCTGGTCTCCCGGTTGTTTGTAGCAGCTAACTGGGGCCCAACCGTCGAGTAATTTTCTGAAGGTGAGACCGGTTTATTATTTAATGCTGATATAAAAGGAAATTTAGGTCTAGTGGTCTCTAAGTTGCGGGATGAAAGATTGAGAAAGACGATTGGAACTAGGGAAAACCAAACACACAAGCATTTAGCTAGGCTCAGCCGAGTGAAGAATTGTTAGGATATTACCAGCAGTTACTGGCAGAGCAGCAGAGTTATTCCCTCCCCATGCATACAAGTGAATTGGGGAGGTTATCCCTGTTACCCAACCCCAAAATCCCCCGTATCACCCAAGAAAGTGGTAAGGGGGGATTGTTTATAGGGCAACTGGATCAGTTCGGTATATAAAAAGGCAGACCGAGTGAGAGATCAGGGTGCTGCCTTTTTTCTAGCAATTATTTTCCGAGGATATCCTGGATTGGTGTGACTTTGATTTGATTTTTGGTCAATGAATCACAAATTGTTTTCGCCAATTTCACTGCACCCGGGGTATCGCCATGGATGCAAACGGTCTCGGCAGTGACATTTGCGTCGTTACCGGTGTGAGCTTTCACTTTTCCTTCTTTCACCATACGTACAACACGCTCTGCCATTGCGTTGTAGTCATCAATAGTTGAACCTTTTCGGGTGAGGATAATCGATCCTGTTTCTGTGTGTTCTCGGTCGGCGTAGGTTTCCTTCGCCACCCGAACCCCCATTTTTTCTCCTAACTCCGCGACAGCTGAATTGTTCATGGCAAAAACGATAATGTTTTCATCCACTTCTGCAATTGCTTCAAGGATTGCTCTTGCAATCGTTTCATCTTCCATAGCCATCATGTATAATGCGCCGTGGGGCTTGCAATGGGCGATCGGCAAGCTGTAGCAGCTCGCAAACTCTCGCAGGGACCCTAATTGGTAAGTGACATAGTCTTTGATTTCTGAAGGAGTACAGTTCATATGCCTGCGCCCGAATCCCATAAGATCTGGGAAAGAAGGATGTGCACCGACCTGGACGTTGTGTTCTTTCGCTAGCTCTACGGTCTTTCGCATGGTACTAGGATCCCCTGCATGATAACCGCATGCGATGTTGGCTGAAGTAATATACTGTATCATTTCTTCATCGTTGCCCAACTGATACATACCAAAGCTTTCTCCCATGTCACAGTTTAAATCAACTTTCATTTTCCAGCCTCCTTTCCGGCGTTTCTAGTTTGCAAGTAATCGGTCGTATATTTACCTTCACGAAAGTCGGGCTCCTTTAGCAGCTCTTTGAATAGCGATAGATTCGTAGTAACGCCATCGATTTCAAACTGATCTAATATTATCTCAAGTTTATCCAGCGTCTCGCTTCTATCCTTTCCATGTACAATGATTTTTCCAACCATTGGGTCATAAAACGGGGAAATCGTATTTCCTTCTTCATAGGCAAAATCGAATCTTCCTACATCTTCTGGGAATTTCAATGTTTTTAGCTTGCCTGGGGAAGGGAAATAAGTTGTTGGGTCTTCGGCGTATACACGACCTTCGATGGCGTAGCCATTTTTCGTAATATCCTCTTGGGTCAGCTCCAGGCTTTTATTGGCTGCAATTTTCAGCTGCAGCTCGACAAGATCCAATCCAGTGATTTCTTCAGTGACAGGGTGCTCGACTTGCAGGCGTGTATTCATCTCAAGGAAGTAGAAGTCACCGGAATCATCATCAAAGATGAATTCCATGGTGCCGACGTTGGTATACCCTATTTCCTTGACTCCTGTGACCGCCGTTTCGCAAAGCTTCTTTCGCAAATCCTCATTTAAAAAAGGAGATGGGCTTTCTTCAATGACTTTTTGGTTCCTTCTTTGGATGGTGCATTCACGTTCAAATAAATGGAGGGCATTTCCTTCCTTATCGGCAACGACTTGGACTTCTATATGACGTGCGTTTCGAATAAAACGTTCCAAAAAGACCGTATCATCCCCAAAGGAAGAGCTTGCAGTTTGTTTCGCGGAGGAAAAACATTTTTTCAATTCCTCCTCATCCTTGATGATATGCATGCCAATGCCGCCACCGCCGGCGCTTGCCTTCAACATGAGCGGATAACCGAGGTCTCCAGCGATCGATACGGCATGTTCGACCGATTCTAACTGGCCATCCCATCCGGGAACGACCGGAACACCTGCTTTTTTCATATGACGACGAGCCTCGATTTTATTTCCCATCAAATTGATCATGTCAGCATCTGGCCCGATGAAGGTAATGCCCGCTTCTTGACAACGTCTTGCCAAAGCTGGATTTTCTGATAAAAATCCGTACCCTGGGTGAATGGCTTCAGCTCCAGTTTCCTTGGCGACCTCCAATATATTATTGATATTCAAATAGCTCTTATTTGCTTGTGAGGCTCCGATTGGGTAAGCTTCACTGGCCTCTTTGACGAAGGGGGTTTCTGCATCTGCGTCAGAATATACTGCAACTGTCTGTATCCCATTTTTGTTGCATGTCCGTATGATTCGACGAGCAATCTCCCCACGATTTGCAATCAGAATTTTTTTAAAATAAGTCATATTTCCACTCCCTAATTGTTTTTATTCTAGTTCTACGAGAATTTGTCCAGCTTCCACAATATCTCCATCCCCGACGTTGATGCTTGTGATGATACCGTCTTCTTCTGCCTGAATCTCTTGAAAGCTTTTCATGACCTCAACCAGCCCAATGACATCTCCGGATTTGATGCTTTGTCCTTCTTCGACATACATCGGTTTCTCTGGTGCCGGCCTCCGGTAAAACACTCCAGGGAGAGGGGATGCGATTGTCTTCATTTTATTTTCTCCTTTCATACCAATTATTTTGATTCGATCAAACTTTTGATCTCTTTTAAATTTCGATTCACGTCTTGGCGCGCTTGTAACGCTTCATCCAATGAGACGGACACGAACTTGATTTTCTCATTCGTTTTTGCTTGAGCAATACGGTTCAGATCGGTACTGATGATGGTGGCAATCGTTGCATATCCTCCACCAGTAACGGCGTCATTTAATAACGCAATCGGCTCGACACCGTCCGGAATTTGAATCGATCCAATAGGGTAACCCAGGTCGACTACGTTAGACGGGTTACTTCCTGCACCGAATGGCTGATCGCGTGGCACGAAGTCCAGACGCTCCCCTTTTAAGCGATAGCCAACGCGGTTAGCTTCAGGGGGCACGGTCCACTCAATATCGAGGAAGCGCTGTTTGCTTTCTTCCGTCAGACGATAACTGCACAATCCAATGATCACTCGGATCTCATGCCGATTTGACAATTCGGGAATGAATTGTTCCGTGACATATGCTCCAGCTTTTATGTCAGTTTCTTTTAAATCACCGATAATAAGGGTGTCACCTTCTTGTAAAGCACGACCTTCGAGTCCACCGATCCCACATAAGGTATAGGTGGATCGGGAGCCCATGATTTCCGGGACTTCAATACCACCTGCAACTGCGAGGTAGGACCTAGCCCCTTGTTTCACAAAATCAAAAGATAAAATATCTCCTGACTTGACCCTCAGTGTTTCCCACATGGGAACAGGATCGCCATTTATTTTTGGAGGAATGTTTCCCCCCGTCAATGCTATAGTGGCATCCTGTTGGAATGCCAACTCGGGCCCCATATAAGTAATTTCCAGTAAAGCAGCGCCCTTGGCATTCCCCGTCAATAGATTGGCAACAGAATAAGAGTACTGATCGACTGCTCCTGAAGGAGGCATGCCTGTTTCGTAATAACCAACCCTTCCGTCATCCTGCACCGTTGTCTGTAAACCAGGCTTTAACACTTTAATCATGGTATAACCTCCTCAAGACCTTTTCGGAAAATGCCCGCGGGTCCTTCAGCACATCATCTGGCTTGAAGGTGAAGTCTTTCTTATGGTATTCGAAGATGCCGGCCTCAACCTCTTCCCTAATAGCGTCATATTCTTCACGTGTGACATCCCGATATCTAAAAATGTCTCCTTGACGTGGGAAAACCATTGACTCTTTAAAATCAGGAAGCTTCTGCTCTTTATCAAAAACTGGAGCTGCAGCAATTCCAAACATCTGATAGCCTCCAGCACCTTGGGCAGGATAGATGACGGAGAATCCTCCACCGAATCCGAAGCATCGTTCCGGAGTGAATGTGCGCGGGCGCACATACTTCGGTACTTCGATCTGCTCTTCTCTTGGAACGATTTGAAAGCAGAACGGCAGACCTGGCACAAAACCGATCATTGACACTAAAAATGGGGCACCTGTTATGGCCTTGATGAAATCTGCCTTGGAATCATAGCCATTGATGCTGGCAGCATATTCAATATCGGTGGAATCAGGGTCTTGATGTCGATCCCTGAACTGCATGACTGCTTCATGAGTCCATGGGTCTTCGAATAAAATGGGCACATCGACGAGGCGCGAGTTAATAACGACATCATCCAGATTTTCAACTGAACTCTCGAGCTGCTTCAATTCTTCGATCAAGTCATTAGCGTCCAGTTGATCCGGATTGTAGCGCACCATGTAGGACGCATTGGACGGGCAGACATCAAGAATTCCGGGTATGTTTTTCTCTTTCATCTTTTTCGTAATTGCCATTGCTTGAAAATTGACGTCCAAGCTCATCTCTTCACTAAGTTCGACGAATATGAATTCATCTCCGCCATAACTGTAACGGGTTTTAAAATCGTTCAACATCAATCACCTCACTCTAGTTATTGAAAATAGTTATGTTTCTTGTGCAGACAAGCATTACAAACCAATAGAAATGTATTTCGTTTCCAAATAATCATCGATCCCATGGCGACCCCCTTCCCTTCCGAGGCCGTTTTCTTTGAAGCCACCGAAAGGAGCTTGCGCAGCGGAAGGGGCCCCATCATTCAGTCCGACAATTCCGTAGTCAAGTGCTTCGGAAAAGCTTGGCCTCTTTTTCTCTGTATCTGGTACCGAATCGAGGCGCTCCTGATTAATGGGATTCAACATATCGAAGTTTGAATCCGAACGGAAGGGTTTCCATTGATAAACATATCCACCGTGCATCCTCCTTTTTATAACGATTCTCTTTCCTTTCATACTGACGACACCGGTAATGCCGGCATTCCCGGTAAATACGGCGCCAGCATTGATTAGTGAAGGTGTTCCAGCTTGTAATGATCCCCGCCACATCACCAATCATTAATAGTTGAGCGCATAATGCAGACCCGAACAAACTAGCCATCACATCTGCAGCAGTCAACTCCGTTCCAGCCGGTTGTTTTTCGTTCAGCCCCGATGAAATATGGATTGCCGTGTTGATAAGATCTCCCCCGCTCCCCATCAATACCAAATGCAATGCACCTTTCAGCAATTGTCCAAATGTACCCAGCCTTATAATTGGACAGTGCTATTCCATCCCAGCAAGCAAAGCGAATGCTCCAAATGAGTCAGCAGAAGTGATTTATGTAACGGATAACGCGATTCATATCCAGGAAATTTCGCTCCCGAAGCTGAGACCAGTAGGTCGATACCAAATAAACATTTTTTTAATTTTCTTTCTTTTTTATGGGAAATTTCCACGGTTTAAACTGAAGTATAAGTACTATTTTGCCAAACGGTGCGTATCGAATTTTCCATAATTAATAATCCCTCTTTCAGTTCTTCATTCGTAATAACAAGGGGCATCAAAAAGCGGATAACATTCCCGTATACACCAGCCCCCAATACGAGCAGGCCCTGTTGTTGAGCTGTGGAAATTATTTTGGCGGCGAGACCTTTAGCTGGTGTTTTATTTTCTTTATCGCTCACAATTTCTACTGCTACCATTGCTCCTAAACCACGAACATCACCAATACAATCCAATTGCTCTGCTAAATGATGAAAAGTGTCCTTCACCTTTTGTCCAATCACATTTGCTCGTTGATTCAATCCTTCTTCCTCAATGATGTCAATGGCAGCAAGTGCAGCCCGACACCCCATCGGGTTTCCACTATAAGTACCGCCTAATTCCCCAGGATTCGCAGCATCCATAATTTCTTGTCTGCCAATAACCCCACTGATAGGGGTGCCAGCACCTAGTGATTTGGAAACGGTGATGAGATCAGGGATGATTTCATAATATTCCGACGTAAAATACCTCCCTGTTCGCCCGAAGCCAGTTTGAATTTCGTCAGCCACAAAAAGGATGCCGTGTTGTTCACAAAGATTTTTCACTGCTTGGACAAAGGATTTATCAGGTACTATGAATCCCCCTTCTCCTTGGATAGGTTCCATGACAACGGCTGCAATCGTTTCTGGTGCGACTTCCTTCAATAGAAAATCCTTGAATTGTTCGATAATAAAATTATTGTACTCTTCCTCACTCATGCTTTGTGGTCTTCGATAAGCATAAGGGAAGGGGGCCTTATATACTTCCGGGGCGAAAGGACCAAATTCAAATTTGTAAGGCTTCACCTTGCTGGTCATCGACATAGTCATTAACGTCCGCCCGTGGAAACCGTTCGCAAAAGTGACAATTGCTTGTCTACCTGTGTATTTTCTAGCTACCTTCACAGCATTTTCGACTGCTTCAGCACCGCTGTTTTGTAGAAGAACTTTTTTGTTATGATGACCTGGGGCTAGTTCGGCCAATTTTTCAGCCAGGGCGATATATGGCTCGTACATCATGATATTGAAGCCTGTATGAATATATTTTTCCACTTGATCATGCAATGCTTCCTTCACTTTAGGATGGCAATGACCGACGTTAATGGTACCGATTGCCCCGGCAAAGTCGATAAAGGTGTTGCCATCCACATCGGTAACCTTTGCACCTTCAGCTTCCTTAGCGAAAGTCGGGATGCCATAACTTACAGCTTCAGGTACAATCCTATGACGACGTTTCAGTAATTCACTTGCTAGAGGTCCAGGTAAACTTGTGTTGATTAAAGTATGTTTTGACATCTAAATTTCCCCCTTCACTTAGTTAAAAATGGATGTGCGTTCTGACAAATCACTTAATGTAGATAGTAAATGAGCTTTAATAGCTTTACGCACCCCCTCTTCATCCCTTTTTCGAAACTCAGCTACAACGTTTTGATGCTCTGGAATCGACTTCACCTCTTTCAATGGAGTTGTATAAAATTCATCTTTTAAAATCAGATAGCAATCAGACCATTGGTTAAGCGTTTCAATCTGCTGTAATAGAAACTTATTTCCTGAGATTTTTGCTGGATAAGTGTGGATAAGACCATTTACCCGCATGAATGCTTCAAAATCTTTTGCTTGATAGGCTTCAACCTCTTGTTCTAAAAATTTTTCCATGAAATCGATGTCCTGTTCGGACATGTTAGCCACAACTAATCCCGCTGCATAACTTTCCAGTACAACCCGAAGCTGGAAGACATCCTCCAGTTCTTTGTCCGAAGGGTTGCATACAAACGCACCCTTATGAGGGACTAACTCAATGAGTCCTTCATTCTCCATCCGTTTGAATGCAGTTCGAATAGGGGTCCTGCTCATTTGCAATTCTTGACTGACCCAATCCTCGGTCACCCGTTGACCGGGACTCAGTCTCTTGAGCATGATTGCCCGTTTCACCTTTTCATAGGCTAATTCTTCGTTTCTTTTCTTGTTTATCATAAGCGAACCCACCAATGTATTCATAAATTGTATACAATATAACCTTATTATTTATCACTCTATCACAAACACATTCTTTTTACTAGTTATTTTCTGAAAAAAAGAATTATTAAAAAAATTGAGAAGGGTTCCTGTATTGAGTTTTGAACAAAAAAGAGTCCCCTTGGTTTAATACGGGCATAAAACCAAGGAGGACCCACAATGAATTATACGCAAAATGAAACAACAAAAGGCCTACATAAATGTCGGGATGGAGACGACTGGTCATTACTATAACGTTGGTTTACCAACAGGTAAAGGACCGGCGATACTCTGTACCCAATCTTAAGAGAACAGCTCCGGCCTTTATAAGGGGGAATTGACCACTAGTAAGCGAGGAGACGAAGACGATTACGCCGTATTCCGTCCTCTCGCCGCTCTCAATGACACGTTTAGTGACCTTCATTACGAACTCATACAACGTTCGGACCGACCGTTAAAAAGACACAATCTATAGCTCTGTGCGAAAAAATTCTTAAAGTATTGTTTGTCATCGGTCAGCGAGAAAGTGACTTTGATGGAGCGAAGCTTCTCGGGGATCGTCAATGTTCCCGAGTTCAAGCAGCATAATTTTCAAGTGTTATACTACCTTGTTTCTAGTTTCTACTTGCCTATGAATAAACACCAACATTGCCGAGGGCGTTCAATTTTCCATTCGGGCGTTAACCCAGCAAAGGAGCAAAGCCGCCCCCAACACATGAATACGGCGGACGGGGGAATGTGTAGACATCCATCTAGTGATATAGGAGGGTTAGCGACCATCTGCCATGTGGGTGACTCTATACAGAGTAAATAATTCACAAATATCCCTTTTGGAATAATTGGATGGAAACCGAACTGGATATAAACAGTATCCATAAATGTATTGAAAACCAGTAGGTAAGAAATTCTAAAGTAAACAGATGTATCTGAAAGAATATTTAAAGAGGGAGGAAAAAGAAGATACAAACGCTGCTGAAATTTACTATGGCCTTCATGTTAGTTTCTTCCATGTTCCTCTTCATGGTCATCAGAAGATTCTTGTGATGGTGCAGTTTCATCTGAAAGCTGCAATGCCTTTTCGAGATTATCGATATTTTGTTTCATTAAGCTGAAATAATCTTCCCCGCTGTCTCTTTCTTCTTGAATGAGTGATGCCAAGTTTTGTACATGTAAGGCCTCGGCTCCAACTTCATCTTGAACTACTTCTGTAACTTTAGAGGAAACGTTCTTTTCCAGCATCACATGCTGTATCCCGGAATCTTCCACTGTTTCAATGATTTCTCGCAGCTGTTTTTGTGAAGGCTCATCAGACGGTGCAAGACCTGCAACACCAATTTGTTCTAATCCGTATCGATCTTCCCAATATCCATAGGCGGAGTGAGACACAATAAACTGATTACCTTCCGCAGCATTAACCATTTCAGAAAACTCTTTATCTAAATCTAATAATTGTTCTTTAAGATCTGCAAAATTTTCTTCAAATGTTTCTTTTTGCTCGGGTCTTAATTCGATAAGCGCATCTTTTATATTTTCCGCTGCTTCTGCTGCTATTACAGGATCTAACCATATATGCGGGTCAACCTCTCCATGGCCATGGTCGTGTTCTTCAGAAGACTCTTCTGACTCCTCGTGATGGTCATGTTCGTGAGTATGCTCGTCTGCAAAATTTTTTAAGTCTATATCTTCTGTAACTTCTATGGAAAGGACGCCTTCTTCTTGAGCCATTTTATTGATTTCTTCTGCGAATCCTTCCATTCCCGCTCCGTTAAACATAAACGCGTCTGCTTCTACGACATCTACCATCGTTTGTGAAGTTGGCTCAAAACTGTGAGCGTCCCCTCCGTCAGGGACGAGATTGACAACTTCTACTTCATCTCCTCCGATTTTGTTAGCAAAGTCTTCCCAGGCAAACAAAGTGGTATAAATGTGTAAGGGCTGTTCCTCGCTTTCTGCACTCCCCGTTTCATGATCTTCTTCCGTGCCGCAAGCACTGCCCATCCCTAAAAAAATAAATCCCAAAAATAATACCGTCATTACATTCTTTTTCATAAATTACCTTCCCTTTCGTAACCACTACGATTTATCCTTTAGCATTATATCGTAATGATTACGATTTGTAAATAAGAATTATTCTTTTTATACGCTATCATTCAAAATAAAGTCGTGGAATGATTAAGCTAACCCATCCCACACACTCACTTCCATTAACAATTTGGTATAGCTGTGCCGGTCGTTCGTCCACATGTTATTTTTATAAAAGGTATCCACTATTTTTCCTTCTTTCATCACGATAAAACGTTCTGCAAGCTGAGAGACGACAGCGATATCATGGCCGATAAATAGAGTCCCCCGATCAGGATCTCCTATCTTTCGTTGTAATAATTCCAGCACCGTTGCCTGGGATAGAACATCAAGATTCGAGGTAGGTTCATCCAGCATTAGAAAAGAAGGATTAATGCTTAGCGCTCTGGCAATATGTACCCGCTGCTGCTGGCCGCCGGACAACGTATCCGGTTTCCTATCAAGCAAGGCTGGACTCAGACCTACCCGCTCCATCCACTTTTCAGCAAATTCCCTCTCATTGTTTTGTGTCAAGTGCCGTCTCTTTTTATCCGGCATATTACGCACAGGCTCTAAAAAGGTGCGGCTTACGTTCTGCCTGGGGATAAAACTTCTTTGGTTATGCTGAAGCACGGCTTGTGTTTCTTGTCTAAAGAATCCTCTTTCCTTAGCAGAAAGTTTCTTTAAACTCCTTCCTTTCATTTCCATGCCGCCTTTTTGTGCTTGCAGCAAATAGAGACATAACTGAACAACTGTACTTTTCCCTGAGCCGCTTTCTCCTACTATTCCTACACACTCCCCGGGATAAAGAGAAAAACTGATATCACGTACCCCTTTGTTCGTTTTCGGATAATAATAGGAAACATTTTTCATAGAAAATAAAGGTTTCAATGCACTCTCTCCTCCATTTTCGGTCGTTTTAATAATGGAATGGCACGACAAAGTTGCTTGGTTACCGTAGATTGGGGGGAATGTAGAACGGATGCTGCATGGCCCTGCTCGATAATGTGTCCGTCTGCAAGAATAGAAACGGTATCGGCATAATGGAGCACCTCTCTTATATCGTGAGAAATCATTAATATGCTGCATTCTGTTTCTTTTTGTAAAGCTTCCAACAGCTGCATAATATGCTGAGATGTTACCGCGTCAAGCGCTGAAGTTGGCTCATCTGCAATAATTAATTTTGGCTTCATGAGCCAGGCTGCTGCTAAAGCCACGCGCTGAATCTGTCCGCCGCTTAATTCAGACGGATAACTTTTAAGAAGGGAAGCAGGGAGTTTCACAGCATCCAGAGCATTAAACATTTCCACTTTTCTTTCTTTTTTAGACAACATAGGATATTGGATTTTCACCATGTCATCCCACTGCTTATACATCGAAAGAAAAGGAAAAAACGAATTCCTAGGGTCTTGAAAAATATAGGCGATGCTGCGGCTTGCTAATGCGTTCAGCCTCTTTTTCTCCATTTTTGTTAGATCTTCACCTTGAAATATGACAGACCCGGAGATCAGTTTCATCCTTTTTGGCAGCAAGGAACAAATGGCCTGAGCCGTTAAGCTCTTGCCTGCTCCGCTTGGCCCAGCTATGGCGTGCCATTCCTTTTTATCTGCTTTTAAAGTAATGTTTTTTAAAAGAAAAACATCTTCCTTTCTGACCGTTAAATGACGGATATCAAGCATAGCGTCTATCCTCCTCTGTTTCTTTTTTTTCTATTCGCCCGTCTTTCAGCAAACGATCTCTGCATTTATCACCTGCTATGTAAAAAAGAAGAGATGTGAATACTATCGCCAGTCCAGGAAAGAAAAGCAGGTGCGGGTGGCCTTCTAAATAGGCCCTCGACTCGTTCAGCATCGCTCCCCATTCCGGTACAGGCGGCTGCGCCCCCAGCCCAATGTAGGATAAAGAAGCAATCAGAAGCATCACTTTCCCAATATCGGTGGTGCAAAGAACGAGAACGTGACCTGCAATAGCAGGGGAAACGTGATAACGAACAATCGAAAAAAAAGAACTGCCGTTTATACGTGAAATCATCACCGCCTGTCCTTGCATGACCTCTCTAGTGATCCCTCGCACGAGGTAGCTGTATTGAATCCATTTCACAAAAATGACCGCTAAAATGACATTAAACAGCCCTGGTCCGAGAACAGCACTTAATAGTAAAGCTAAAAGAAAGTCAGGAAACGCAAGAAAAGCATCACCAATACGCATGAGTAATTTATCTATTCCTTTTCCTTTTACACCTGCTAAAATTCCTGCCGGCACACCAATGAATGCGGTGATTAATATAGAAAGGACACTAAAACCAACCGTATAACCAGCTCCATGTATAATTCTTGAAAAAATATCCCGTCCTAAATGATCCGTGCCAAACCAATGAGCCAAAGAAGGTCCTTGCAGACGGTCTGCTACCGAAATAGAAAAAGGGCTGACCTGCCCTATGAGCGGAAGGATAAAAATCCCAACTAAAAAAACTCCCACAACAATGAAATAGATTTTATCAGGAATTTTCATATTAATGACCTCCTTCCCCATAATGGCCTGGTCCTAGAAGACGCAGCATAACATCACTGATTAGCTGAATAAACGTTACACCGGCAACCATTAATATGGTATAGCACTGAATAACCGGAATATCTCGCCGAGTAATGGAATCGACGATAAGAGACCCTACTCCAGGGAAACCAAATACTACTTCAATCACGACCGTTCCGCCAATTAAACTGCTGATACTTACGCCAAGGACAGAAAATACAGGGACCAGCGCTGCTCGAAAAATATAGCCCCATCTTATTCGTCTTTTTGAAACGCCTCGCAATGATACAGCGATAAGAGAAGGTTCAGCCATTGATTCTAAGAAGCTGGATCGAATCAGCCTGATGTAAAAAGAAGACATTCCTATTCCAAGGGTCAAAGAGGGAAGAACGATATGCCCCCACGTTCCGCTCCCCATAGAAGGAAACCACCCTAGTTGAACCGCAAACAGCTGAATGAAGAAAAGACCTAATAAAAAATTAGGAACGGAAGCTCCGCTTACCGATAATAGTCTAGCTCCAGAATCCACCCATGTTCCACGGTGAATAGCACTAAACACTCCAAGGGGGACCGCAACTCCCATTGCTACGATGAATGCCCCGGCACTCAAGTAGAGAGTTGCCGGAAATGCCTGTAAAAGCATTTCCAGGGCCGGTTCCTGTGTCACATATGACTCTCCCCAATCCAGCAGCAAAAAACTTACCAGCCATTGAACATACTGTCTCCAAACGGGTTTATTGAGTCCCAGCTCCTCTCTTACCTGTTCAAGCTGCTCTTCTGTTACCGTTACATCCTCTGCTCGTAAAATCGTAGTGGCTGGATCTCCTGGAGATAAGCTAATCAACAAAAAGCTTATAGTAGAAAAAATCCACACAAAAAGAAGAAAACTTATGATACGCCGGCTTGCTGCTTTCATTATTCTTCGATTCCTATCTCATTTGTTATCATGTAGTATTCACTGGTACTCGTTTCCCACCCTGTAATGTTTTTTCTCATCGCCACACTATTAGTTGGGTGAACAATAAAAGAATGATAATATTCATCAAGAATCAAACTTACTGCTTCTTGGGCTAATTGGTTTTTTTTCTCTGCATTGGTTTCTTTATTAAATGCGTTGATTTTCTCAGTTAATTCATCATCTTCTACGTTTCCTACATTCAATCCGCCATCCGGGGCATAAGCAGTGTTTAATAAATAACTAGCATCTCCCTGGGGGGCGGTGACGAAACTATAAATAGAAAGGTCCCAGGACGTGTTATTTGCAAGGTAGTCATCAATTTGTTCGTTGAGCTGAATATCTATAGTAATTCCTGCTTCTTTCGCTTTGTCTTGCAGCAGTTGAGCAATTAAAGGAAGCTCCGGTCTTGCAGAATACGTTACAAGAGTCAGCTCCAGCGGTTTGCCGTCTTTCACAGCTTTGCCGTCTTCTATGGTATAACCTGACTCTTCTAATAAATTAATAGCCTCATTTATATCTGCCTCATTATCCTTGCGTTCCACAGAAAAATCAAAGTCCTTATGGAATGGCCCTTGTGCTGGTACGGCTTCTTGATTCATCGTTTCGACCACTTCCTGACGGTCTATTAATTTATCCAACGCTTTACGAACATTTTTGTCCTGCAGGGCCGGGTTTTCCATTTGATAAATGAGCTGATGGGTACGCAAACTTGAAACTGTATCCACCTGATATTCTTCTAGTGTATTTACTTCTTCCACGGGCGGCCGGTAAACAATATCGGCATCACCAGATTTCAGCGCAGCCAATCTGGAATTCGCATCTTCGTTAAATAAAACGATGACCTCTTCCAATTCAGAAGCACCAACCCAATAATCATCAAACCTTTTTAGCTTGAGGTATTGATTCGGCTTAAAGCTGTTCGTTTCAAAAGGCCCTGTGCCAATCACTTCCCTTTTATCATCAGATGGTTTGATTATCGCTGTGTTCGGGTGAACCAATTCGGATGGAAATGAAGCGTTGCTTTCTTCTGTCTTAATCGTGAGCTCTTGTCCGTCAGCTTCCATTTTTTCTATATCAAGAGCTTCCTCCATTGCTTTACTTTCTGCCATGGTTTCTTCTAACGAGTTCTTCACAGCTTCTGCGTCAAGCTCTGATCCATCGTGAAAGGTGACATCCTCCTGGATCGTAAAGACCCAGGTGTTTTCATCCAATTGCTCCCATGATTCAGCAAGCCATGGCTCTACTTCTTCATTTTTTGTATGGGCCAATGTTTCTGCAGCTCCCATTCTAACTGTGGTATAGTTTACATCAACCGCCGGATGAAGCACCTCTGCTGGATAATGAAAAGCGTATGTAATAGATGTTGATTGTTCTTCATTATTGTCATCTGCTCCTGGTGCCTCGCAGCCAAAAAATAGAGTAGCTGCCGCACCCATGAACAAAGCTAAATGTTTCATTTCTTCCCCTCCTATATTTTCGAATATTGCAACTTTTACACTAAATAACTCTTTCTTGCTCTAGATTAGTTTGCTTAAAAGAAGAACGTATTAACGACGGTGCGTAAGCCCAAAGCACAAGTGTGCGAGTAAGGGAAAATACGATGAACGCAAGCCAGAGCCCGTGGTTTCCCCAATTAGGCAAAAACAGAACCAGCGTTAATAAAAATAACACCATAGCTGCGATTAAAGAGTTTCGTACAGGAGCTGCTTTGGTAGCTCCGGTAAAAAAGCCATACAGTTGAAGACCCCAAAATGCAGCGATTGGAAACAAAATAATCCAAGTACTGTAATTGATAGCTGTATGGGCGACTTCCTCTATAGAAGTAAATAAACTTACAAACCAGCTGCCGCTTACAACCATGAATAACACCCATCCAACGGCTATTATAAAGGACCAGAACGCTCCTGTTTTCATTGTTCGCAAAAACAGTGAACGATCGTTTTTCCCTATCGCTCTGCCTGCTAAAATACTGCTCGCATTTGCTAATCCATCAAAAAAATAAGCCATGATGAAGTGCACCTGCATCAATATAGCATTCGCCGCTAACGTTACTTCTCCAAATGACGTTCCAACCGATGTAAATACACCGAAAACAGTTATTAAACAAGCCGTTCGAATAAATAAATCGCGGTTTACACGTATCATATGTAAGAATGGACCTGCTTCCCAAACAGAAGACCACCGAAAGACGGAAAATGTGAAGCCTGTTTTTTTCCAAAGATATACGGCCGCGATAAACACTCCTGTTATTTCAGCTATCAACGTAGCAAGTCCAATTCCGGCTGCTCCCATATCAATAAAAAAGACAAATAAAAGATCCAGCCCCATATTCAGCAGGTTACAGCCAAGCTGTAGAAAAAGAGCCACGTTTACATGGGAACGGCCAATCAACCACCCTAAAAGCACGTACTGTATTAAGGCAAACGGTGCTCCCCAAATGCGATAGGAAAAATAACCTTCTGCCTGATCCTGTACAGCTTCAGACGGCTGAAGCAAATGTACAGCAGTTTGCCAGAGCGGATACTGAGCAAGGATAAAAAATATCCCCACTGCAGATGCCAAAAGCAATGGCCTTGCCAGCATAATAAGCATCTCGTTTTCATCTTGCTTACCTGCAGCCTGCGCTGTAAAACCAGAAGTGCTCACCCGAAGAAAACCAAACAGCCAGTACAGTGTATTAAAGATTAACGCCGCAATGGTTACACCACCCAAATAATGAGGCGATTCTAAATAACCGACCACCGCTGTATCTACAGCCCCCAGCAATGGAGTCGATATCGTCGCCAGCATCAGGGGGATGGCAAGCGCCAGATAATGCCGATGGCTTCCCTCCTGTCGTGATCCATGTTTCATGCTATCTTCCCTTCTTTCGTGCTTGCTTTCCACTAGTAAAAATTTACTCTTTTGCAAATAGCAGGTTCACAAAAGGAAACTATGTATGATTTAATCGTAATAATTACGATTTGTCAATAATAAGAAAGGCGTAAACGCTCTGGTCAGCCTCGACAGGTAAATGTTCTTCAGTCATGAAAGGCGCTCTTACTTCCATAAGGATGTGGTGACTTCTGCGTTGCACTTTCGTCGCCAAAAACGCCACGTCCTGTGGCATTGGCGACATTAGCACGTCCTGTGCGTCGACGTGTGCGTCTCTTAGCAGAAGGGGCCTAAAGGATGTTCGACTAAGAACGTCACGTCCTGTGACAACGTCGAACTGACCCGCCTCATGCGGGCCTCCGAGAGGCTGAGCGTTGAAGCTAGACATCAAATTACAAAATTAAATATTTTATCACCTAATAAGAAAAGCCCAGAAGCTTATGGACAAATCCAAAAAGGAGGGATTTATATTGCTTTATACGATGACTGCAATCGAACAACATATTTTTGATACATATCAAAAGGCTTACCATACGCTACAACACGAAACAGATCTTTCTCCTAAAAACCCGGTTATTAATCAAACACTTTCTCAATTAGTTTTTACATTAACAATGCCAGTGGATCAAAAAGTTACAGACCAAATTATCGAACACCCTGAAATCAAGGCCATAAGAAAATCAATGTTGTCCTTACTTGCACAGGCAGAAAGCGAAATGGAGAAATACTATGCCATGCACTACTTAACAACTGCCCGTTCTATCAACGATTTAACTCACTTTATGTACTGGAACAATTACATCAACCTTGTCCAAAAAGAATGGGAAATCAGTCAAAACATCACAGAAGTAAATCGGATTACGATGATCGGTTCAGGCCCTCTTCCATTATCTGCTTTAATGATGACCAAGACGTGGAATGCAGAGGTACGGTGTTTAGATATCGATCCATTTTCCCATTTGTTAGGGGAACAATTGCTTATGTCTCTTCAAGGAAATGATGAAATTTTACACGAGCAGGAAGACGGGGCAAGGGCTGATTATAGCAGCGATGATCTTGTACTCATTGCCTCTTTAGTACCTAACAAAGAGGATATTCTCCAACAGATTAAGAATACCAATCCTAAAGCTATGGCAGCTATTCGCAGCGCCGACGGCCTGTACCAACTTTTATATGATCCGGTTCAGCCAGAAGTTTATAAAAAAAGCGGCTATCAGCTCATTCGCAGGACCGAAGCAGATTCCTCCGTCATTAATTCCACGTTGTTTTTACAGCAGGAAAAATAGAAGCATCATCACAAAAGGGAGGGTTGAGGTTGCAAAGGACTCTTGTTCCGTTATTTCTAGAAATTCATTCTTTTAGAAGAGATTTTTCATGGTTTTAGAAGCAATTGAGGAACGAGCGTCCGCTAACACTGCCAAATCCCTCGTTTTAGAAAAATAACGGAATGAGGGGCCGACCTACCTCCCTATCCATCTTCTACTCTGTCATCTTTCTCAGCACAGGATATACATAAGGGTTAGAAGGTTCTTCTATGACTCGGCCGCGCTCCGCTTTAATCAATGGCAGCTCAACTCCATTGTAGGTAGCTACCTTAAGAGTCCCTTCGATTTCCATCCAGATGTCTTCTTCATAGGAGTCGGCCTGCTCAAATTCCGTTAACCACCCTAGTACTCCCGCATCTGCAATACAATGCGTAATAATAAACCGGGAAATAACTAACTGGTTAGAAGGAAGGCCTTCTTCTTTGTAGGTGAATCCTTTCAGCTTAATTGTTTTCCCTGCAAAATCACGGGGGTTCTCATGAATTGCATCATAATAAGAGGAAAAGATATCATCTTTCATTTCGATCACATTTAATGCCTCTAAATCTTTCATTTTCGCTTCATATTCATCTTCCTGAAAATAATTATTATTAGGAAGAGGTTCCTGATCATGTAAATCAGTGGTACTTTCTTCAGCCCGTTTCTCACCCGTCTCAATTCTGTTCCCTTGAGATAACATCGTTCCTTTGTTTTCTGCAACAGATGAATTGAGAGTTTCTGGGGGCAGAGCAAATCCAGTTATGAGCGGAAACATAAGGATCCCGTAACAGATACATTTTTTTAAAAAGGAATCGTCATATCCATGATGATGAGTGCATCCTGAAGAGCAGTGATGATGAGTTTCTTCAGGCTTCCAAACTCTAGTGATTTGAATAAGGGTAAGAAAGACAAAGACCGCTCCAGCTGTTTGGCTTAACACTTCATATTTAGGATTCACAATTTTCGTTATATCACCAGAATAATGTAATCGTATAAAAAAAGCAGCAAAAACGGCGAGAATTACAGCCCTTAAAAATTGTTGAAAGGAAAAGCGCATGGATACTTCCCTCCTTACCTTATATGAATGAAGTGAGTATAATACATAAAAAGACAATGACTGTGATGAAAATGAACAATGTTACAACAAATCTTGCTTTAAACACACTAAGCAGCATAATTGTATTTTTTAAATCAATCATAGGACCGTAGACCAAAAATGCTAATATAGAAGTATCAGGAACTAAATTTCTAAAAGAAGCCCCTATAAAAGCATCTGCCTCAGAACAGAGAGATAACAGATAGGCAAGACCCATCATAATAAAAGTCGATGCTATCAGACCATCACCGAACAGAAAAAGAGAAGTGGCAGCAACGTACGTTTGTAAGAATGCTGCTACAAAAGCACCAATAATTAAATACTTTCCCATATCAAAAAACTCGTCTATCGAATGCTTTACCATCTCTTCTAATCTGCGTATAAATTTTTGCTTATGTGCAGCTTGTTTTCCAGACGCCGCTTCTTGTGCTTGTTTTAGTTGATTCGATTGAAAGAAAAAGCTGATAGAAAGTGCAATCAGCAGAGCCGCTGCAAAACCAGCTCCCATACGCAAACTCGCCATTTTTATGTCATTTCCAAATGCCATGTAAGTGGACAGAATAACAATAGGATTTATTAATGGACCTGTTAAAAGAAATCCTACTGCTGCATAGATTGGAACTCCTTTCGCAACCAGCCTTCGAACAATAGGGACTATGCCGCATTCACATGCCGGAAAGAAGCCTCCAACCACACAACTCATCGTGACAGCCATAAATTTATTCTTGGGAATCAAACGCTGTATGTGCTTTTCTGTAACAAACATCTGAATAAAGCCCGCAATAAACACACCAATCAGCACAAAAGGAATCGCTTCTATTAATATACTTAGAAAAATAGTATTTAATTGATAAAAGGAATTGGGTAAATGAGTCATCCATTTATCTCCGAGCCATTCATTAAAATACATAAAATAAATAACCAGTCCAATGACTAAAATACCTGTATAGTCAATCAAATATGTACGGAGCCCGCGATACATACTTACCCTCCCTCTAATCCCACAAATCGTAATATTTCTTTTTTAAAATCTATGTGTTGGTGTGATGAAGTATGTATGGGTTTTAAAAATAATAGAATACATAAAAATAGAGCCGTATCTCACAGCTCCTTGTTTGTTTTTTTGCTGGCTAAAAAATACGCATATTCAATAGGACGTTTATAAACAAGCTCCCTTTCCGGGAAAGTCTCTCTCACTTTGTGATAAAGGTTTTTTTGTAGTTTACCATTCACCTCTATGATTTTTATGTTTTTATTTTCATCAATAACCATATCTATACCAATTTCACCTAATATTCCCAGATGTTTTTCTATTAATTTTGACATTTTAATACTCATTTGGATCATTATTTCATAAAGATCATGTTGTTCTTTCGTGTCCTTTACTACTAATGACAGTACCTCTTCTGCTAAACAAATTCGATTGCTGCAATTGGTCACATAGTAGTCTTTTTGAGCGATCCGGCTGATGCCATTGGTAACAGCCCATTTCCCCTTGCTATTTTTTTGGACCAGCATTCGAATGTCTGCTATTCGGCCTGCGGCTCTTTCTGAAGGTACATATTCTTGAACGATGTGCTGTTTTCTGCTCGTCAATTCATCTATTTTTTTGTAAAAAGGTGCTGCGTCCTCGAAGATATATTTGGGTCGTTTTAAGGTGTCCTGATAGACTTTGTAGGGTTGGTCGTCTGTTTTTGCTTCCACCAGATACACACGTCTTCCTAAATATCCATAACAAGACTTTAAAATTAATTGTTTGCGGATCTCCAACAAGTTTTTAAAACGTTTCTTCTGATAAACCCACGTTCTTGGCAGATATGCGTTCAAATCCGTAATAGATAAAATCTTATAGAGTTCCCATTTGTTAAAAAAAGTGATCGTATTAAAGCATTTATTTTTTCCGATATATTTCTCTAAACGTTTAATAGTCTTCCCCTTTTTTTGATAGCATCGGTTATAAACAGCGTCTGGGAAACGAAATATCGTTGTTTCCCACTTTTGATTACGGAAAGAGCACCCTTTTATTCTTTTCGATTTCCAATCAATATTTTTAGGAGTAAAAGAAAAAAGCTCTACCGGAATATTTCCTTTGTATTTTTGATACAACCTTAGCGTTCGTTTTCGCTGGCTTCGCTTATTAACCATAATCCCAACCACAGGTTTACTACTCATTTTTTCCTCACTTCATATTAAAAATTGATTTCAATTTCTTTATAAGTTCCTCTTTACTAATCTCTCCATTATGCTTTTGCTTTAGGGCTTCGATGACTTTTTTATTGTCATTCTCATTTATCTTTTTCACAGCAAATTTCCTCCTTTAAGGTTTTATAGGTCACTGTTGGTTGGTTTTAAATGCGATAGCATTAAGACCTCGTGTACTAACAGTAATAAAATTTTCTGGTGCTAAGGCCATAATGGAGAAAGTATACGTTTTAGTTCCAGGCGTTGGTGGCTCTACGATCCAGCTGATATTCAGAGATCCACTCCATATTCCTAATTGGGCTGCTGTAGGAATCAAAATTCTTTCCAAAGCTACCGGAGGTATATCTATATCTGAACCAAATAAAGTTCCAAATAAAACAGCGTCACTTACCACCTGATTGAACGATCTGATTTCAGCACTTGCAAACATATCCAGCTTCACTGCTTCTCCTTCCTCTACATCCAGTTCGACTTGTAAACTTTCATTAAACATATCAACTTCCGTCGGAAAGTTAGTTCTTTGATCATAATCGGTTTTAATAAAGCTTCGTCTCGTTCCCATACATGCCACCCTGTCTATTGTTTTTCTTCTTATCAGTTAATGAAAAAATATAGAGGCAGACACGGCATTCGTCATAGACAAGGACAGCTTTGGACACGTCCCCAAACATAAAAAAAGCGCGCCTTCTTAAACAATGTAAGAAGAGCGCCATTCTGTCTCTAAAATCTTTATCCATGAATATCTCGTCGGTTATAACCGATAAAACCGGCTGCCAACAATATAATCGTCATAATAGTTAATATGGACACTTTCATAAAGTCCATTTCCTCTACCGGCATCTGCGGAATGTGGACAAAAGGTGATAAATTACCAACCCCAGTCTTCAAATTGAAACAACCCGCCTAAATAAACAACTATAAAAGAATAGCCCAGGTACAACCATGTAAATCCAGAAATATTTGGTGCAAAACCTACTAACAAGACGGCAAGGCCTGTCATTACCCAGATTGCAGGCAGATAAACTATGGCAGCACGACTAAAACGTACCAAATGAAATTCCGTCGTCCATTACTGTAATAGCTGTTGCTCCTATTAGAGAAATCATCACAAAACTGACGATCAGCCCTATAAGAAGATAGCTTCCCATCAGCCGGGTACGCGATATGGCTCGCGCTAATAAATGCTCTGTGCGTCCCTTTTTCTCTTCACTTATAAGCTTAAAAACAATCATAAGAGCTGGAACTGTGCTGATCATCGCTATAATGGACATTAGCTTAGCAGTGAATTGCTCTGTTAAAGAGATTCCCCCAACGGGTCCAATCAGATCTTCCATTACATCTATTTCATTAAAAAAAAGACTCTAAATCGCCAAACACAGGCCCGTAACACGCACCAATGAATAACATTCCGACAGCCCACCAAATAATAGAAGTGCACTGAAGCCTAAATGCAAGCCCAAAAGGACTTTGTAAAAAGGAAGATGCGAACTTTCTGCCTGGCTTTGACGGTAAAAACCCTGAGCCTGTATCTCGAATGGAATTTAAATACAGCACCATAACAACGAGAACGATAGAAGCTGCTGCAGTTACGATGACCGGCCACCAGTAATTGTTTACATGGAGAAAACCAGGAAAGTGTTTCATTGCTGACATCACTAATAGCCCGTATAAGATAGGAAACGCCCAGCATAGTAAAGGATAACCCAATCGTGCCGCACGAGCTTTCTGAAAGCTGGGCAAATAATGCGGTGATCCCTGTGAAAAAACATCCAACTGCTCCCAGCGCAGCCCCATATAATAAAGACCCCTTTACATCCATGCTTTCGATGCCTAACGCATATAAACCAAATCCCATTCCTAATGCTAACAGGACATTTGTTCCAAACAGAACTAAAATAACAGCTAGTAAATGAGATAACCGGCCGGCTGGCAAGGAACGTACAATTTCGATGCAGCCGTCCTCTTCCTCTGCTCGTGTACGGCGCGCTGTAAGTAAAATACTCATATTCCCAACCGTAACAGCAGTAAATAGCAGCATTTGATGGGCCATCATCGCACCAAAAGTGTAATTTTCTAATCCATAATCAGGCCCCACCATGGGAGTCATGGTAGGATTAACCATCGTTTCAGCAATTTTCTGTCTATCTTGCTCCGTTGGATAAGCTTGTAAAAGAACCCGAAAGTAAAAGAGTAAAACCGGTTAACGAAAGCAGCCTTACCGGAATACAAATGCGGTCCTGCCGTAATAAAAAACGGGAAAGCACCCCTGTTTTATTGTATAAGGTCGACATTAAGACCACCTCCGTCTCCTGTACTAGGATTTTGCCCGGCTGATTCGTAATGGCGCATAATAAATCTTCTAAGGTAGGTGGTGCACTTTCTAGCTTCACGATCCCATATTGACTTATATGTTTTATAACGTCGTCAAGCTTCTACGATGATTAGAAAGTCATGTTCCTCTAAAACATCCCCCTCTTTGACTCTTAAATTGGATTTCCCCATGAAAGAACAAAGACTTACACATCAATGGTGCTTTTTTGAAACAGTATGATCTACAATTAATGACCAAAAATAAAATTCATACAAGCATTAAATTTGCTACCATGGGATCTTAATTGTTTCATATAAATTGGTTAATAGCACCTAGTATTTTTCTCTGCTTTTCGGTGCGAAAAAGAACCAAATATTATGAGTGTAAACCCTTTTGTGGTGCAAAAAAGAACCAAATATCAAGAGCGAAGAAATAGCATCACGGAGATTCTTTAATAATTATCAAGGGATACACTAGTGTTTGCAGCTTAATCAAAAAAATTCTCTACTAAAAAACGTTTGGCATGATACTTGCACATTTCATAGTAGAACCAATCACAATTATGATACTTGTGATTGTATTAAAGGAGGTTTATTTTATGCTAAATACATTGGAAAATGGAGTTAAAGACACTCTACAAACGGTTTCACGCTTATCGAAGGAGGTTTTTGCTCCTCGTGCAAGTCAAATTGATAGGGAGAATAGGTTTCCTTATGAAAATTATCAAGTTTTGCAAGAACATGGGTTACTCGGCTTAGTGATCCCTAAGGACTATGGGGGTGTTGGGGGAGATTCGTTTCTGATGGGAGAGGTTATCAGAGAGATCGCTAAAGGTGATGGTTCCACAGCTAATACATTTAATATGCATTGTACAGTAATTAATATATTAAAAGAAATGGCTAACGAGGAACAAAAACGCCGATTATTTAGCGATGTAGTAAATGAAGGGAAGTTGTTTGCTTCACTAACTAGTGAACCGACAAGTAGTTTAAGAGGAAATTTTCGCCCTAGCACCATAGCTAAAAGGGTAGAAAGTGGTTATATCGTATCAGGTACGAAGCATTTTGCTTCTTTAAGCTCGGCCGCTGACTACTTTAATACACTTGCTCTTATAGAAGGAACTGATTTTGTGGAAGATGGCCTCATAATGCTGACAATACCAAGAACTACACTTGGTATTACAGTAGATGAAACTTGGGATGCTATGGGTATGAGAGGGACTGCGAGTAACACGGTACATTTCAAAGAGTGTTTTGTTGAAGAAAGAAATGCAATTGGGGAACCTGGAGATGCGATCCGGAAAAACGTTAGTGATGGTTATGCCTACGGTTTCGGTGCTGTTGGTATAGGATTAGCCGAAGCAGCCATGGAATTTACCGTTAATTATGCACAAAATACTACCTTCAAACCTGACACTAATTCCATCAGCCATTATCCTACTATTCAACAGCATGTTGCAGAAATGGCGATAGAAATTGAAAAAGCTAAATACTTACTGCGTCAAGCGGCATATGTTCGTGACCATGGAACTCTTGACGAACGTGTTCTCCCAGTGACAGTTGCTAAATATGTAGGTACGGAAACCTCTATCAAGGTTACAGATATGGCTATTCGGGTCTGTGGTGGAAAAGCGTATATGAGGAATTTTCCTCTTGAGCGTATTCATCGTGATGCGCGAGCAGGTATGGTAATGCCACCAAACAATGATAAGTGTTTAGAAATTATTGGTAAAACTAAATTGGACATTGATGTTAATGGTGGCTGGTTAAGCAAAGATAAAAAATAAATCTATATCCACCTTTAAATAACACACTTTGGTTTTTTATGGCGTTTAACGTCAAAAGAGATTCGTTCCATGTAAAAGGGTGCGGGAGATTCCCGTAACGAAGTAATAATCAATAAACCAGGTAGATGCAAGGCTACATGGGGCGAATAACAACCTGTATGTTCCAATCGAAACCGAATGTGAGCAAAATTATGTGATCGTAAACACCATTAGAAGAATTAATAAGTTTACTTCTATGGTTGTCGGATTACGCCCGAAAACCATAGAGCACACACATTAAGAACGAAAAATAAAAAGAGCAACTCACTGATTACTAAATCAGTGTCTGCTCTTAATATACAAGGAGGAATTGTAATGAAACTTGCACGTATTGATCATGTAGCCGTTTCAGTAAAAGATGTAGAAAAAGCCAGAGATTTTTATAGCCGTATTTTAGAATTACCTGAAATTCCTCGTCCGAATTTTGGGTTTAGTGGGGTGTGGTACAAATTAGATAAAGTTATGGTCCATGTCATTCAAAAAGATACTAATGCTAATCCAAATCGGGCAAACCTATCGGCTCAAGATCCGCATCTAGCCTTCTGCATCGAGGATCTAGAAGAATTAGATAAGTTTATACAAAAAATTGAATCAGAGAATATCCCATGGTATGAGCTTGAAAATGCACCAAGTGGATTAAGACAAGTGTTCTTTAAAGATCCAGATGGACATATGATTGAAATCGTGACTCCTAATCCTAAAAATCCTTACTATGAGTCTGTTTTTTTAAAATATTACGTTTAACAATTAATGATTTTAAGAGTTTAATGGTTACTTTTACTAAAAACTATATTTAGAGGAGGAAAAAAGGAATGAATGAAATCGTAGATCAAACCTCAAAATTTAAAGAAGTGATGGGGAATTACCCTACTGGTGTTACCATTGTCACCACTGCTGATGACGAAGGGAGTCCAGTTGGCCTAACTGTCAATTCATTTGCATCAGTATCTTTAGATCCTTTACTTATTTTATGGTCTATTGATCACCGCGTTTCTACTATTGATATTTTTAGATCTTCAGATAAATTCGCAGTTCATGTGTTAGCAGGTGATCAGACAGAGCTTTGTAACTTATTTGCTAGTAAAGGAATAGATCGTTTTAATAATTGTGACTGGAAACTATCTGAACATAACCTTCCTATTATCTCCGATGTTTTTGCTGTCTTACAATGTAAGACGTTCAAGCAGGTTGAGGCGGGTGACCATACCATTCTAATAGGTAAAGTCATAGATATAACAAAAGAAAACAAGGACCCAATGCTATACCATCGAAGAAATTTTGGTGTTATTCCCTCAAAGTTTTACGCTTAAAAGGTAGTTTTTGTGGTTAACTAAGTTTAGATTGGGCATAATTTAAACTTTAAAGGGTCTCTTCACAAATATACAGTTTAGAATTAGAAATAGTTCCCTTTTTTGTTAGTTTCTATTGAGATAACATCTTCCATAACGTAAACACCTGAAGGAGAACTTCAAAATTTAAGTGCTCCTTCTTTCAAAAAAGGCTACACTTAGTTGGACAGATTCGATAAGGTCATATAGGATAGTTCAAATATAAATTCTGATAATCGAAGAAGCTTCACGAAACATTCAAAGAACAAATTGTTCAGCTGCATGCTTCAGGAAAACCCAGGGCTGAAAGAATATGAGTTGACGCCTTCCGTCACAAATACTCGGTATCAGCAATGTGCGCCGTCCTGCAAATTGCAAGAAGTACGTATTATTACGAAGCTCAAATCCGTGGGGACCAGGCTGAAGAGTTAACACTGGTCTCCAAAGATACAATCGCTCAATACAAGCCTCCGTAAAATAATTAATATTCCCCTTGAATTATTGTTCATTAACATTAAAATAACGCGTTGCACATTGACTAGACCAATGTAGAGAGTATTTCGTAGGGCCTTGATTATCCGCGCGATTTTCTTTTTAATTATACCCTTATACCACTACATGTAGATAAAAAACCTAATGTAATATTCTCCATTATAAATGTGGGATAGACTATCAAAGAAGAACAAAAGCGCAAGCGCCCTGATCAGCGTCGACAGGTAAATGTTCTTCAGTTATGAAAGGCGCTCTTTGCCTTTCATGACTGGAGGTTATTTAACCCCGAGAGGCTGGGCGCTGAAGCTAGACGCGGATCAAACAATATGGAGATAGTTATCCACAACTTGTAAAAACATAATTTCCTAAACAATGAAAAAAACACACCTCAAAAAGTAAGATGTGCTTGAGTAATTATTTTTGATCTTTACGTATCTCTCGAATGACATGTGCAAGTTCATGTGAAATAATTCCAAAGATTTCTCTGAATCCAGGCATTTCCTTGTCTAAAATAACGAAAGAATTTAATTTTCTCTTTCAAGAAAAGAATTTTCAATCCAATTTAGAAAAAGACCTAACTTTTAGATCTCACAAATACAAACCTCTTTTTTTCGTTTAAAACCGATCACAAAAAAAGTGATGATAATTTCATCTAAATTTAGCTTTTTCTCCTGTTAACTTAACCTGACTTCTTTTCCGCAATTTCCCCTAACATTTCAACTTCAACCGCCTCACCTGGATTAAAACCCTTCCCCCCAGGCACCTTCACCAAACAATTACTTTCAAGAAAGCTTGAGAGAACATTTGAAGCCTGTTTATTGGAAATCCTAACTCTTAATTCACCTGATAAAGAACTATACGTTAATCCACGTAAAAATCGAGTATGAGGTATTTGTTTCTTTTCAATATTTTCATCGCATATTGCCTGTATTCGATTCGGTAACGGCTCTTTCCATCCTGCCATATATCGTATTGCAGGCATTAAATAAAGCCTTGCGTTAACATAAGAAGAAGCTGGATTTCCGGCCAAGGCAAAAATAGGTTTGTCTTGCCATGTGCCATACAAAGCTGGCATCCCAGGACGGGTCAGTGTTTTCCAAAAAACAGCTTTAGCACCAATTTTTTCAAATGTCATTCCGAGATAGTCATAATCCCCCATTGAGACTCCACCACTAGTAACCAAAATATCGACCTGTTGAAGAATTTCTAACATCCTTTTTTCCAACTCTTCTGGATCGTCTGGAACAATACCATAATAAACAGGGTCGCCGCCCATCTCTTTAACCAGACCGGCAAGCATTACCCCATTACTATCACGTAGTTTACCTAAATCAATGGGTTGATCTACATTCAATAATTCGCTTCCTGTTGAAAGAATACCAACCTTTGGTTTGGCATAAACCGGTACAACAGAAATACCGAAAGTGGCAAGCAAACCCAGCTCAGCAGGCCCTATAAGGGTCCCTGGGGTAAGAATAGTTGTTCCCTCTTTAACATCTTGTCCCTTTCTGGAAATGCCTTCACCAACCAAAACTGATTGGTAAATCATAACGCTCTCAGAATCTTCGTTTGAAATATCTGTTTCCTCTACTTTGACTACTGCATTCGCTCCTTTTGGGATAGGTGCTCCCGTCATAATGCGACTAGCCGACCATCGAGTCACTTCTTGTTGGGGTACATGTCCAGCTGGAATTTCTTCAATAATACGCAGCTTAACCGAGTTTGAATAGCTAGAAAATTCGATAGCCTCTGCCTGTAGAGCGTACCCATCAACAATGGAACGGTCAAACATGGGGACATTGTGTTCAGCCTTCACCGAATCTGCAAGACAAAATCCATAGGCTTCAGACAAAGGGACATTAATAACTGAAAGGCGACGTACTGTCGAAAGAACAAGTTGTTGTGCTTCCTCTAAGGGTATAGGTGAAGAATTGGGTATTGCTAACATGTTGGTCACCACCTAAAAAAATTGCTTAAATTGATTTACGCTTTCATACTCCATTAATTTATGTCATTCCTAATAAGGCAAAGCTCTTATATTGTCGATTTATTAACCCCCACTGACCGGAGGAAAAAAAGCTATCTCGTCAGAAGTATTTAAAACTTGGTTAGCCAAGACGTATTCTCGGTTGACTGCAACATGACAAATAGGTAGGATATCTGTAATGTTTGGGAAATTTTCTACCAATATTTTTTTTACATCTTCTATAGTTGATCCATCTGATAAAGAAGTTGTCCAACGTGAAGTGCCAGCTTTATCTGCCACAGAAGCAAAGAACAAAACAATTATTTTCAAAATGTAACACTCCTTTTTTTATGTTTTTTAATAGATATAACTCATGATATCTTTCATAAAGGTGACTTGTTAGTTGTTTATCTATTTACGTATATCTAGGTTTTTATTTTAAATTCGGCTAAATTTTTAAACTTTGATGATACTGGTTTACTAATCTACCCCCCAAGATATTGTGAATATAATACACGAGCAACTGACTCTTCGGATGTTCCATGGACTAGAACTCGTCCGTCCGGAAAAATTGATATCTGATATGGATCTTTTTTAAACTGTAGAAAATAAGGGCTTAAACGAACGCTACCTAAGGGAGAGAGCTCTTTAGCTAAAAGATTTAAATCTAGTTTCTTTGTTTCTTTAGGGTGCACTTGTACCGTATCACGGCCGCATAGCAATGTTACCGAGTCTCCCTCTTCTCCTTGTAAATATGGAAAATGCCCTTCCCCGCAAACCCGGCAAGAGGAGTTTATAGGCAGTTTAATTTCTTGTTGAGTAAAATTATCCCACATCTCTAAATGAAGTAAACTTTTCCTTATTTTCCCAAATTGTTTCGTTAAAAGTTTCATTGCTTCTGCGCCTTGGTAGGAAGCTACCAATTGTACAATCGGTCCTATTATTCCGGCCGTTTCACAAGTTGGTAACATCCCTGGTTCTGGTAGTTGAGGATGAAGACAGGCAAAACAAGGTCCCTGACCCGGCAAGAAGGTACTGGTTTCTCCAACATCTCCCACAATAGCACCATAAATCCAAGGAATATCGTGCTTCTGACTTACTTCATTAATCAAATACCTTGTAGAAAAATTATCATTCCCGTCCAGAATCAAATCCACGTCGCTAAGTAGGGCTTCTGCATTCTTCGCATTCAGATCTTGAGCCATAGCTTCAATCTTGATTGAAGAATTGATCTGCTCCAGGTGAGTTTTCGCGGCTATCGCCTTCGGTAACCCGAGTGCAGCATCCCTTTCATGAAACAATGTTTGGCGCTGCAAGTTCGAAACAACAACAACATCACGATCTATGATACGTATAAAGCCTACACCAGACCTAGCTAAATGATTAGCAGTAGCTCCTCCTAAAGCTCCGACTCCTACAATTGCTATGCGAGATTGAGATAATAAGTTTTGTCCTTGATCACCAATGGCAGGAAAACGAATCTGTCGTGCATAGCGCTCCTGTGGGTCCCAATTGGTGTGTGGATGTTTTTCCATGTTTGTGTTGGGTTCCATCCAAGCAGTTTCGTGAATCTGGCATCCCTCAATCCATTCAATCCCATCATCGTAGATTTCTTTCTTCCAAATAGGTATAGTTCGCTTTAACTCTTCGATTGCAAAACGTGAAGCAGCATAAGCTTGTGGACGGTGGGGGGAAGCGACAGCAATAGCGACGCTGACATCTCCAATAGCAAGATCCCCTAAGCGATGAGTAATGGCTAAATCAACACCAGGCCACTGTGCAGAAACACGATCAGCTATACGTTGAAGTTCTTTCAGGGCCATAGGTTTGTATCCTTCATAGGACAGAAAGTTCGTTCTTTTTCCATGTGTCCATTCTCGTACAGTGCCTGCAAAAAGAAGAACAGCTCCAGCCCCTGGGTATTCAACTTTTGAAATGATTTCTTGCAATCTTATGGGACTTTTAGTTATTTCGAACTTCTCATCAGTCGACATGTAATGTTCTTTAGTCTCCATCTTTGTTTTATCCCCCAATGTAGTGCATCTCTACCTTTTGATTGTTTGATAGGTTTGTGTTGTAAAGTCTCTCTTCGGAGTAACGATCAAGACGTCTATTCCAAAACTGTTCTATAAGCTTACTTATTTCTGCATCAGCACTCCCAGAACGGAGCTCAGAGCGAAGATCCATTCCTTTAGAAGCAAAAAGGCAAGTGTAAAAATTACCGTCTGCCGATAGTCGAGCCCGTGTACAGGTAGAACAAAAAGAATCTGTTACAGAAGAAATAATGCCTATTTCCTCATTTGAACCTTGGTAGCGATAACGAGAGGCTACTTCCCCCAAATAATTTGAGTTAAGGGGTTCCAGAGGTATTTCGTTGTGAATACGTTCAACAATATCTCGTTTCGATTCCACCTGGTTAAGATTCCAACCATTGCTATTTCCTACATCCATAAACTCTATAAAGCGTAAAATATGCCCAGTTCCTCGAAAGTGGCGCGCCATAGGAAGAATATCTTGGTCATTAACCCCTTTTTGTACCACCATATTTACTTTGACTTTCATTCCGATCTTGGCTGCAGCTTCAATCCCTTCAAGAACGGTTGAAACATCGCAGCGACCACCGTTCATTTGACGAAAAACTTCATTGTCTATGCTATCTAAACTAACATTGATACGGTTGAGACCAGCATCTTTTAATTCTTTGGCGTATTTGGTAAGAAGTGACCCGTTCGTAGTTAACCCAATGTCGGAAATACCTTCTATCAACCCCAATCTTCGGATTAACTTCGGTAGGTCTTTTCGCAATAACGGCTCGCCGCCCGTAACGCGAATCTTTTCTACGCCAAGTGACACAAAAATTTTTGCAAGACGGGTAATTTCTTCAAAACTTAGCAACTTATCCTTTGGAAGAAAAGGAAAATCAGGACCGAATACCTCTTCCGGCATACAATAACGGCAGCGAAAATTACAACGATCGATGACAGAAATACGCAAATCTTTGAGAGGACGTTGTAAAGCGTCAGTTGTTTTAGCAATGGAACCCATTTATATACTCTCCTTCACTTTATGTGTCTTATTCCTCACTTTTAATAACTCTGCCATGATACTTATGCTAATTTCTTCTGGTCCTTCCGCATCGATATTTAGCCCTATCGGCGAATATATCCAATCTGGTAATCTATCAGGTAACAATAAACGTTCTGTCCTTCGTCTGGGTCCTAATACTCCTAGGTAACTAGGGGAAGATTGAATCAGTTTGCGTAATATATTACTATCTCGCTGAAAACTATGCGTCATAATGAGTATATAGCTTTTGTTAGGTATCTCATGGTTTTCCAAGTATGACTCCGGATGTGTAAGTATAAATTGATCAACCGTTGGAAAAATAAATTCGTTACAACGACTGCTCCTTGGATCAATGATGGTAACAGAGAAATCTGTATCCGAGGCCAACCGGGCTAAAGGTTCTACATCAGGACCTGCTCCGAAGATGTATAATTGTTCTCTTGGTTCATATAATTCGAACAAGATATTCTCTTTAAAATCAGACAATTGAATGAGATCAATCTTTTTGCCGCTTTTTATAAAACTCAATAACTCAGGGAGAAGCTTCTCTTTCATGTTTTTATTTGTAGTACCAATAAATTGGCCGTCTTCAGAATAAAAAACATGCGTTCGGTTGGAATAGTTATCGCTTATAATTTTGGCCATTCCAATCTTATGACCTAAATTTAATTTAGAATCCACCAGGGGCCATATAGATTGGGAATGAAATGGTGGTACATAATCCCATTCGTAAGGTTCAACATAAACCTTTATGCTTCCGTTACATCCTGCCCCCTGGCCCCAAGATAAATCATCCTCAGACCTCAGGTCATAGATTAATGTTTTTGGTTGCCGGTTCATTATGACATCGTAAGCTTGATAAGATAAATCTTCTTCCAAACATCCTGCACTAATCGTTCCATATTGACGGCCATCTTCAGAAATTAACATTTTGGCTCCCGGGTGTCGGTAAGCAGAACCATCTACTCCGATAATTGTGGCCATTGCAAATCTAGTTTCTTTATTATTTTTCATCTTTCCTAATATTCTGTAAAAATCATTCATAGCATCCACCCTTTTACCTTATTGTTTGGAGTTCTAGTGAACTTTCTCAATCTATCAATGTTGGAACAACTAACAACAGATCTTATCCCTTTGCATATAAGGGGGCTTTAATTAAAACTTGACCATGTATTTTAAAGGCTCGAAATTACATACTTATTTCCGCTCCTCTTTTATCATGGCTGACTTTTATTCTTTCAGTCCCCAATGCAATTAGGCTTTTTTGAGTACTTGGAGGCAAAATCCGAGTAGCATAGGAATTGTTTCTTAGATAAATAAGTTTATTTTTTGACATAATTCCGTCAATTCCTAAATATTTAATAGCCCCTTCAGTTACATTTTGAAGCAAAGTATCCGAAGCTGACTTAGCCCGTCTTAAATAAATACCTGATTTGGAATCCATGTGGGGACGAGAGTTAATTGATTCATCTAATAATAATTCTGCACTACGTAGCAGTACATCCATTTGACCTAACCATCTCATAACCTCAACATTATCATTTTTACCTCGATAATATCTTTCGAATAGTTCTATTCCTAAATCGGCCATACCAACGTTTATGGCACATATTCCGATTGTTAAAGTATCCGGGTTCTCTAACTTAGCAATTTCTCCAGGTTGTCCAACCAAGTCTGCTGGAGATAATTCATAGTCGTTAAAACGTACACTATAAGTGGAGGAAGCAACCATGGAATCAAAACCATTTGTTTTTATTACTTCAACTGTTGGTGCATTTCCAATAGCGATACAAACTTGTAAAGAATCCATGGATGGATCGGAAACCTCTGTTTGTGCAAAAACTACATAACAATCAGCTAACCCTGCAAGGGTACAAAAATCCTTTTGACCACTTAATACGCTTGAAGATTTCATATGTGATATTTTAGTAGAAAAATTATATCTGTAATCTCTTTTATATTCAGTTCGAGCGAGTGAAAAAATATTTCCTTCGTCAAGCCATGTTTTTAAACGCTGCTTGAGAGTTTTGTCACCTAATTCATTTATAATTTTCACGGCATAATTATGAACATGGACTGCTAAAGCCAAGGGCCCATCTCCATAGGCTAATTGCTGCATAGTGTCTATGTATTGTCTGAGATCCAGGCCCCAACCATCAAAACTAGGTTCAATTAACAAACGATGGAATCCATTTCTAACGATTAGAGGCCAAACTTTTAAGAGTGCCGATTCACTATCTACTTTCTGATCAATCCGTATTTCGTTGCTCAGGGCTTTAGCGGTATCAATCAAGTCTTTACAAAACATATCCTGTTGCAAATACACCACCCTTTCCAGATTAGCATTTTGTATCACTTGTTTCTTAGTGTGAACTGAATCATTCCGTTAATTTGGGCGTTGACCTTTGTATCGATTTGCCGTTTGTTATGTTTTTTCCCAAATGGCTAACTGACTGATCAACGCCCAACTTTGGTAACTCATACACACCCAAATAAATATGTGATTTTTCGATTACATTTCACTTAATTCAAAGACATCTTAAGTCCTTAAAGAAGTACTAATTTCTTTATTAAGAGCCTTAAAAAATTGTCCCATTAATAAACTTGCCACACCTGACATCATTCGCTGACCTATTCCTGCAACTACTCCCCCGACAGTGGCCTCCCCATCACAATATACTGTTGTTTGGTCTTCAGACACTTGATCAAGTTTGATCAACATATTCTGATGCACAAATCCTAATGGTCCCTGACCATCCATAACCAACCTAAATTCTTCACCCAAAACTTGGTCGACCAGTTTGACGGTTCCTTTATAGCGTCCTTTCACCGCCTTTATTCCAAGCACTAGCTCTGCCTCGTATTCATTCTCATCAATGGGATTTAGTGACTGCAATCCTGGCACGGTACGGGCCAAAACATCAGGATCTGTAATTAAGTCATAAGTAGTATTGGCATCAGTCGGAACTTCATAGCTATTGCTAATCTTCATAATAAAACACTCTCCCTTTAATTTAAAATTAGATAAACAACACAATGAAGATGGATACGATTTTTGTCGAATAACTTAAAAGTTGATCGTACAATATTTAAAATGATAAAATATTATATAATTGACTTAGAGCAATTATTATTACCGGAACGAACCTTCCGGTAATAATAATTCGCAAAATTTTTAAGTTTCAGATGGAGTTTCAGTCTTCGCTTCTTTTAATGCTTGCCATATTGATTCTGGGGTTAATGGTAAATTCAAAAGCTTAAATCCTGGACGATCAATAGCATCTGTTATAGCACTAGCTAAAGTTGCCGGTACTGGTGCCGGGATTCCTTCTCCTTTTCCTTTTGAGCCTAAAGGTGTATAAGGAGTTGGAACGTTGAACTCTATCATTTCAAACTCAGGAACATCAGCTGCTGACGGCATGTGATACTCCATTAATGTTGTAGATAAAGGTTGCCCTGATTCATCGAAGCCATATTTTTCATAGAGTGCATTCCCTATGCCCATTGCTGCACCACCGTGAACCTGGCCACGAACGATCATGGGATTAAGCGGAACTCCACAATCATCTACTATGATATAACGTAAAATTTTATAATCCCCAGTCTCAGGATTAACTTCTACCACTGCACCGTGTACTCCTATGCTTAACATACTGGCAATATCGGCCTCAAAGTAAGCGGTAGCTTCCAAGCCAGCTTCCATTCCTGGTGGAAGTTTTGTTGGAGCTAAAATAGCTACATCTGCAATATCTAGTAAGTCTACTTTTTTCGTGTTATCTTTTTTCCAAACAACTTCTTTATCTGTAAAAATAAAGTCGTCAGCTTCAGCGTCAATTCCTAACATATGGGCAGCGATCTTCCCAATTTTTGGTTTTAATTTACGACAAGCCATAATTGCTGCACTAACGGTATAAGACGCTCCTCGATTGCCCAAGGTACCTGAAGCAAAAGGAGAATTAAAGGTATCGCCGTAATTAATATAGATATCATCAAGATGTACTCCAAGTTCGTCAGCCACTGCTTGGCCAATCGTTGTTTCATGGCTCTGACCTTGAGGAGAATCACCCTCAGATACCTGAATTTTTCCATAAGTATCAACTTTAACTGTTGCAGAGCCATAACCAGGTTGATTTTCCATTGGAACAAAGACCTGCGATCCCAATCCGGACATTTCAGCACCCATAGCAAAGCCAACACCAATGAGTCGTCCGTTCTTTTTAGCTTCTTTTTGTTCCTCTTTAATCCGGTCATAATCCAAAGCTTCAATTAAAGACTTAAAGGCTCCTACATAATCACCACTGTCATGGGTGATGTTGGTAGCTGATACATAAGGAAATTGCTTAATTATATTTTTTTCAAAAACTTCGCGAGTGTCTAATCTTAATTCTCTTGAAATAAGATGTAAAGCATAGTCCATTGCAAATCTAGCAGGAAATTCTCCAAACGCTCTTCCAGGAGATAAGCAAGGTTTATTAGTAACTACACAAGAGAGATCAATTTGAACATTTGGAATATCGTATGCATTTGTTAAATAAGCAGCACCTAACCATGGCATTACAAAGCCCATGTATACACCGTTACTTCCATCTCCAGAATCGGCTATCATGCGGTCTTTAATACCTAGTATTTTACCGTCCTTTTTTACAGCAATTTCCAAATTGTGAATTTGATCACGTTCCTGTCCGATTGTCATTAGGCTTTCCATTCGATTTTCAATCCATTTGACAGGTCTTCTTATTTTCATTGCCAAATAACTAACAATAAACTCTTCTCGATATACGGGTGCTTTTGTTCCAAAGGCCCCTCCGACGTCTTTTGGCGCTACAACTCGAACCTTGTCATGAGGTAAATTCATAATTTTTGAGATAGCCATACGTAAAATGTGTGGGCGCTGTGAGTTTATATGCAGTGATAAACCATTGAATTTGTCGTACATGCCTACCATTCCACGCGTCTCCATTGGAGCCGCTCCTGTACGATGTCCATAAAATCTTTCAGACAAGATATAATCAGCTTCCTCAAAAGCCTTATTCACATCTCCATTGGCAAGTTGACCTTTCCAAAGGACATTACTTTCCCAGTCTTCGTAGATTTTAGAAGAATCAGGTTTAAGAGCTTCCTCTGGATCTGTAAGGACAGGTAAAGGCTCGTATTCGATTTCTACTAACTGAGCTGCATCCTCTGCAAGATATTTACTTTCGGCTACTACAGCAACAATTGGTTCTCCGACCCAATTGACCTTATCTATTGCTAAAGGATAAACAGGAGGAACCTGGAGTTCTCCTCCTAAGTTAGGTCTCATTGCTGGAATCAGAATTTCACTCATTGCAGTACTAAGCTCTTCTCCGGTAATAACTGTTACTACACCAGGAGATTTTTCAGCTTCATCTATATTGATTTTTCGAATCCATGCATGTGCATGAGTACTTCGTACAAGATGAAGATAGGTTGTACCATGTGGGGTTAAGTCACCAATATAAGTTCCCTCTCCTACTAATAAACGTGGGTCTTCTTTTCGACGGACCGACCGTCCAACCCATTTTTTTTCAGATTCAGTAGTCATAAAATCCCTCTCCTTATCTATTATTACTATTTTAATAAGCTAATAGCTTAGCACGTTCCTCTTTTGGCATAGCTGCCAAACGCTCAGCAGCAAATTGTACGGCTTCAATAATATGTTGATAACCTGTACATCTGCACAAATTTCCAACTAATGCTTCTCTTATTTCATCAGAAGAAGGGTGGGGATTGACCTTTAATAAATTATAAGCAGACATCATCATCCCGGAAGTACAATAACCACATTGTAAACCGTGTTTTTCCCAGAAACCTTCCTGAACTGGATGGAAATTATCCTCAGTTCCCAATCCTTCTACAGTCATTAGGTCACAGCTGTCTGCCTGAACAGCCAATGATAAACATGATTTTATATTTTCACCGTTGAGCATAACGGTACAAGCTCCACATCTTCCTTCAACAGAACACCCTACGTGAGTTCCAGTTAATCCAAGTTCTTCTCGTATAAAGTCTACAAGTAACATTCTAATTGGAACTTCTTTTTCAATTATTTCTCCATTTACACGAACTTGAATAGTTTTTTCACTATCGACACCTGTTTTTTTCACAGAATTTAAGGTACTCATTAAAAGTCCTCCTTTGCTCTTTGGATAGCTTTCGATAATACATTAAAACCATATTCTTTTAAGAGTATTTTTCGATAGGTATCAGAAGCACGCATATCAGATTCAACATCAATTTCCTCAGAAATTATTTCTGATGCTTGTTGTAAAATTTCAGAATTGATTGTTTTACCTTGAAGGAACTCTTCTGTTTTAACTGCTCTTTGAGGACGTGGATTTACTCCGCCTGCGTAGATTCGTGACGATTGACAAACATCTCCTCTAAGTGTAACTCTCGCCCCGACGCTAATAACGGAAAAGTCTCCAAAGACCAAAGCGTGTTTACTATAAGCTGTTCCTGTGTTCGGTTCAGGGGCAGGGATGTCTATAGAAACGAGTAGGTCATTTTCTTCTACCACCGTCATCATTAACCCCAAGAAAAAGTCTTCTGCGGGATAGGTATGATCCCCGTCTTTTGATAGAACTCTTAATGTTCCGTCCAAAACTAATATAGGAACCGGTAAGTCAGCTGCTGGGTCAGCATGAACTAAACTTCCGCCAATTGTTCCTCGATTCCTAATTTGAACGTCTCCTATATATTTTGCTGCATCAGAAATTATAGGATATTTCGATAAAACCAATGGATGTGAAGCTAACGTTTTATGCCTTGTCATAGCCCCAATTTTTAAAATACGCTTCCCTTCCTGATTTCTTTCTCCAAACTCTTGTAATTCAATGAGTCTATTGATATCAATTATGGTTGATGTCTCTACCATTCTTAGTTTTAACAATGGCAGCATGCTTTGGCCGCCAGCTATTATTTTCGCTTGGTCACCATATTGTTGTAGCAAATTCAAGCATTCCTCAATATTTGTCGGGTTATGATATTCAGAAATAGGTGCTGGGTACATGAACTTTCCACCTCTTTATTAATAATTTGGGGTTAAATTATAAACTTTAAAGCAATTGTTAAAATGTCCTCCTGTATCTCCCCTTTCATTAGAGATTATTACATTTGACCTCCTTTCAAAGAATAATAACCAAACCATAATTATAAATCCTCAACCATATTGCGGATCTTTGCATTTTAGTTGGTAGGATTAAAAAATAGTGAGCAGTCATCACACAAAACTGTTTATTTTATTGAATATTCTGTATTTTATAAGTGGACAACTGGTACCTGCATCATGATTATCGATAACCTTGCTTCAAATGAATGCGTTTACAAAATTTGTTCTAATTCGAATTATATATATCAGGGCCTTTTATTTCAATGAACTTATTTTCATAATATGAAATAAGCTAATCCAAAGAGAGAACAAAAACTTATGAATTGGGATTTGCTTATGACTAAAATAAAATTTAGGGCTTATGAATAATTGATTACTTAGAATAACCTTGGTATAAAGTAAACTAAAACTATCTAGTATTGAAAGTTTTTGGCTTGTTCGTACTCTTCCGGGGTATCGATATCAAACAAAATTCCTGGATCATCAACAGGGGTTTTGCTCCATATTTTTAAATTTCTAATGATCTTTTTTGCTCCCTGATCTCCTTTTAACCCAGTAAAATTTATCATATGTATGTTCCCAAAAAAGACAGGATGACCAGGGAAGCCTTGGTAGGTCGGTTGCATTACAAAAGGTTGATTTGGAGTTACTGAATACTGTTCAATACCTCTTTGAAAAACTAATTGAATGGTATTCTCAGATATGAGGGGTTGATCCCCCAAAAAAACCATAACTGAAGGTTCGGAATTACCGATCATTTTTATCCCCTTCAAAAGAGAAGAACTTTGACCTTTTTGATAATTTGGGTTTACTACCCACTGAAAGCGAGTATCGTCTATTTGGATTAAACTCTGGATTTTCTCTGCTTCGTGACCAACAACATTGATCACTCTAGTAAATTTAAAAGAAAGTGTTCGACGGATGACATATTCAAGTAGAAAGTATCCCTTATATTCAAGCAGTTGTTTTGTGCGCCCCATTCGGGAAGAAGTTCCAGCACCAAGAATTAATGCTATAACATTACATTTTTTCTTTTGATTATGTGTTACGTTAACTTGGCTATTGTTCATAGTTCACCTCTTTTTCTACAAATGGTTATTGTCAGTCGTGTTAAACTACTACGGTTTTTGTAAGCCTATTAGCCAAAAATAAATTCGGAATGTCGTTCCATATTTATATAATAAAATAAATAAAATGGATCTTTGTTCCATTTTATTATAAAATATAGTCCATCTAAGGTCAACAGTTTTTGAGATAATTATCTTACAATTTAAAATATTTTTATGATTGAATGAATAACTCAACTTACGCAGCAGCCATAAACAGATAGACCTGCAAACCATCTCGATAGTTAATTTTTAAGTAATTGTTTGTATTGGTTTACTGGTCTTATTCAAGCATCTTGATCTTGAAAAAAGAAATAAACTTTCTAGTCTTACCAATCAAAATATAAAAAATGAATAAATTAATCTAGAAAATATTCCCAATATAATAATTTGATTGATTTTTGTCCAAGAGAGTTAGAAGGAATCTCTTTAATTAACTAAAGAGATTCCTTCTAACATCAAAGAATTGTCTTTTCCCTTTCCAAAAAAACTAACAATCCCCTTTTATTCGCTTAAACACTGCAATATAGATTTTCTTTGAAAGCGCCTCACGATCTATATTTTAAAAAAGTCTTTATTAAGATATAGCTATAGGACAGCCAAGAGGAATAAGGATAATAATGATCAATTTTCCAGATTAAGGAAGTATTTCTCTGATTCACTTAATTCCTAAAAATTATTTAACAATTCCAACTTCCTCCATTTTTCGAGCAACACATTTTACCGATTTAATAATCCCCTGATATCCTGTACATCGACACAAATTTCCTGAGAGGGCTTCACGAATTTCTTCATCAGATGGATTTGGATTTTCATCGAGAAAAGAGAATACTGACATAACAAACCCTGGGGTACAAAATCCGCACTGTAAACCATGATTTTCTTGAAAGGCCTCCTGGATATAGTGAAGGTTGTTAGGAGAACCCATTCCTTCAATAGTTTGCACGTTACAACCATCCGCTTGTACAACGAGGGTAATACAGGAGCGTATAGCCTCACCATCCATCAAAATAGTGCAGGCACCACACACTCCCTGTTCGCACCCTGTATGCGTTCCTTTTAGTTGCAGTTCCCGACGGATGAAGTCAACCAACAACATCCGTACATCGACTTCCTTTTCATAAGAAACTCCGTTTACGGTAACAGAAATTTTTTTTCGTGAAACAGCTTCCACCATTTAAATGATTCCCCCTTTTGTTCGTTTAAATGCAATTTTCAATGCACGGGTGCTAAGCGTACCCGCTACCTCTTTCCTATATTCAGCGCTAGCTAATTCTGATACCCGACGACCCGTCATACCGGAAAATTGTTTAACAAAAGCTGCTTCAGTATCTGCGTCCTCATTAGGATTAACCTCATCTGAAATTTCTTTTGCCAAACCTTCTATTGTATCCACATTGAACTTCTGTCCAACGAGTCTATCTACAGCCTTAACTCTATATGGCACACCGTGTTCGCTTACGTTCCCCAGGATGACGCGAATCTCGGCTATTTGATCTTTTCCGTCTAACGTTATCATTGCCGCTGTCGAGATAATAGGGATATGGCCGTGGCGGCGCGTGACCTCAAGGAAGGAGTAACCCGCTCCTTGAGGCAGTGACGGAAAACGGATTTCCGTCAAAATTTCATTATTTTTTAAATCTACCTTAAAGTGTCCAACAAAAAATTGATCCGCGGGGACTACTCGTTTCCCATCCGGACTAGAAATTACCATTTCGGCTTCGAGGAGGCGTGCAATAACCCCATATTCTGCACCAGGAGCATTCAAGGACAAAGAACCTCCAATCGTACCTCGATTACGAATTTGAAAATGGGCAATATGTTTAACTGCTTCCTGCAAGATCGGGCAAACAGACCTGATCACTTCCGATCTCTCAACGGCACGATGCCGTGTTAATGCACCGATTGCAATTCCTGAGGAGATTTCATGAATATAATCCAAATCAGTAATCCCATTGATATCCACCAAATAAGCAGGCCGTGTTTGCCTCATATTCATAGATGGCATCAAGCTTTGACCGCCAGCAATGATTCGGCTATCCGCCCCATTTCTTCCCAAAGCCTCAATGGCTTCGTTAATACTTCGTACAACGACATATTCAAATGGAGCAGGTTTCATACAATCCAATCCTCCTTAAAATGTTTCGAAACGTCATATTCTCTATTCAAGTCTACTTTATTTAGATAGACCTTGATATCATGGGGAGCACTCTTAATGACAGTATTTCATTCTTTCCTCATAAACCATTTTCATATTTTTTTACTAGCTCATAATCATGTGAAGGAAGAATAACATTTGCCTCTTTCTTGATTTTGTTCATTGCTCGATATGTCGCTTCTAGGTCATAAAAAAGTCCCGGTGGAATCCCTTGGTTAATATTTAAGTCAACTTTCCTTGCGATATCTCCAAGTATTACAGCTGTACCAACTTCTGTATTGACATATACTGCCTGGCTTCCCGGAGTATGTGTATTGGAAAAGAGAACACACTGGACACCTGGTGCGATTTCTTCATCACCTTCGAGCAATTCCACTTGACTCCAGAGAGGATCGACGATTTCAGCAATATCTTTTCGATCATAGAAAAGAGCTCCCCCGCCGAAATCCAAATGGGGTGACACCACAGGTGCTGCAGCAGCTTTCAATTCACTTCGTTGAATAATGAACTTGGCATTGCTGAATTGAGTGCACCCTCCTGCGTGATCATAATGAAGATGAGTTAGAATGACTGTTTTAATGTCCTTTGGTGTTAAACCGTGATTAGCCAGTTGCTGCTCCAGACTCCATTCCGGCTTAGTGCGGTGAGGTCCGAGGCCATGCACGTGCTGACACCGTTCAGCATCCCTAAACCCAGTGTCTACTAGAATGGGCTCACCTTGATCTAGCGGCATGAGGAGCCATGCCATAATCGGGACATCCACCTGTGACTTATCCCGGGTTAGAGACCAAAACACATCTAATACCTGTCCTACAACTGCTTCCCCTACTACAAGCGGGTATAATTTCCATTTACACTTTTCCAACAGACAGATCCCCCTTTTTGATACACTCCAAAACCCGTTCCGGGGTTAAAGGCAAGTCTTTAACACGCACGCCAAAAGGCTCCAACGCATCTTCGACGGCATTGGCTACAGCTGCCGGAGAAGGAATTGTACCACCTTCGCCCATTCCTTTCGTCCCAAGAGGAGTAAAGGGAGACGGACATTCAATGTGGATGGTTTCCATATCAGGCACCTCCATGGCAGTTGGACATAGGTAATGCTGGAAGTCCGGATGAATCATCTTACCCTCTTTATCGTAAGCCAGATCCTCCATTAAAACACCACCGATCCCATGGGCAATGCCGCCATGAATTTGTCCATCGACAATCATCTCATTAATGATGGTTCCAGAATCATGAGAGGCAACAAATTTATTAATTTTAACCTGCCCCGTTTGAACATCAACTTCCACCAAGGCAATAAATACTCCTGTCGGATGTGTAGTGTACAGGTTGATTCTCCCGAGTTCGTCAGGTTCCCAGTTTACTACTTTACTTGTCCAAGTATAGGTCACCTCTAAATTGCAATCGACATTCTCCGGAACGATGCCATACGGACCTGGCCAAAGGTAAACTTTATTGCCCAGCTCCTGCAAGCTAATACATCGCTCTGCTCCTCTAACGATCACCTTGCCGTCCTTCATTTCTAAATTGCTAGGTGCTTCTTTCAATAAATGACCAACGATCTTTAGTATTTTTTCTTTTAAAAGTTTAGAAGCTTCATAAACAGCTGATACGGCATACGTCGCACCTCTAGATGAAAAAGAACCTAAACCGTAAGGAGTGATATCTGTATCGCCACAAATAAATCGGATTTGATGGATGTCCACGTCCATTACACTTGAAACAATTTGAGGAAGTGTGGTTTCCAATCCTTGCCCGATATTCTGATGACTGGCCAAGACCTGAAAATCACCTTCAGGAGTCATACGAACTGTCGCCGGCTGGTAACCATTAAAAATCCCATCAAATACTGCCCCACCTGAAGGTTCTAGCATGGCAGAAATACCGATTCCAATATATTTTCCTTGTTTTCGAAGTTCCTGTTGTTTTTGTTTGAAACCAGAATAGTCCGCTTTTTCCATTGCGAGATCCATAAGCAGGTGAAAATCCCCACTATCATAAAGGGGCCCGGAAATTTGTTCGTAAGGGTATTCTTCCTTATTGATAAAATTTTTTCGACGTATTTCCTCAGTAGAAATACCTAACTTATGGGCCATGATATCCATCATGCGCTCAACGGGATAACTCGCGATATCTTTCCCATATCCACGATGAGCCCCATATGGCCCTTTATTAGTGACTACACCAATTGTTTCCACATCATAAACCGGTACTTTGTAGGCCCCCGGAAAATAAGCACCTGCAACTAACAATGCCGGCGTACCAGGTCCTTGGCATGTTCCGTCTATACCAATATTACCGATTAGTTTGGCTTGAAGAGCGGTAATTTGATAATCTTTATCAAGTCCTACTTTTAACGTGCAAGACCAATCACGGGATTGTATGCCGGATAATAAGTTTTCTACCCTATCCTCCGTCCATTTGACGGGCTTGCCAAGCATATGAGATACCATGCAGGGTATCACTTCCGCATTTGCCTGAAGCTTACTGCCATATCCGCCTCCTACATCCTGCGTAATGACTCGGATATTATTTTCCGACATACCCAATGTCTGGGCTATCAGTGTTCTGACTTGATTCGGCGCTTGTGTTGAACAGTGGACGACCAAGTTTTGGGAACCGGGGTTATAATCAGCGAGGCAGACCCGAGACTCCATAGGAGTTCCGGTATATCGACTATGTGTAATTGTCTCTTCAAATACATGGACAGATTGTGAAAACGCATGATCGATATCACCTATGGTGTTTCTCCATTCCAACTGCTTATTGTGACCCCAATCTTCATAAAGTAGAGCTTTTGGTTCAATAGCGTCTTCAATACTCACCACGGCAGGTAGCGGGGAATATTTCACTTCAATCAAGTCAACGGCGTCCTCAGCGATATAACGGTCAGTAGCGGCAACAACTGCAACCGGCTCTCCAAAATATCTGACCTTTTGATACGCAATCGCATATACTTCTGGTACATTATTAAAAATGTTGATTGTAGGGGCCAGAGGTCCCATATATTGACGTGCCTCTTCCCCGGTTAAAACAGCGGCTACACCCTGCAACTGCTTTGCCTTACTTATGTCCAATTCAACAATTCTTGCATGGGCATGGGGACTCCTTAAGATGGCCAAATGAAGGGTACCCGGCTTTTCCAAATCATCTGTAAACTCACCATGACCCGTTAAGAATTTCGGGTCCTCTTTTCTTTTCTTGCTTGCACCCAAACCTTTCTTTGACATAACCATCGCGATGTTTCGCCTCCTCTAATGTTTCTATAGGAAATGAGAGTGTCACATGTATATAAATATTAAAATACCGTTTTTCGTCCCCTATCTCCTCTTTATATTCATGTATGATAACGATTCCGGCTTTTGAAAATTATCGACTGGAATTTTCCAGACCGCATCTACGGTGACGGCTTGACGCGTTAAAAAGTTGGCTCGCACAAGATACCAGTTTCTTTAGGGGTGCGATTTAGAAATAAGAAACATACCTCAAAGGTTAATTGGTTTTCACCAGTCCTCGAACGATATATTCAAAATATCTGTCGTAGGAATATCCGAGCATCATTGTTAAGCATTATGAATGTATTGGCCTATATCCCCCCTTTTCAAAAGATCTTTCTAGGTTTAGGCCCTATATCTACTATTTTTTATCTAAATTTCTTTACTACTAATTTTAAGTGGTTCGTGACAACGTTATAGCTCTTGTTCGTTAGCAATAAGTACCTATTCAGTCATTGTTGTTTTAATTCAACGATATCACCTCATAATCTAGAAAATTCGACTAACCTTAACAAATTACATTATTACATCACCAAATTCATTCTTAATTCAGCCCTATTTGATTCCTATTTATTTTTTTACTAAATAGAGCACCTCGATATGTAGTTGATATTTCCATACAATTTAGTGAAAAGGGCACAATGAATGATTTTAGCTTTGTTATCTGTCATATATCTGTTATTCTTTTGTAAATATATGAATTTTTAGATTACTATATATAGATTACTATATACAGGTAGATAATCAACAGTAAGCGTTTTCAAATTTTTTTCAGTTTTTTATTGGAGGTTTCAATATACATACCTTCCTATTTCAGTCTGTAAAAGTAAATTTGTTTTAATGTCATTATCAGTTCAAGTCGACTGTGGTTGTGTAAAAGACCGGAAGCATTCCTTTTAAAAATTCGGAATATCGTTTTATAAAAAAAGCATATTTTTTTAATTTCGGAACACCATCTCCATTTAATGATAAAATTCCTATAGCTTTAGTGTCAATAATAAATTTAATAATTTTAAATTTTAATAAAGTTCAGAATTACTACTCCAAAAATCAATGTTTTGATAACCTAATACCTAATTCTCAACTTAAACTAAGAATTGTTGACTAAAAACAAACAATATTTTATTATAAAATGGAATATCAGTCCATTTTATAATAAAGTATTACTATTTTTATGAACGATGTTCCGTTAATGGTTAAAATACAAAAAAGGAGTTAGAAATGTCTAAAAAAAATGAAAAACAAAGTAATTCAACGGCAGACCGAGTCTTGTTACTATTACAATATATAGCGAAAAATAGAGGTGGTATTACTTTAGCTCAATTAGTGAAAGATCTAAATATACCAAAAAGTACAGCTCATAGATTATTAGAAACTTTAACGAACCTTGATTTTATTCATTTAGAAGAAGATACGGAAAGGTATAGTATTGGATTAAAAACCATTGAAATTGGCGTTTCAGGACTTAAGAATTTGGACATTGTTGATGTTGCTACCCCTTATCTCCGGGAATTAGCTCAGAAAACAGGCGAAACATCTTTTCTTTCAGTCTACAATGAAGGATCTGTGGTGCATCTATATAAAGTTGAAGGAACACAATCGATTAGGACTACTGCTGAATTAGGAATGAGAAGACCAATTCATTGTACAGCTGTTGGTAAAGCAATCGCATCTACATTATCGCTTGAAGAGGTAGATAGGATATTAGAAGAACAAGGAACGCCTTCCTTTACCAAAAATACCATAACAGATCGACAAAGATTTCTTGATGAACTGAGTACTATTAGATTACAAGGCATTGCAATAGATCGAGAAGAAATAGAGATTGGTTTGACCTGTTACGCTGTACCTGTCTACAATTATACTGGACGGGTAGCCGGAGCTATAAGTATCGGTGCGCCTACTTTGAGAATGAAGGAAAATCATGAAAGTAATACGATCCTGTTAAAAGATGCGGGACTACAAATCTCGAGGTGGTTAGGTTTTGTACCAAATATGAGAACTAACTTATAAAAAAGTATAAGCCACATTAGAGACACTCTTTCTTGTTTGTGTTGGTATGGGAGGTACATTTTACAAGAAGGGGACTCTTTTTGTATATTTTTATTGGTTATTTTTGGCTAACTAACAGGCATGTTATAAAAAGGTTTCTTCCCATACAATTCAGTTTTCTTGTTTCAATTAACTCACTTGAATCCTTTAAGAAATTATGTAGTAAAATAATCACTTTTTCCGATCTGTTCTTAAAAAACTCAAAGGTGTTAGTTTAACAGTTCATATTTTGAAAATCATTTAATTGGTTTGAAAAAATATGAATTGTAATACTTTTCAAAATTTTATTAATGCCTTTGGGTTTTAAGATATGTTACTAACTTCGCATCTTTAATAGCCTTATTTGTTAATTACACAGATGTTTATTAAGAGGAACTATACGAGGAACTATATATTAAATAAAAGTGTGCCCGGCACAGCTGCTAAATGGTTGAATCTCAAACGTCATCAGAGATCATAGTTTAAGATACCATGAAAGAACCGGTACGACAGATGATACAGAAAATGAAAAACCAACTTTGAGGCGGAAACGGTGAATGGGGGCGGGGCAAAATGTCAGAAGATTTAATAAACCTTCGTCAGTTTCAAAAAACAGAATGGGAAAAAATTTTCAATTCGTTTTATGACGGTATTTGGGTGGCCGATAGGAATGGTCGAACGATTTTGGTGAATAGAGCTTATGAGGTTCTAACCGGCATAAACAGAGAAACTGTACTCGGCAAGTTTGTAGAGGAGTTACTGGAAGTCGGTGTCTTATCTCAATCAGCCATTCCCGATGTAATAAAAACGTTAAAACCAGTAACGATTATAAACAAAGTAAATAATAAAGAGCTGTTGGTAACCGGGGTACCTGTATTTGACGAACATAACCAATTAGATCTCATTGTTTGTAACGTTCGTGACATTACTCAATTAATAGAACTTCAGCAAAGAGAAATTGAAAAAAAGAATGATCTTATCGAACATTATGAAAGGGAAATTAAAAGTTTTAAAGATAGTTCTTTGGCGGCGGAAAATGGAATCATATGTAGAGATGAAAAAATGATTCAGTTATTACAATTGGCAAAGCATGTAGCTGTAACCGAGTCGACAATCATCATCCTAGGGGAATCTGGAGTAGGTAAAGAAGTTTTTACGAATTGGATTCATCAAATGAGCCCACGGAAAAACAAACCATTTATTGTTGTAAACTGCTCCGCTATTCCTGAAAGTTTGATAGAATCTGAACTATTTGGATATGAACAAGGTACATTCACTGGCGCAACGAAAAGAAAAACTGGGTTATTCGAAATGGCAGACCAAGGCACGCTTTTCTTAGATGAAATTGGGGAACTTTCTATGAATATGCAGGTTAAATTACTTCGCGTTCTACAAGAAAAAAAGGTACAAAGAATTGGTGGGAGTAAAACAATTCCCATTGATGTCCGCGTTATTTCCGCTACCAATCGTCCATTAGAAGCAATGATCGATGAAGGTTCGTTTAGGGAAGACCTTTATTACAGACTAAATGTCATTCCTTTAACTATCCCGCCTCTTCGTGAAAGAAAAGATGATATTCCTGTGTTAGTTGATTACTTTTTAAAACAATTTAATAAAAGGTACAATCGTAATATAGAGATCAGTTCAGGTATTTTTGAACAGATAATGGAATATCACTGGCCAGGTAATGTTCGAGAACTTAAGAATATCATTGAAAGGATTGTTGTAATATCGCAACAGGGTGATTCAAACAGCATAAATCTCCCAGAATCCTTTCAGAAAGTATCAGGACTTCCTAATTTAAAACTGACAGAACCGTTACCATTACGAGAGTCCATGGAATTATATGAAAAATCAGTTATTATACGTACATTAAAAAAAGTAAAATCTATTCGCCAAGCTGCAAGGATCCTTGAAGTTAGTCATTCTACCTTAGTAAGAAAAGTACAGCGTTATGATGTAGACTATAAGACTTTGCTGTCCACATATGAGTAATATGATTTTCCTTTATTAACCAGTTATAATTGATTGACAAATAAATAATATAACATACCCCTTTTCAGAAAAAGAGCTCGGAACATTGGGAGAGACCTTATTAAACGAGACAAGGAAAAAGCACCACTGTAGTCGTATTTAGATAATACGAATGTAGATGGTGTTTTTCTTATGGGAAGAAGAGATCATATTTAGAAGAAATAAAATGGCCGTTATTCAATTGAAGTTAACTGAAGAATATTTGAATCGGGAAATAATGGATAAATTCGACATTAAGAATATAACCCAAATTAAAATATGGATGAAGTAGTAGAATGGCAACAGTATCGCCTGGTTCAAGGGATCGGGAAACAGTATAGCTATGGTAAAGAACCAGATACCAAGAAATCAAAAGGAGTTGGTTCCAGAAGTTATTGTTAACGCATATAAAAAGTCGACGTTTTTTCCCTCCGACAGAGCAGCTGCCTCTTCTAATTCCATGACCATAAAGATGTCTTGGTTTAGGACCCAGTAAGATAAACAAGCTCCTATCTGTTAACATTAATAATGATAGTTTTGTATTTCTAGATAATCACATTTAGGTGTAACCGTCTAACAATTCTAGGAATTTTGAACGGTCGAATGATAGCAAGGAATACATATTACAACCGTCGGAGGTAGAACACGGTAGCCTGAGAAACTCTGACTCTATTTATGCTTTAATTTAAGTAATTTAAATGATTGTTCCAGGGAAATTGCTATAATAATTGAAATTAATAACCCATTGCCAATTATATTCCCTACAATGGGATGAAATTGCTGAATAAAAGTATAAGGAATATACATGGCCCCTATTCCTATCATTAAGCTTAAACTAATAATAAATAAATTATTGTTGTTCATTTCAATTAGATTAAAAAACTTAAATCCTATTTCGATCAGTTGGATAAATAAAACAAATAGAACAATATATATCACAGGGTCAGGAATAGAGGATACCAAATTACTAAGTCCTCGAAAAAAACCTAAACTCAACATGATAAAAGAAGCTAATATGAATGGAAGGCGTGAAGATATTCCAGACAATTGAACGACACTAGAAGAACTTGCTAAAGGTAATAAACCAACAGTCCCACACATGCCAGACAACATATAAGATAATCCAGTCACTTTACCAGTATTTTCATATATTTTTTTTGATACTTTTGATTGCTTCACAATTAACATTGATTGTATACTAACTGCTATATTCGATAACATCAATATACCTGTGACAAGAGAAATAGATAGAATGCCCCAATTTAGCTCTGGGTAACCCCAGAAAAAAAAAGTTGGATGAGTAAACAATGGTTCCATTGAAAAACTTTTTTTAAAGCCTAGTAAATAATAGACCAGCCACCCCACCATGAGACCTATCAACAAGGAAAATGAATGGATCCACTTAACCCTCTTAAACTTGGTAAGTATTAACAAAAAAAGCAAAACCATTAAAGAAATAATAAGTGTTATATTTTTATAGCTTTGTACTGGATCAATGCCTAGTATTCCTTTCAACAATACACCAGACATTGATAAAGGCATGATAAGCATAAATATTCCATTAACTAATGGAGTAAACAATGAAGATATTTTATTAATCATCTGGGTAAAACTCATACATAGCAGACAAAAACCAACAATAATCAACCCTAACTCCATGCCTCGACCAATGTCCATCCTATTAAGTCCTAATTGAGTGTTAATTGAATATGTAATAAAGATAACACCCCACCATATACCAGCTGGACCCTCAATAATAGGCAATCGGTGCCCAAAAAACGCTTGAAGCAGAGAAAACAAACCAACTAACAAGAACGTATTACTTAAGAAAATTGATGTTTCATTTACGTCCAATTGAAATAAATAAGCAATCGATAATGGGATAACCATTGCATTGGTAAGCATCATTACAAACCATTGGATAGTTGTTAAAAATAGGGTTCCATATCTTTTTTTGTTAAAACAGGTATTATTAAGTTGAAACAAAGACATTGGAACTCCTTCCTTGCCCGTCTTAAAATACTCCGGGCGATAAATACTAACATCGCATATACAAATCCAGTTATAATTTTTTTCATATTTATGGATAAACTTAAATATCTTATCTGATACTTCTTCTGAACTTTCCATATGAATTTGGTGACCACTATCTTTTAAAGTGAATATCAAACTATCCGGTAACTCCTGGGAGACTTTTTCTGAAAAAATAGGTGGAGTAATCTCATCTATTAAACCAACTATAAGTTGTATAGGGATTAAAATATATCCATAGATCCCAATTACTAAGTTCAACTACTTCGACATAAATTTTCGATCAACCCATGTTTCTCAGTTAATCATTTCCTTGAAATCTACTAAACTATTTAAACCTTTTTGTTTTTTTGTTTAGATGAAATATTTTGTTCTGCAGAAAAATCAATGGCAATGTAATGAAATCATTTACTAAGTATAGTAACTATAGGTTCCCACACTTTTTTTGACATCCCTAAACCATGAAGAAATAGGACAGGAGGGCCTTTTCCTTCTATGTTTAATTGATCTTTTGAAATATTTAAATGATCAATTCCCATTTTTTCCTCCTTCTTTATAGTAATAATTACTATAATCATCTTTTTTTGTAAAATATTTTTATCAGCTCAACCTCATCATTAACATTTTTTGGTTTATAAAAATGTTAATTGCAACATCTAAATTTATGTCATCAGTGTTCGGTTTTCTACCAACGGTTACTAATAAAACATCGGTTGATAGCTCATAGGAATTTTCATTATTGACTGTATACTTTAGCGTAATACAATTATCATCAGAGCTTATAGACTCTGCCTTTGCATTGGTTTGAATATTTACTCCTGACCTCTTAAGTTTTTTCTCTAGAATTCGCGTGAAATAGGGAGAAAAACCAGGCAATATACATTCTTGATTCTATATAAAGGTAACTTCAGAACCAATTTTAGTAAATGCTTGTCCTAACTCTATACCAATATACCCTGCTCCTATAATGGTTAATTTATTAGGAACATACTGAAGTGATAAAATGTCGGTTGAAGACAACACCCTTTCCCCGAATGGAAAGTTGGGAAGCTCCATTGGTCGTGAACCAGCTACCAAAATGGAATATGAGCAACAAATGGACGAATTGCTAGGTACAAAGCTTGTCCTAGTCGTTTTCGTCCCTTTGTAAATAATTTTTTTGCTCATTTAAACCCATGGACTATGTTTGTAATGAATCTCAGTAAGGCTGACATGATATATGCTGTTATATCTCAACTGCTGTTCCTAAATGATCTTCCAATCTCCACTTTCTAATCGTGTTTTTAAATCTCGCATAAATTTGGCTCCGTCAACTCCATCAATCGTACGATGATCAAAGGTTGCTGTCATACGAAGGATAGGAGCAATATACGTATCTCCATTATTAGCAACTACTTCCTTATTCGTACAACCAACAGCAAGTATTCCGGTTTCCGGAGGGTTTATTATTGCAGTAAATTCTTCAACATCAAGTGAAGCTAGGTTTGAAATGGTAAATGTTCCTCCTTCAACTTCGTGTTTTGATAGTTTATTTTGTTGAGCTTTTTTCACTAGATCATTTCGTTTTTTAGCTATATCAACCAACTTCATTGTTTCTACTTCATGGAATACAGGTACAAGAAGTCCTTTATCTGTGGCCACAGCTAATCCAATATTAACATGTTTGTATTCTTCTATATGACAACCTTGATGACTGTTGATAAAAGAAGCGTTGATATGAGGATGATCCTTTAAAGTAAGGGCAACGGCCTGAATGAAAAAGTCGTTCACGGATAACTTTACTCCTATAGATGTTTCAAAACTAGACGACAAAGTTTTCCTGGTGTTTAACAATGACGTCATGTCTACTGATTTTTTTATTTGAAATTGAGGAACTTGTTGAATACTCTCTGTCATACGTTTTGCAATTATTTCACGCATTTGACTCACCGGTCTTTTAAGTGCACCAAGAGGTAGTGGTTCGTGTTTGAATTCAGAAGAAGTAACTTGTTTACTTAGAATACGTTGAATATCTTGCAAAACGATTCTTTCACGTGTGCCGGTACCCTTGACATGTTGTAAGTCGATATTGTTCTTTCTTGCAAGCTTTCGGGCGGCAGGAGAAGCAGGAATTCTTTTTGATTGGCTTCCGTTATTTCTTTCCGAAACATTATTTAGAGGTAATGTATCTGACTTTAGATTTTGTGTGTGATTTTGTTTCAAATTTTCAATTTCACTTTCAGAATTTTGGTCCTCAGATTCAACCTTTTCAACATCTGAGTCTGACAAGTAGGCAAAAACCGAGCCTACCTGTATGTTTTCTCCTTCTCTACTAATAATTTGCAAATAACCTTCGTCTTCTGCTTCTATTTCTAAAGCAGCTTTATCTGTTTGTACCTCTAAAAGGATTTCTCCTTTAGAAACATACTCACCCTCTTTTTTCATCCATTCTACGATTTCTGCTTCTTCCATCGTTTGACCCATTTTGGGCAATGTGATTTCCTTCCCCAACTTTATCACCTCTTATCGATAATTTTTAGTTTTCCTATTATTCATCCAAAACCCTTAAGTTGTCCTAAAAAACGTTAAGATCAACTTTAATTAATCTGTATTAACAACATATTTATTTACTAAATTGTTTGATAAAGTGTTTTCTTCACTGAATCAATGATATCCTTAACTTGAGGTAACATTTCCTTTTCAAGGTCTAAATTATAGGGAATAGGTGTATCTTCAGCACCGACACGTTGAATAGGTGCATCTAATTGATCAAATGCTCTTTCTTGTATCCGAGATACTAGCTCTGCTCCCCAACCGAATGAAAGGTGGGCTTCGTGAGCGATTACCAAACGATTCGTCTTGGATAAAGATTGAATTACCGAATCGACATCCAAAGGAACGAGTGTCCGTAGATCGATAACTTCAGCATGAATGCCCTCTTCCTTCAATTTTTTCGAAGCTTCCATAGCCAGTGGAACAGTAGAAGAAATCGCTGCGATGGTCACATCATGACCTTCTTCCTTTACATCTGCCTTACCGAGCGGAATGACATACTCTTCTTCAGGAACTATCCCTTTTGTGTTATACAGCATTTTATGTTCGATAAACATTACAGGTCCATCAACTTGAATTGCCTCTTTTAGTAAACCTTTGGCATCATAAGGAGTAGACGGCATTACTACTTTTATTCCAGGTATATGGCTGTAAATCGTTTCTAAACTCTGGGAGTGTTGAGCTCCGTTTCCTCGCCCACCACCACCTTGTGTGCGAATGACAAGAGGTACTGTCGTTTCTCCACCAGACATGTAAGCTATTTTAGCAGCCTGATTAACAATCTGATCCGTGGCGACTAATGTGAAATCTACCCACATAATTTCAACAATAGGACGTAATCCTGTCATAGCTGCACCAACCGCCGCACCGACAAATCCTGTTTCAGAGATAGGAGTGTCGATTACTCTCTCTCCACCGAATTTGTCATATAATCCTTTAGTTACTTTAAAAATACCACCGTATGAACCGATATCTTCTCCCATTAAAAGAATGCTATTATCTCGGCTCATTTCTTCTTCTAACGCTCTATTCAAAGCTTCTCTATAAGTCATGTTATTAGTAGACATCTGTAAAAATCTCCTCCATTTCAGGTTGTTTCGATTTTTCCGCTCTAAGATATGCTTTTTCTATTTCATCTTTCGCTTTGTTTTGAATTTGAATCATTTTTTCTTCCGATAAAAGATTCTTTGTCATACATAGCTCTTTGAACTTTAATAATGGCTCTTCTTTTCTCCTTTCCTTCACTTCTTCTGCCGTTCTGTAAGTTTCTGGATCCCCATACATATGGCCTTCTAGTCTATAAGTTTTGGCCTCAATGAATGTCGGCCCTAATCCTTTACGAGCCCTTTCAATAGCCTCTTTGGTTGCCTCAAACACATCTATTACATTATTACCATCGACTACAACAGAGGGAATACGGTAAGCTAAGCCACGTTCAGCAAGATCTTCATTTAGCACCGAATTACGAATTGGGGTCATTTCAGCATATAAATTATTTTCACAAATAAAGATAACAGGCAATTTCAAAACAGCTGCTAAATTAAGAGATTCATGAAAAGCTCCTTGGTTTGTAGCCCCATCTCCAAAAAAGGTGCCAGCAACCTGATTTGTTTTTCTATACTTAGCAGTTAATGCTGCTCCAACAGCATGCGGGATACCGCCTCCAACAATCCCATTTGCACCTAAAATCCCATTTTTTCGTGATGCTATGTGCATTGGACCACCTTTACCTTTACTGCAACCATCGACTTTACCCAACATTTCTGCGAACAAATAAAATGGATCGGCTCCTTTTGCAAGCGCTTGTCCACGCCCACGATATGAAATAGTTATTTGATCTTGAACATCGAAATTCATACATACTCCAGTGGCAACAGCTTCTTGTCCAATATAAGAATGAAGGGATCCCCCCATTAATCCTTTTTTATATACATCAATACTTTTTTCTTCAAAATGCCGAATTAAATTCATTACATACCATGCTTGTTGCAACTTATCTTCATCAAACCTTTTGTAATTATCATCACTTTTATATATTTTAAAATAGGTATCCAATTTTAATTCTCCTCCTCTTTCTTGTTTTGTTGATTTAATGATTTATTTTATATCTATATAATGGCTTACAATATTTCTTCCCCCTTTAAAATCCAATTCAATTTTTTTATAACATTAAATACTATTTTTATTCTCCCTGCATAACACTAGGTAACCAAGTAATCAAATCAGGAAAAATTAATAGTATGGTCACACATATCATCATCATTATGATAAATGGAATGGACCCAGTAAAAATTTCACCAATATCGGCGTTATCGCCCAGAGCAGATTTCATTGAGTAGGCCACTAGTCCAAAAGGGGGCGTCAACAAGCCGATTTCTATGACAATAACCGCAATGATCCCAAAAGTAATAAGGTCATATCCTATTGCACTAACAACCGGCAGCATTAAAGGCATTGAAATAAGTAAAATTGAGGTTGAATCTATGACCATGCCCATTACAAACAAAATAATAAACAGTACAATAATTAACATATGTGTTGATACATTGAGTTGATTTACAAATTGATTAACATACGAAATTATTCCAGTCATAGATAACATTCGGGAATACATACTTGCAGAAATCAATAACAACAGAACGCTTCCAGTGGTATAGCCTGTTTCTATAAGATTCATCCAAAACTCTTTAAAATTTAATTTTTTTCTGAATATTACTAATAATAAGGCACCAAATGCACCAATAGCTCCAGCTTCTGTAGGGGTCAAAAAACCAACATAAATTCCTCCTAGTATCACAATAACGAGAGTGATTATAGGAAAAGTTTTAATTAGGGCTTTTAATAAATCCTCTTTATTAAATGTCGTATCTAGTTTTACATCCCTACCACCAACCAAATGAGGTTTTAAAGTCGCCATCGTATATATCCCTATGCAATAGACTAATACCAAAATAATTCCGGGAATTATCCCTGCAATAAATAATTTCCCTACCGATATTTCAGCTAGCATTCCATATACAATTAATAGTAGACTTGGAGGAATCAGCATACCTAATACGGAACTCCCAGCTACCGTTCCTAACGCTAACTTTTTATCATATTTTAAATCCAACATTGATGGCAAAGATATTTTACTAAACACAGCAGCAGATGCTACACTAACCCCTGTAATCGTAGCAAATATAGCATTAGCAATTACTGTCGCCATACCAATACCACCGCGTACCGCCTTCAATAATACATGGAATGAATTATAAAGATCTCTGCTTGCACCAGACATGTTTGATAATAAACCCATCAATACAAACAAAGGGATAACAGAAAAAATATATTCACTAATACTATGAAATGTAGTAGTACTTAAGACATTTATACTGACATTAAAGTCACCGATCGATAACCAAATACCAAGAATACTCATGAGAGCAAGAGCTACTGCTATATGGATACCTAGTAATATTAGTATTAGTAATAATACTGTAGTCATAACACCTATCGTTAATGGGTCCATAAAAGCCCTCCCTAAAATTCCCTGATTCCCACTTAAGATTGGCCTCTTTGCACATCAATCAAAGAAAAAACAGATTGAATTACCATACATATACTGCTAAAAACAATGATAAAATAGGTTGGAAAAGTGGGAATTCGTATCGAACCTTCTCCTGTAAATTCTTTATTCATGAAGGATGACATTGTTGCCGGCCAAATCGCGTAAATCAATAGAGCAAATAAAATAATAACCGCTATCCACGTCACATATAACAAAAATTGTTTCCATCTTCCTTTCAATTTGTCCACAATAACTGTTGATCTAATATGCCTTCCTTTAAGGAGTACATAAGGCAATTGTAAAAAGGTAATTCCCACAATTGAATTTTTCGCAATTTCTGGAACCCCAATGATTGGGTGATTGAAGAAATTACGACCTACCACATCAGAAACAATTATCAGCATCAAGGCCAATATCCAAATCACTCCAATAATTGCCATTATGAAGACTAAGTTTTTAAAGGTTTTTCTTAAAGAAAATGATTTCATGCTTTTCTCCTCTTTTCTTACGATGAGGTGTCAGCTTAAAGGACAGGCAACACCAGGTCATGATTACTAATTAATTTGATAATCAACCGGGAATACATGCCCTTCATCGATCTGTAGTTGAATATAATCTTTCATTATTTCACTTCCTGGAAGACCTTTTTTGTTCAATTCTTCAGCATATGAATTTGGAATATCTGAAAGCAGTTTTGCTATTTTTTTTCTTTCTTCATTTGGTAATGTGGAGAGAGTGCCTCCTCCGTCTTCAATTTCTTTTAATGCTTCATCAGTCTCATTGTTAGAGAGTTCAGCCATTGCCAATGGAAATTGTACACCCACTTCTACGATCACCTCTTGAACTTCAGACGGAAGATTATCAAAAGTATCTTGATTAATAGTCAACCCTCCAATGACAGCACATCCAAACCCTATCTCAGTAAAGTATTCGGCCTGTTCATAAAGCTTCGTGCCAGTTACCGATGTTGGTGCAGCCACTACTCCCTTATAAACACCAGATTGTAAGCTTTGGTACATTTCAGCCAAAGCAGCCTGGACAGGTGTAACACCCAGTGGTTCGATCCATTTTATGTTAGAACCAACTGCTGCAATTGTTTCCCCTTTTAAATCATTAAAAGATTTTACAGGGAATTTCGTTTGAATCGCATAATCCTCCGTTGTTCCCAATCCTAGTAATTTTTGATTAGCTTTATTATATTCTTCTGATAATTCAGGATATTTTTCATTTAGGGCATTGATTGCTTTTGAAACAACTACAGGATCTCCACTAGAAAATGGAACATTGTAACCAATATTACTTATTGGTAATGCTGAAACTTCGAAAGGTGAAACTACAAATGCGATATCCAATAACCCATTCTTTACTGCCCCCAATTCCTCACCAGCTTTTGCAACGGTTCCACTATAGTTCTCTGTCCAATTAATTTTATAATTTGTATCTTGCAAAGCTTTATTTACTTCTGGTATAAAAAAATTTTTTAACGAATTGGTCCATGGTAATTGTGGTGAATAAGCGGAACCTACTTGTAAGGAAATCACTTCTTCATTTGCACTTTCAGCGTTTTTTGTGGAGGTATTATTACCACAAGCAGCGATTATCATACTAAAAGACATTAGACACAATAAAATGGATAAACCCTTTATTTTTACATTCATCTTTTTTCACCAACCTTCTTTTAAATTAAATTCATGTCTAATTGTCAATATGTTTAATCCACATAACCACAATAACTATTGGGTATTATTCCAGGGAGGGAATGACTAAGACCACGCCCAATACTTACAGCGTTTCCAATAGGCTGGTTTTACCGTTCTAAACATAGATATAAGGGTTGTCTACCACTATAGTTCAACTCAAGACATTGACATAAACTAAATATGATATTTCATCTATAATTAGTTATTGATTAAGGAGTTCAAACAATCAACCAATTGATCGAAAAATAATAAAGGATCCAGCAGGTTTAACTTCTGCAATAATGTTCATTGGAAAGCAAACCTGCTGGGAGATTGGTTTAATCTAAGGTGATGATGGTATGAGTATTGATCGAAATTTTTTTGAGAGAGGTATTTTTTTTGGATACCCATACAAGCCTGCACAGTATTAGGTGTGGCACTAGTTGGAATAACCATGAGACAGCTGTATTCCCATGACTTTGCCAATGCTCTTATGATGATGGGAGATGCTAATATTAGTTATTTTTATCGGTTACATTTGTTAATCTTGTAGGATCCTCAAACAAACCTGCACCAGCATTAGGGGTAGCACTAGATTGAATAACCATAAGACGAGCTGTGCTTGCCCCGACATTTGCAAATGCTCTTAAGATATTGGGTGGTACTGAAATCAGATCAAGGGGACCAATTGTAACTTTTTCCTCTCCATTAGGCCCCCAAGAGACTTCCCACAAACCATCCAATGGAATGAAAATTTCTTCTATCTCATGATCATGCAATTGAGATTGAGGACCAGGACCAGCTTCAATAATGCCAAAAGATATATCACTCTCTGTTAAATTAGGGGGGATTGATTTGTCTGTGGATGCTAATGTACCCATGTAACGGAAAGTACCTTTTTTAATATCTGGGAATGCATCCCAATTCACAGGAACATCTTGTCTGCGTACCAATCTCTCATAAACATCTTTTGGATTTACTTGCACTTTTTCTACATCCTTATTTGTAGTCATTTACATTCTCCTTTTCAAACAAATTTTTGAATTTTCAATCTTTAATTTAAATATTACATACTATTTTCAAAGGACTGTACATAAGATTCCTAACTATCATTAAAACCACGCAAATCTTACATGAACTTACTTATACCCTTATTAGAATGCTTTATATTTCCAGCACTACCACCACCTTTAAAAACTATTAACAACTCCCGGTACCATATATAATTAATTGAACTCTTGTGAACTATTCATTTACATACGATCACCCCCATAATTTTTATATTGTGTAAAGTTTGAACCCCAAAGATTTTGATGCTTCCTCGGCTATTGTGCAAACACTGTCAATTAATACATCGCTTTTATTACGGTACCTTTCCGACGGTACGGTTACACATAAGGAAGCAGCGACCTTACCTTGTGCGCCAAATACAGGAGCAGCAACACAACTAATTCCAGGAATAAATGATTCTTCATCTAAGGAATAACCATCTCTTCTTATATCTTTAAGTTCCATTAACAACTGATCAATATTGTTCGGAGTGTTCTCAGTAAGTTTTTCCATATCCCTTCCTTCAAAAAATTGAATGACTTTCTCTTCTGGCCAAAAAGCCATAATTGATTTTGGAAGAGCTCTTGCATGAGGATGCTCATTGTATCCTAAATGAAGAGATCGAACCCGGACTGCTTGAGGACTTTCAAAAATATCCTGTATCAAAACCTGAGAATTATGTTCAATTCCCAAGTATGCAGTTTCTCCAGTCCTTTGTGAGAGTATTTCTAAATAACTAGATAAATTATAAGTAGGTCCAATAGATTGTAGGAAGGAATTGTTTAAAAATGGAATCTTGCTTCCCAAGATATAACGTTCATTATTTACTTTTTGAATGTAATCGCTTTCAATCAATGTATTAACTAGATGGTATGTGGTGCTTAGATTAAATTTTAACTCGATACTTAATTCCTTTATTAACATTCCTTTAGAATTTCTACCTAAAATATCAAGTATCATTAAAGCATTCGTCACTGAATTGATTTTGGTTTTTTCTTTTTTTGGTTGAAAATTTTTTTCAGAATTTTTCATTATTCTTACCACCTTTACACAAACTATTAAACTTTGAATATTATGAAATAAGGATCTGCAAATATCAGTAAAATTCCCTCAAATAACTGAGTTTATAATTATTCGTTGTCAGAATTTTCATCGGCTTATATATAGACTATTAAAATTTTTTAATAAAATCAATAAAATTTTTTTCATAATATGAAATAGAGGGCTGCTCCTTGTTAAAGTACTTAAAAAACCCTGAATCTCAACACTCAGGGTCCTAATGTATGTGGATTAACAACAAAGTTATCATGCAACTGCTTTATTCAATGATGTTTTAAAAGTTATTTTTGTACCTTTTTTAGACTCTTAATACTTTTTCTGTTTTTTTCTTGATTCAATAAACTCATGCGTTTGAATCAGTTTAGTATGTTGGGTCCAAAGAGACCATCTATAAGAAAATAGAATCGATAAGGATATGTGAAGACTTTTACCAATTCTAATTTAGGAAGAATGTACAAGTGGAGAGTGTGATTGCCTTCGTTCGCTTGGGGAAGAGTTATATGGTGGTCTATGACCAAGGACAAACATGTATTTTTTCCTTCACAATCGAAATGGTTTTGTACATCTCTTAAGGAAAGTACAGGTTATGAATAATAAATTCAATTAAATATTAAAAAAAGAAGGATTAAAAAGACAAAAAATAGAATTATAACAATGTATTCAGAATGTTTTGAATAAGGAGAGTGGTTATATGCTGACAATGTTATTTTTTTTTAAATCAAAAAGGACATGGCATGACTACAATGATTTTGAACGTAAAATGTGGGTACAGCTCTTCATGGAAAAAACATCTGAATTACAAAAACAGTTTGGTTTCTCATTGGAATGGTATAAAATAGCAAAACGTTATGCAGATCAGCAATTGAGGTGTTTAGGATAAGTGTGTACTGTAAGTATGGAGCATAAAGACATATAGGGGCCGTTTTAAAAAGGTATTATTTTTAAGACGGCCTCTTTGTGGTCCTTGGTTCAATGTGTTCGCTAGTATCTAGCCGGTGCTCTTTTCATCCACCAGTACATTGCATCTATATCTTTATAAAACATTCGATCAGTTTTGATAAACGGAACGACAGTCCTCCCACTTTCTAAAAAAGTTCTTGTCTTCGGTGCCATTTTGTCTTTTCCACGGTATTCAGCTGCCTGCATGCTGCAAATCGCTTCAATGGCCAGTACACGAGTGGTATTTTCAACAATTTTGGCGGCGTGCCTTGCCGCAATAGTGCCCATACTGACATGATCCTCCTGGTTGGCCGATGACGGAATCGAATCAACACTAGCCGGATGGGCCAGCGTTTTGTTTTCCGAAACGAGCGAAGCTGCAGTATATTGCATAATCATGGCGCCAGATTGCAGACCCGGTTCGGGACTTAAAAATGGCGGCAAATCATTTAGATGAGGATTGACCAGCCTCTCTATACGCCGCTCGGAAATGTTCGCAAGTTCTGCAACTGCAATTCCTAGAAAATCCATGGCCAGAGCAATCGGCTGTCCGTGGAAATTTCCTCCTGAAATCACTTTCTTTCCATTTTCAAAAATAAGCGGATTATCCGTTGCAGCATTCATTTCAATTTCAAGTTTATCTTTAACATAGTGAAGCGTTTGCCAGGTTGCTCCGTGAACTTGCGGTATACAGCGGAGTGAATAAGCGTCTTGTACCCGCAATTCTCCTTGTTTTGTCGTTAAGCGGCTGCCTTTTAGGTATTTCCGTATCCTATCTGCCACCTCTGCTTGCTCTTGATAGCCACGCGCCACATGAATATCTTTATCAAACGCATCAATAATGCCTCGCAGCCCCTCCATCGTAAGGGAAGCAATGATCTCCGCTTGATAAGCAAGCTTTTCGGCTTTCAAATAACCGAGGACCCCCATTGCTGTCATAGCCTGGGTACCATTAATGAGGGCCAGGCCTTCTTTTGCTGATAGTGCAATCGGATGAATTCCTTCCTTTTTTAAAGCAGTAATAGCAGGGACTTTTTTTCTTTTATAAAAGACTTCCCCTTCCCCTATAAGTGCTAATGCTAAGTGGGATAAAGGCGCCAGGTCTCCGCTTGCTCCTAGTGATCCCTGCTGTGGAATTACCGGATGAATACGCTTGTTTAATAAATCAATCAAACGATTGATTAAGAGAGGACGCACCCCGGAATATCCCTTTAACAATGCATTTGCCCTCAATAGCAGCATAGCGCGTGAAACGATTTCTGGAAAAGGATCCCCGACCCCGCATGCATGCGAATATATTAAGTTTTTTTGAAGACCTTCTACATCTTCTTTTTGAATCAGTACATCGCTGAATTTCCCAAACCCAGTTGTAATGCCATAAATAACACTCTCTTTTTCCACAATGTCTTCCACCGCTTTGCGGCTTTCTTTTACATCCTCCATGCTTTTGTCGGAAGCAAGGACTGTCTCTCTTTCAAACAATACTCTCTTTATCTCTGAAAAACGAAGGGAATGACCTGTTAATACTACCATATCTTCCACTTCCCCACTCTTACCTTTTACAATAGCCCATTAAAAAAGACAGCATGGTGTGGATAGCACTTTTCACAGATTGTTCGCCTACATCCTTCCTCGGGTCTAAACAAACGATATCGACAGCCTTTACTTTTGCATGTTCGCCGGCCAGCTGGACGGCTTCAAATAATTCTTCCGTATACATGCCTCCGGGTGCTGCAGCAGGCGCTGCGGGGCTGTAAGCGATATCAAGCACATCCATGTCTACCGTTACATATATCGTATCTACGTTCTTCTCCAATTGCTGTAAGGCATCCCTTATAACGTAAGAGATCCCTTTTTTCCTTGCCTGCTTCATCGTTGTATAGTTTACGCCCGCTTTGTCTGCATACTCTTTAAGTTCCTTCGTGTTAAAAAAGCCGTGCAAGCCGATATTATGGACATGATGCCCCTTGATGCTTTCACTTTCAATTAAGTGACGAATCGGAGTACCATTCGCAGGGCCGATGATGTGGTGGTCTCGTAAATCGAAGTGGGTGTCCAACTGTAATATGCCTACCGTTTCATGAGGGTGTGCCTGCTTCCAGCCTTTTACGAGCATGGCTGTAATCGAGTGGTCCCCGCCCATCACAACAGGCAGTGTGTGCGGATGCCTCTCCCGCATCGCAGCCATCACCTTTTGAATTTGCTGATGTGTATATTCAATGCTCGTAACATGTTGTTTTACATTTCCGAGATCTATCACTCTTAGCTGGGCCAAGTCGATATCTTCATCGAGGTTATAGGTAGTGAATGATTTCCACGCCAGCCTCATCGCTTCCGGGTTTTCACTGGCAGCCGAAGTACTGATGGATGATTTTGATAGAGGCACACCAAGAATAGTTACATCATAATCCGCCCAGTTTGGTTCATTTTCTCCTGCCGTCTCAATCCATTCATGTACCTTTATGTCTGTATTTTCGGACCGTTGGCAGGACCATACTAGATTTGGTCTCTCTAACATAGGATAAGGATACCTGCTCATTTCAGCTGACCGCCTTCAACTACTGGTACTCCCGCTTTTACGACTGTATCCACGTGATTTATTCCATATTTATACGACAATGTGAGATAGTTCGGCACTTTAAAAATAGTGACGTCTGCTTTTTTACCTGGTTCGAGGCTGCCGATGCTTTCTGCACATCCAATCGCGTGGGCGGCATTTATAGTCGTTGCTGTTAATACTTCTTCAGGTGTCATCCCCATTTTTAAGCAACCTAAATTCATCATGAATGGAAGTGAAATTGTTGGAGAAGATCCAGGGTTTGCATCAGTAGATAGGGCTATGGCTACGCCGGCGTCAATCATTTTTCTTGCTTCGGCAAATTCAGCCATTAAAAAGAAGGCTGTTCCAGGCAATAATACCCCAATCACTCCTGCCTCTGCCATTTTCTTTATACCTTGCTCCGAAGCCTTAAGAAGATGATCTGCTGAAATCGCTCCAACTTCTGCCGCTAATTCTGCTCCTTCATATGGTTCAATTTCATCGGCATGAATTTTTGGCGTTAATCCATATTCTTTGCCTGCTTCTAAGATTCTTCTCGACTGTTCTGGCGTGAACACTCCTCTTTCGCAAAAAACATCATTGAAGACAGCTAACTTTTTCTTCGCTACTTCCGGAAGCATCTCTTCTATAACACGTTTAACAAAACGATCAGGATTATCTTTTTCATCCATTGGAACAGCATGAGCACCCATAAAGGTGGAAACGAGGTCAAACGGATGGTCCTTATCTAATTGTTTAGCTACCTCCAGCTGTTTTAACTCATGTTCAAGTGTTAAGCCGTATCCGCTCTTTGCTTCCACGGTGGTTACCCCATGCAATAGAAACTGATTTAATCTTTCTTCTGATTCGTCATACAGCTGCTTTAAGCTGGCCTGCTGTGTTGCTCGTGTCGTGGCATGAATACCGCCGCCAGACTTCATAATGTCCATATAGCTTCGGCCTGTCAGCCGCATAGCATATTCGTTTTCTCTTGTTCCCGCGTGAACAAGGTGAGTGTGGGGGTCAACCAGCCCAGGCACCACCACTTTTCCTGTGGCATCTATGTGTTTAGCTGATTGGAGATGGGCCTGGTATTTTTGACGAATCTTTTCTTCAGGCCCGGTTTCCACAATTTTGCCATTTTCAATGAAAATACTTCCATTTTTAATTATATTTATGTGCGACATGGCTTCTTTTACAGCTGGTTTCTTCGTATACCCTTCCATCGTTATCAGCTGTGCGGCGTTTGTAATAAAAAGCTTTTGTGTCACTTGCTTTCCCCCTGTTCCTTTCTAAGCATTGGGACGTGAATCCCTTTGTTGTGCGCCGTTTTTTCAGCAAGTTCATAACCAGCATCAGCATGGCGGATAATACCTATTCCAGGATCTGTAGTCAGTACTCGTTCGAGGCGTTTTTCGGCGTCTTTTGTTCCATCTGCCACAATCACCATTCCAGCATGCAGAGAATAGCCCATCCCCACTCCTCCGCCATGGTGAACACTAACCCAGCTTGCACCGACTACGCTGTTCATTAGCGCATTCAAAATCGGCCAATCCGCCACCGCATCACTGCCATCTTTCATCGCTTCCGTTTCCCGATTCGGGGACGCAACAGACCCAGAATCCAGATGGTCGCGCCCAATCACAATCGGATCCTTTAACTCTCCGTTCGCCACCATATTATTAATGATTTTTCCAAACTTCGCTCTCTCGCCATAACCAAGCCAGCAAATACGGGATGGAAGTCCTTGAAAACTAATTTTTTCTTGCGCCATACGAATCCAGTTGCACAAGTGTTCGTTTTCACTAAATTCTTTTAAGATTACTTCATCTGTTTTGTAGATATCTGCTGGATCTCCTGATAAAGCAACCCAGCGAAACGGCCCTTTTCCTTCACAAAATTTCGGCCGGATATAAGCCGGAACAAATCCAGGAAAGTCAAATGCATTTTTAACTCCTTCATCTTTTGCCACTTGGCGAATATTGTTTCCATAATCAAATGTAACCGATCCTTGTTTCTGCAAATCAAGCATCGCACTCACATGAGAGGCAATAGCCTGTTTTGAAAGGCTTATATAGTAATCCGAATCTTTCTTTCGAAGTTCATTGGCTGTTTGTAGATCCATTTCTATTGGAACATACCCATTTAATGGGTCATGGGAAGAGGTTTGGTCTGTCAACACTTCAGGTACAAATCCTATTTCACTCATTTTTGGCAGGATTTCTGCTGCGTTGCCGAGCAGCCCAATAGAGAGTGCTTTCTTTTTCTGTTTGGCTTCTTTTGCTAAACATACAGCCTCTTCTAGACTTTCTGTGTAAACATCCAAGTATTGTGTATCAATACGGCGTTTGATACGATATCGATCGATTTCAATCGCGATACAAACACCGCCGTTCATGGTAACGGCGAGCGGCTGAGCTCCCCCCATACCACCAAGTCCCGCAGTAACCGTAATCGTCCCTTTCAAATCTCCATTAAAATGCTGCTTAGCACACTCGGCAAAGGTTTCATACGTACCCTGGACAATCCCCTGGCTTCCAATGTAGATCCAGCTTCCTGCTGTCATCTGTCCATACATCATTAACCCCTTTTGGTCCAGCTCAAGAAAGTGCTCCCAATTGGCCCAAGCTGGTACAAGGTTCGAATTCGCAATCAACACTTTTGGTGCGTCTTTATGAGAAGGAAAAACCGCAACGGGTTTTCCGGATTGAATCAACAGCGTTTCATCGTCCTCCAGCTTTTTCAACGTATCTACAATAGCCTCATAACATTCCCAATTACGAGCCGCTTTTCCAATTCCTCCATACACGACCAGCTCCTTTGGGTTTTCTGCTACGTCCGGGTGCAGATTATTGTTTAACATACGAAGCGCTGCTTCTTGCACCCAGCCTTTCGCATGCAGTTTCGTACCGGTGTATTGTTTTACTTGTTTGTCATTTGGATCAGTCACTTTATTCATCCTTTCCTAAGTAAACAAGATCGTGTTGAACTTTTATCTTTACTTATAGGTATGCGTGCTGATACCACAAAAAAACTCCGAAACAGTAAACTTCGGAGTTAATAAGAAATTATTCCATTTAAAATAATTGCTTTATATGATTTTAGCGTTTTTTTCCGCGCTTTCTTTTCTTTTGTTTATTGTTCATCCCTTTATTAAGCCCTAAAGCCTTTTTACCACCGCCTACAGACTGCTGCTGTTTCGTATTAGAGCTGCTGATAGCAGCATTCGTCCCTCCGGTGCTGTACTTTCCTCCCCCGCTTGCTACTTGAGTAGCACCTGCTTCAGAAGCACCTGTACGGTTTAGCTGATTATTGATTGCGATAAGAATTTGATTTTCTTCCTTTCGACGCCGTTTCTTTTTGGACGGCTGAGTCTGCTTGCCCTTCATTCCTAAATTTTTTGCTTTGCCCTGTGCTCCCACACTCTGCTGCTGCTGGGTATTCGATGAGTTAAGGGCAGCATTATTCCCAGCTGCACTGCTTTTTCCAGCACCGCTGGCTATTTGGGTGGTATTTGGTGAATCCGTAAACTGATTGTTGATAACTGCTGTTATTCGCAGGTGTTTTGGCATAGGGTAAACAACTTTACTTTTTATCCCGTTTGTTTTAACCAAAACCGAAACTTTATCTTTCTTGTTCCGTCTTTTTCTTTTAGACCTCTTGCCCGTATTTTTCCGGGTACCTGTCTTTTTTTTCATGGTATCCCCCCTTCCATAGCACCAGCTTATGCAAAGGAGGACAAGATGGTATAAACCAGAATCCCGTGGGGTCGTTCATTCAAACTGGCGCCTTTATAAAAAGAAAGACGCACCGGTATATAGCACAGTTGCGATTCCAGCAGCTATGAGGGCCGGTTTTAATTTATAATGGGCATAATCTACTACTGTTAAATTTAATATTCTTGCGATCGTATTTGTATCATCGCTTAACGGAGAAGCAAACGCTCCAAAAGAACCGCTTGCAAATACGGCCCCTATAATTAAAGGCAGCGATACATCCCCAACCGTTGACAAAGACACTCCAAGCGGCATGAGAATACCCCATGTCCCCCATGCGGAACCTATAAAATAAGAGACCGCTGCTCCGAATATAAACATAAGCGGCGTTATGAACATCTCAGGAATCCAGCCGCTGTGTGCCGTAACAAAATCAGAAAACCCAAGCTCTTCTGTTACAGAAGATAAACCCCACACCACAGACAACAGCACAATCACTGACATCAATTCATTACCGCCGACTACAAAGCTGTTGATAATATCCTTTAATTTAAACTTTTGAAATAAGAAAAAAACGACAGTAATCAGTGTTGTAATTAAAAGCGCAATGACCATGGCTTCTAATACGTCTGCTTCAATAAAAGCTTCCGGAAAGCCATATCCTTGTTGGAAACCATCCCACCATGTCAAAAATAAAGTGAGACCAATAACGAGAACAACGGGAAGGATCAAATTCCACGGCTTGGTCGGCAGTTCTTTAGCAACCGCAGGGTGGCAATTATGCCAGTCATCCTCTTCTTCTTCCTTTTCTTTGTTATCTTCAATTTGTGTAGGAGCATTGGACTTTGAGTGATGAAAAAAACTTAAATAAATACCCAGTAAAATAATAACAATAGCGAAAAAATTAAAGGGAATGCTTTGTAAAAACAAATCGTATGGATCTCCTGCGTCTGCTTGATTTCTAACAGAAATCTGGATAACCGACACCATGTAACCCACAAAAGCGGTTGCCACTGGAATTAGAACAATAATAGGCGTTGATGTAGTCTCTATTACAAACCCAAGCTCTTTCGTGCTCATTTTCACTTTTTTCAACAGAGCTTTCATGATGGGGGCAATCGTAACAAATCGAAACGTCGGCGCACTGAATGTCCCAATGGTTGAAATGTAAGTAAGAAACAACGCTTCTTTTTTTGAGGTTATTTTTTCGGATGCTGTTTCCACAAACCCTTTTATTCCGCCGCAAAATTTTATCATGCCAATCAAACCTGAAAACGCATATAAAAACACAACAATCTTTATGTTGTTTTCATCAATTAGCGCTTCCACCAAATAGCCAAGCATTGCTTGCATTCCACCAATAACCGAAGGGGAAACAATATACGAACCCACGAGCAAACCTAATATCAGGCCAGGTAGCACTTGTCGTGTGATAATTGCTATAGGCATAACGACCAAAAACGGAATTATTGACATCCAATTGGAATCCATACGCATCTCACCTATCTTTTTCATTCATACCGATTAGTGTATGGAAAGAAGGTGAAAGCATGCACAAAAAATTCAGATAGTGCCGAGGACCAATTTGAAGCATGAAGGGTGTGGACACCTTGGAATTGATATGTGATATTGCTGTCTATTTTTTCTTCATAAAATTTACAGTTCTTAATCAAATTAAAAGCAAATTAACACTAGTCCCAAAGTATTGCATCTTCACCCAATAATTACCACGATGTGATGAGACAGTATAAAACAGATTGAAAAATAGACGCAATCCATAGACGCATGTGAGCCTACTTTGCTAGTTTATGTTTAGCTGATATAAAATCAGCGTCTTAAATTCTAACCTGAAACGGGGGAAACACAAGATGAACAAAAAGCTCCTTTACACTACAGCTTCTGCTTTAATGGCCATTGGAGTACTTACAGCATGCGGCGAAGCCGAAGAAGAGCCGCCCGCCGGAGAAGAGGAACCAGCTGAAGAAACAGGTACTGACTTAAATGACGATGGAGAACAAGGAGAAAAGGAAGAACCTGCTGGCGACGAAACGAATGAAGAAGCTGACATGGAAGAAGATATGGAAAAAGGTATGGATGAGAGCGGTCAAGAACAAGAAGACGCTGAAGAGCCTGGCGACGAAGAAACTGATACAGAAGGCGACAATACAGAAGAAGATACCGAAGTTCCTGAAGAAAACAATGAGGAAGAAATGGAAGAGGGTGCCTAATGTTTAGTGCACGCCATTCATTTTAACATTTTCGCAAATGGAATCACTAATTAATAGGAAGATACCGAACCATTGATTTTTTTACCGAAAGTGTAAAACTTTCCATGAAACCACCACATTGACAGACTGCCCAAATTTTCCGGTATGAAAAGGATTGCCCCGCCCCGGGTGAAGCAATCCTTTCTCAGCCGGATTTTTTTTATGTTAATCAAAGGCTGGAACATGAAAAAGAACCGAAACGCCGTTTTACGTATCCCGGTTCCATTTTCAGCTTATTTTATAAAGAATAAACTTTTTGATGAGTCCAGAAATAAACTAGGCTGCTCTCCGATAACTTCTTGCGTATTTACGTATTCGCTTATACATGGAAGGATCAACTTTTTTCAGCATCCGATATTGAGGCCTTGAGTTGATTTCTAACACCCACAAATTCCCCTGTTTGTCATACGCGAAATCTATTCCTAACACGTGGATATTTTTATTCTTTGAACTTAAATATTCAGCAATGTTCAGAGCAGCGCTTTTCAGTTCTCTATCTCGCTTTTTTTGTTCAGATTTGGATAACTCTAGCTTATTGTACAGTTCTCCCATCAAATAGATTTGCCCCCCACGGCTTACGTTGGTGACAATTTTATCTTTCTTTCCTACTCTGCCGTTAATTCCAGTGCGAGCCCACTTACCTTTAAGCTTCCGTTGTACCGTTGCCCGGATGTCGTATGGGCGCCCTGCCACATGCTCCAGCGCAATACCTTGCTGAATGATTCTCTTCTTCTTAGACTGGCTCTTGATATATTTATAAAGATTCGATAAGTTCTTAAACGTTTTAGTCCGCTTCGTCGAACGACACTCGTATTTTGTTTTTAAACGTCTTATTCGATAGATGCCTCTGCCTTTTGAACTTCTTTGCGGCTTCACATATAAAGTCGGAAATTTCTTCGTCATTTTTACTAAATTTTTATAAGTGAAGTTTTTCGTCGTTGGAAGATATTTTTTAAATGTTGAGTTTCTCGACAACGTTTTATACATCCCTAGTTTTCCACCGAAATGAAAGGGCCGATAATATTTTCCCATTTGTTCTCACCTCCTCAGGCTATAGTATGTTGTTCATTGCTTGCTAGATTATACGGTTGTACATATAGATGTTAATGTGAGCAGCTACCTTGTTAAATGAAAAGACTGCCCTGTTTACGGGCAATTCCAACTTTCGAAAAAAAGAGACCGCTAAGGCCTCTTTACTTTTGATATGAAAGACTTGTTCCGCTCACTGCTATCAAACACATTTTTTACTTTTTCTACGGTATACTCACTGCCTCCCCGGCCCTTTACATCTTCGATCATCATGGTGATCAGCATGTCTTCCTTCTCATAATCATAAGCGACAAACCAGCCATTTTCCGTTCCGTCCTCTTCACCTTGAGCTGTCTTCAGTTCAGCAGTTCCTGTTTTTCCAGCAATGGTGAGCTGATTTTTAACTGGTTCATACGCAGAACCGCGTTCATTTTCCACAATACCGCGCAGGCCTTCTGTTATTATTTCTGTGTCTTCTGCTGGAATGACTTGTTCCTGCCATGCTTCTTGCTGCTGCTCTTGAAGATTCAGGGTTGGTGTCAACATATCTCCGTCATTCAAAAACGGTGTGTATACAACTGCCAGATGAATAGGCGACATCAGCATCTGTCCTTGCCCGTACCCCGTATCGGCAAGTAATATTTCCTCATCCAATCCGTTATTAGCAATCGCAGAACCGTTCACCGGGAATTCGTACGGCACATCTTCTTCAAAACCAAAGCTCCGCAGTCCTTCTGTGAAGTCCTCACTGCCGGTATCGAGCGCAGCCCGGGCAAAAAATATATTGTCTGATGTGATTAGTGCGTCTTGCAAATTCACTTCGGTTAATCGATCGGACACCCGTGTTACTTTATAACCGCCCCAGCTCTCATTTGGCTGCCAGCTCTTTCCTTCTATCGTTTTCGTTTGCTCCGCATCAAGGCTTCCGGCCTGCAGTGCAATCGAAGCAGTAACCGGCTTTATCGTTGATCCGGGAGCATAACGATTGTTAAACCTTGCGGAAAAAGGATTTTCCTCATCTTCGCTTGCCTTGTCATATTCTCCATCCGGCCAGCCAAATACAAAATGATTTGGATCATAAGCCGGAGTGCTTACAAGGGCAAGTGTTTCTCCGGTTTTCGGATGAAACGCAACTCCGGCACCAGCGTCGCCTTTCATTTCATCGTACATTTTTTGCTGTAAAGACGCATCTATAGTTGTGGTAACATCGACTCCGTCTTCTGCTTCTTTTTCTGCAATGGCCGTATCACTTTCCGGAATAAAGATTCGCCAGCCCGAAGAACCGCGGAGTTCTTCTTCATAAATGTTTTCCAGTCCGGTGCTTCCGACGACGGATCCAGCACCGTATTCATTTTCCGGAAGCTCCTCTAAGTCCTCAGCTGTGACTTGACGAATATATCCGATCAGATGAGCTGTTTTTTCAGCAAATGGATAATAGCGTGAAGAAGAATCCTGAATCATTACTCCATCCACTTCTAAAAGCTCCTCTGCGGTATTCTCTTCATCCGGTCTTATTTTTGTTAAAGGTACAAACGAATCATCCGACACCCACTCTGCTTCTAATGCTTTTTCGATATCCTCTTCTTCGGTATCTATAATATCAGCAACTTCCTCCACCGTGTCATCGCCCATTTTCCCGGGAACAAGGCCTGCTTCTTCCACCGATGAATTGATGGCCAGGGACGAGCCTTCCCGGTCGAAAATTTCTCCGCGAACCGGCTCTTCTGACGCCACTTGTACGGTTTCTCCCTCTTCAAGCTCAGGAAAAATAAACGATGAATCCCAGTTCACTTTCCATGTCTTCCCGTCTTCTCGCTCTTCTTCAACTAGCTCGGCTTCTCCAGTAAAGGTAACCTCTCCGGCCAAAGTTTTCATGGAAACTTCATAGGGCCAGGACCCATCTCCCTCTTCTTCTTCGGAAACACCCACTGCTTCCACGGCAAGCTCCTCTGCCCCGACACCCTCATAAATAGATTCATAGCGTTCTACAAAAGTCTCTTCATCTATATCATCCTGCGATTCTTTAGAAAGATATGTATACATTTCTTCAAAATCTTGCTCATTCCAGGCAGAAACAAATTCATTCATAACTTCTTCCTGGGTCGGACCGTTCGAACAAGCAGCAAGACTGACCAGTAACATAGGCAGCACGTATTTTTTCATCCTAACCCCTCCATTCGACAAAATCTTCCCTAAATCCATTGTACTAGACAAAAAGTTTAATATCATTTATCTTCCACAAGAAAACAAGCCCTGGTCTTATATCATAAGATAGAGTTTCCGAATTCATTCTTTATTTCTGGTTAAGTTCACCGATACACTGCCTAAAATTTTTGATATAGTAAAACGTAGTAATAAAAGGAGAGGAATAAAGATATGGAAAAAAATAAAATTATGCTTGTGGACGGTATGGCCCTTTTATTCCGGGCATTTTACGCGACAGCCATGAGCAACTACTATATGGTTAACAGTAAAGGCATCCCGACCAACGCCGTGTACGGCCTTGTCAAACATTTGTTTACAGCCGTTAATAGATATCATCCGACTCACGTGATCTGCTGCTGGGATATGGGAAGCCACACCTTCCGTAACGCTCTCTACCCTGAGTACAAAGCGAACCGAGGAGCGCCTCCTGAGGAATTAATTCCGCAATTTGATCTCGTGAAAGAGGTTATCGGCGCACTGAATATACCCAACGTTGGCGTTGAAGGCTATGAAGCGGATGACTGTATCGGTACGCTCAGCCGATTTTTCAGTAAAAACGAGGAAGTTTTGATCCTGTCAGGCGACCAGGACCTCCTTCAATTGTTGAAGCCAAACGTCACGGTTGCGCTGCTGAAAAAAGGCTATGGCAATTACGCCGAATATAACGAAGCTTCTTTTACCGAAGAAAAAGGCATCACCCCCGCCCAAATGGTTGATGTAAAAGCTCTGATGGGAGACACAAGTGACAATTACCCTGGCGTCCGCGGCATTGGGGAAAAAACAGCTCTGAAACTTTTAAAAGAACACGAGACGATCGAAGGCATACTAGAAAACATAGATGCCTTAACAAAAGGGCAGCGCGCTAAAATCCAGGAAAACATCGAGATGCTGCACCTTTCGCGCCAGCTTGCCCGTATCCATTGTGAAGCAGATGTTAATTGCTCATTAGAAGACGCATTATATGCGATTGATGATATGAAAATGGCCGCTGCCTTTGACGACCTTGAATTTCGGAACTGGCGTAAAAACCTTATTATTCAGCAGGAAGAAAAAACAACAGTAGATCCCTTTTCATAAAAGATAACTACTGTATTACCCAATCGCAGGGAACGATAAAGTATGGAACCTAAGTGAAATTATGAGCAACATCTGCAGAGGCCGATGGCGTCAGGGGGAACGGATCCTATGTCCGCCCACTCCCCTCTAAATAACCCCGCACTTCCATGAAACAGTGCGGGGTTATGTTACTCTTATTTAGTGTATTTAAGTCTTCTAAACAACGAATTTTTCCTCATTTCCACATCCAAACATTATCTCCATCGTAAACTTCATTTCTCTGCCGTTAATTTTAGCATTATTCACACCCTACTCCATCCCCATCTCGGTCCAGATGAGTATCATAGCCAGGATCGCCTTCATAAACCGGTGCCGCACCTGCTGCACGTACTGTATCACAATTTTCATAGTACACATTTTCTTCGGAGGAACTAGAAGCAGGCTCTGACTCGTCGGAAGAAGTGTTGTCTTCCATTTCAAAACCTTCGTCTGTGACATACCCATCCATACTCCATACGCCTTTATTTTGTTCTTTTGCTTTTTCTTCAGCAGCTTGCAGGACGTCGGAGTGAGTATAAGGAGGGTCGTATTCATAGGCGTATCGAGCAAGTCCTTCTTCTAACAGCATTTCATTAAACATCTCATCTTCTATCCAAATATAAGCAAGAATACGATCATAATGGTCACGTTTCGGACCATCGTATTCCAGTTCCACTTCTTCTCCACTTAAGGTTTCTTCAGCAAATTCAGTAGCTTCCGGTCCATATTCTTGAACGGGAAGCTCTGGATGATTTGTCTCTGGGGTATCGACTAAAAGAAGACGGACACTTTCTTCCTCCCCGTCCATATTCACTTTTATGGTATCCCCATCGACAACAGATGTAACCTCGGCCGATTCATCTTTGTCTTGAGATGACTCTTGCTCTGTTTCTTTTTCAGATTTTTCATCCTTATCTTGTTCGGTCTCCCGATTGTTATGGTTTTCTTTTTCGGACTTCTGATCTTCACTTGTTTCTTGTTTTTGATCTTCATCGGTTTCCACACTCGAAGGATAGGTTTGCTCTTCTATAACCTCTTCAGCAGTTCTGGTCATCGCGCTGACTACAACAAATAAGACACCTAAAGATACAATAATTCCTGGCTTTATTGACCTGGCGCCGAGATCTTTATTTATTTTCCATTCATACAGTCCCCAGCCTGCAACCACCAAGCCAATACTGAGAATAGGAAAATTTATTACAACTCCAATCAATAAAAATAAAACAATGAATCCTAAACAACCTTTTTTCAACCTTCTGTAACCTCCTCAACAAGCCTGAAACCTTTCGTCTTAAGAAATTTCATATGATGTGTAAATGTCTTAATTGTCTCAACGCAATCTATATTTTCAAAATGCAGCTCCTCCATTTCGTTTTTGTACATGAAAACAGACAGAATGCATCCATTCTTTTCGTCTGCTTCAGCCAGACCATAAACATGCACCACCACAGTATCTAATGGCAGTAATGAAAAAAGCTCTCTGCCTGCACGCAAAACAGAACTGCTAATATATTCTTGAAACAATGTAAAATGCTTCCCTTTGGTCATATTTTTTTGAGATAGTTTCCCTGTTTTTGTCACCGAAAGCTCTTTCGCAGAAACCACTCTTTTATCTACCTTCATTTTTAACATAGCTTGATTCTTCTTTTCCTCCACATAGAAATCTATGGTACTTCCCAAGTCTTCCAAGTCTTTAAATGGATTTGTTTTATGGATAACTTCTTTCCATGCTTTCCGGTCTCCCTCTAGGACTTGTTTTGCTTGATGTACCTCGTCCTGCCACTCTTTATAATGGATACGGTCTTTCTCTTGAGCTTCCGGTAATTGGGATTTCATTTTTTCAATGCGTGCCTCGGTTCTATTAAAAATTTTATCTCGTAATGTCGGTTGAAAGTTTTCTATTTGTGCATTTAACTTTCTGACATGTAATCCATCTTCCGAAGTGGTAGAAGGCGGTGGTGAATGAGCAATTTCCTGCCAATCAATCTTGTCCGCTGCCCCTTCGTGGAGAGAAGTTAACATATCCACGTGGGCATTAAACTGTTCTACTTGCTGTTCGGCAATGTACCTCTGATGGTCTTTTTCTTTGCTCTTTGAGACTTGTTTTTCCTATGTTTACTATTTTTACTAGTAGAAGTTAGCCTTTTGTTATATGAAATACCGGTTCCTGGTATGCTCGATCCAACTGAAACTCCTCGAGAACTAGTATTAACTCGCAAGCCTTTCCCGCCCACACTGGTACTCACACCGCGTTTCCCTACATTTAACCTCACACCAGGAGCTACTTTAAAACTTTTTCTAAACCTAAATGCCATTTTCCCCAGCACCTCCTCTTAATTAATTTCTTTTTTCTCATTTGCTCCCTCCACTCCTAATAGATTCATTTCACATACTAAATTTACCAATTTTATTACTTATGAACAAAACGCTTTAGCAACGCGAATCCCTCTTTTTTGCTAGCTATTATTTTTTTGTTATATGCAAAAAAGTAGTTTTTTGTATAAAAATTCTTCAAAAGAACAAAAGCGCAAGAGCCCTGTTCAGCCTCGACAGGTAAATGTTCTTCAGTCATGAAAGGCGCTCTTACTTCCACAGGATGTGGTGACTTCTGCGTTGCACTGGGACGCGGATCAAACAATATGGAGATAGTTATCCACAACTTGTAAAAGCATAATTTCCTAAATAACAAAAAAGCCAATAATGAAATTGGCTTTTTTTCTTTGGAGGACGTTTTACATTTTTCACGTTTATGGGAGAAACACTCACCAATCCGAGGAACAAGCTTTCTCCCGATTCTAATCCCATTTTTCCTAACTATTCGCTGCTTTTGGAATTAGTTTTACCGCGGCGCTGATATTGTTTTTTGCAATACCGCGTATTTTTTTACAGTATGACCGCTCCATTCGGTAAACATTTTATAATAGTGGCAAAATTGATAACGCCTTCTTGCCTTGTTCCATGCTTTTTTCGGCTTATTTCCTTTCCTGTCTGCTTTATATACTTCCATGGAAAAAAAGTCATTTATATCTATCACATCTGCTGTCATGGGTGAATTTGAAACGAGAAAATAACCCCTTTTCCACTCTTTCCTTTCTGCGTCTTTCATACCATTCATAGAGACGCTCATTTCCATTTACCCCCTGAATTTCCAATTGTAATATGTATATACTATTCTAAGTGATCAGATAAAAAGTCTCAACACTCTCTATTCTAACCTTTTTAACTAAGTCTATTCTCATTATTTATGAACGGATTTTATAAAGTTGGTATGCCTTTTTCAGGGTTGGCTGCGGTTTTTCGTTGGTGTCTAGTATATGTATAATTGGCTTGCGGACCCTCGTTCCGTTATTTGCTTTTCAACCAAATCAGGTGATTTGCGGCAAATAATGGAACAACGGTCTGCGAAGTGCTTCCTGAAGGAGAAAATGTAGGAAATAACGGAACCTAGGTCCACTGTCGATTACTCTTTTTCAAGAACAAAGCTCTCCGATTCTCCGTTCCTACTTACAGCACAACCGCTGCGCTACTGTCGTTGTAAATATTTTTAAAATTTAGAATTTTTGAATTGTTGGTAATATAGGACGGTGCTAATTGTTTATCAGCGACCATAGGACGATTATCAGCGATTTTTGAATCATTATCAGCGAAAATCTTGTCGCTTCAATCGAAACCGCATACTGACACATAACCAAAAAAATAAGCCAGCAACCATAAGCTGACTTACTTCTTTCGCGGCATGATTTCCTCTGATTCTATTAGTGCTTTTTCCAGAGCATCAATATGTTGCGAGATAGATGGCTGCTTTTCATATGAATGGACCCGCATCATGAAACTCTCTTCTCCTTCTCCTATGAGCAATTTCAAAAATTCAATATGATACTCGTTTTCTTCCATCACCGCACGTTCCATTTCATTTCTGTATGCTTTGGCTTGTTCTTCTGTCATTGGTTGTTCTAAGGAAAAATAAAGACACAACACGAAGGGATGGATTGGCTCCGCTATGCAGATTGTTTGGTCCTTTTCTTTGCTGGCAATGATTCTTTTTCCCTTTTCAAATGCTTCGACCACAAATTCCTCCAGGGAACCTTCTTTTTCCCCGCTCCCTCCAACAGAACATAGCCCCCCCTCTTCGTCTTCAACATAAAGAAAGGCAGCAAAGCAACCATTTATGGTGTTTACTACAGTGGGATTAAAATCAGGAGCCTGCACGATATCAACAGGGTGCTGGAAAAACGTTATTGCTTTATCTAAGAAAACGGACCAGGCTTTGCTGTGGTTATTTTCCTGTATCTTGTTTTTTTCATTTAGCATCATCAGGGTGTAATCGGCAAAGTGAAGCAGTTGAGATGCCTGTTTTTTCAACTTTTGAAGGTTGTCTCTTTCTGGGATAAATTTAACGACGGAGCGTAAAGACGTACTCAGCATTGCCGAAATATTTTTTGCCTGCTCTCCTGACTTCGAAATGTCAAAATCATAGAGCCAGTGGCCGTTTTGAAACACCTCAAAAAGAAATGCCCAAATAAATGGATCGGCTGTTTCAAGAAATTGTTTTGCAAGACCGCCGTTTTCTATTTCATCTTTTATCCAATTTTCAAACGGTTCAAAAGGGGAATCGGGTTTACGGTGATGGTTGTCTAAATAGGTATTGTGAAGGTCTTCTAGTTTCTTTTGAATGCGGAAAAAATTCTCCTTTACCTCGGGAGATACAAATACAAGGATATGTTTTTTTTCCATAACAGCCGCTTTGTATTCTAAATAAGCAGGCGTCACATTTCCTGGCAAGAGCTTTGTGCTCGCCCCTGACTTTCGATGAATGAGGAGGACGAAAACATCACTTGCTCTCACAACATCCTGGCATTGCTTTAGGGTATCTTTTTCCCACGTTCCAAAATCACCGTCTTCAAAAATAGGTACGTCATGCCCGCTTTCTTCTAAATGTTTTTTCACCATTTTCCGCGGCGTTTTTAGATCTTCTTCATACGCAGAACTAATAAAAATTCGTGTTTTATTGATCAAGGGAAAGACCTCCCTTCCCAATTATCGATGCTATATCTAAATTTTACCATAATCCATGCGTTGGGAAAGACGAGAAATTCGACGTGTTTTGCCAAAATGAGAGGATTTTCTTTCACCACGAGGTTTGGAAGAAAAAGAATCTTCACCAGCTACCAAGGGTGAAGGCGGCGAAGGCCTGTATTTCGCCTAGGTGTATATGAAATCACACATATTTCAAACGAACGTCGAATCCCTGCTTCTTTTAAACTGCCAGGCGCTCTAGTTGTGGGGCCGGTTTGGCTTTTTGGCATTAGAAAAAATACAGACATAGGATCTCTTATTTGTATAAAAATCGTCCTTAGAGAGTGTTCGCGGACAGAGAGTAAATGGCCTCTTTTCAGGAGTTTTTACAACTAATAACGAAACGAGGGTCCGCGAAACCTTCTTTTCGACCCTATTTTAGCAAAATAGCGGAATGAGGGTCCTTCTCCATGCCGCCCGTCATCTTTCTGCATCCTCGCCACACTGAAGAAGGAGCCGCCTAAGCAGCCCCTTCTTCCTAACTATTCACAGCTCCTGTATATCAAAAGCAATCACCTGATTAGTGTTTGTATGATAAACAACATTTCCACGAACCTGCTTCGCTTCCTGCGGTGATTGTAATAACAGATTGTACGTCTCTTTCGTTTGATGCGGATTTAAAGGTGTTTTTCCAACGGCCCGGAAGTTTGTCACATAATAACTTGGAAAAGCTGTTTGCGTGATGACTGATAAATAATCTCCCCATCTTCCGTTATCAAAATCTGATTCAGACTCTTCTACTGGGGTAATTTCAACATTTAAAACACCTACGTCGAGGTTGGCGCCCAGAGCCTCAAAGGCATTACGGTGAAGATTGATTTTATTGGGCGGATAACCTCTCGTCTCGTCGACGACCATAACAGTCACTTCTTTATCGGGATCAGAAAGATTTTTTACTCTAAGCATCTGGCCGCATTGATATGGGGAATCTTCTCCTACTGCTGCAGTCATATAATCATTTGTAGACCAGGGGATTCCGCACTTTGTCACCTCTCCTCCTTCTGTCCAGGTAGCCTGCCCGCGAACAGATTGCTGCCGCTCAAAGCCGTAAGAATACCCGAAATAATTTCTATCGTCCGTGAAATAAGGATGCGCCCCATAATATTGCCCTTGATAAGGGTTCGCTGCATAGGGATGTAGCGGTGGGAATTGGTAGTAATGAAAGTACATAATTTTTCCTCCTGTCTTCAAAACTCTGGGTTAATATATGCCCAGGAGAGGTTGGACTGTGACAAATTATTTTTCCTGCAGTTGAAATAGATTAACTTTCTTCTTTATGACTTGCTCCTTGCGCTGGTTTTTCTTTACGTAAAATACCCATTAATCCTGCTGGAACAAGGAAAAGAGCCGGAACCACTCCGAATAAACTAATTGAAATTAAGATAGCGATGCCGCTGATGGCCATTAACCAGCCGCCTAATTTCGGTTTAAACTTAACCAAAATCGCTCCTGCAATAGCTAAAGCACTAAACAAAAAAGCACTAGCGCCCAATCCTGTTAAACTGCTGGCCGTTTCATTGAAGGCTTCATCAAGGCTTCCCATAAATAAAGCAAAAAAGGCTCCCCCAAATCCAATTAGCCCTCCAATAATTCCCAGAACCATTTCCGTGACTCTGCTCATCCAGCCACCCCCTTCTAACATAAGGATAAGTGCACATATGTATAATATTTTGAGAGAAAGATAAATATTCCCTGTATTTACCAGTACAAGCATTATCAAAATAAACAATCGAGTAGGAGGGGATGAAATCCTGGACCCGTATAAAATCAAACGTGTTTATCTTTCAGTATTAATCGCTTAACGTATGATGAAGAATTGGAGGGTTAGATTTAGCATTAAAAAAATAAGGCTGCTCACGCATTCGACAGGCAGGATCGTTGCCTGCATATCAAAGGCAAAAATAAACAAACGGGAATCTCTTCCGCTGAATCTAGAAAAGCGTAAAGGCCTTTGTTTCGAGCGAAAAGCACTTGCGGACCAGCCTTAAGAGTGGTTAAGAGTTTAGAGATTAGTCCCTCCCTTCTCCATATTATAAATTCATTTCTATTTATCTAAGAGTGTTGGAACTGTAACAAACTTATAGCCCTGTGCGTGTAATTCATCAATGATTTGAGGCAATGCCTTAACAGTTTCAAATTGCCCCGATGCATGGTAGTTATGTTGAAGGACTATAACCCCTGAGCTAGCATCTTGCTTCACTCTTGATACAATTTCTTCTGCAGACACTCCGCGCCAGTCCTTTGTATCAGCCGTCCACATGATCGAACGGTAGCCTTGTTTATGAAGCAGTGCTACCTGTCGATCTTCAATTTCTCCAAATGGAGGTCTGAATAAATCTGGTTTGAACCCTGTAATTTCCTCAATTTCTGCAGTTGTAGATTGGATATTTTCAATAAATTGCTTGTCCGTGAGATCAGGTAAATGAGGGTGATCCCAAGTATGGTTGCCTATAGCATGTCCTTGTTTGTAAATTTGTCTTAGTCGCTCTGGATACTCCTTGGCCCTCTCTCCCATCACAAAAAAGGTAGCGTTCACACCTTTTTTCCTTAAGATCTCTAAAATTTTCGGGGTATAGTTATCTTCTGGACCGTCGTCAAAAGTAAGGGCGATTCTTTTCTTACTGGGATTTCCCATATAAATCATTTCATTTTTTATTGGAACATTGATTATTTGTCCAGGATAAATCCAATGAGGATTTTTAATTATTGGGGTCGCTTCTAATAACTCAGGTATAGAGACTCCGAGCTTATTCGAAATGTGATAAAGTGTGTCCCCTCCACTAACTATGTGCGTGTCTGGAATTTCTAAGTATTGACCTGGCTCGAGTATAGTAGATTGTAATTTGTTCAGGTTAACAAGCTTATCTAATGATGCTCCATGCTTGTCGGAAATCTTAGAAAGGGTATCGCCTGATTCAACCATGTAAGTCTCAGCCATTGCAGATTTATCAAACATAGTCAGACAAACGAAGAAAAATGGTAGCATTTTAAGCATGATTTGACCTCATCCTATCACTATAGGTTTATTTAAAAATTAAAAATTGGTTTAATCATAGCAGGCGCAATAGCGAGCTCAATGCCCACTTGAAATGTATTATTTATTCACCTCAAGATGTTCTTTTAGTTCATTAGAAAGTAACTGTAGATTTTCCTCATCCGGAAAATAATAGTAAACTCCATTCTTTTTTTTATCTTCTCCTTCCATTTGGTGCTGTTCTATATGATTGATGGCCTTTTTATATCCTGATTGAATATTCCACATGTCATCTAACGTCAAATTCGTTTTTACATTGTTCTCAACGACTTGAAAGATATCAGTAAAGTTCGTAATAGAGGATATGCTTGACCCCTTCTTAATGACAGCTTCAATAACTTGACGCTGTCGAAGTTGCCGGCCAAAATCTCCTCGTGGATCTGCATGTCTCATACGAGAGTAGCCGAGTGCTTTTTCACCATCTAAAGAGATCGTACCTTTCGGATAATGCTCGTCATAAAAAGTGAAATCGAGATCATTATATACTTCCACTCCTCCTACTGCATCAACAATGTCTTTAAAACTTTCCATATTGACCTTTACAAAATAATCAACAGGGACATCTAAAAAATGCTCGACAGTACGTATCGTCATTTGACTTCCGCCAATTGCATGTGCGTGGCTAATTTTATCTTTCGTTCTATTTCCTCTTATTTCAGTATACGTATCACGAGGAATGCTTACCATGTTTATTGATTCGGTGTGTGGATTAATGGTTAATAAAATTAATGAATCACTCCGCCCAAGGTCTTGACGACTTTCAAGATCATCAACCCCCATTAGCAAGACAGAGATTGGATCACCATCTTTAAAATTAATTTCTTCTAGGCGCTTTTCAGATTTTACTCGATCAATATTTTCTTGAATATTTGCTACAGTTGACATTACTACCTGCCATACGTAGCCTCCTGCACCTAAAACTAACACGCCAATTGTTGTTATGATAATAAGTAGAATTTTCTTTCTCTTTTCAGTTCCCATTATGGTACCTCCTAGCATTTCAATCTCCTCGTTCATCTCAGAATAAGAACGAAAAATGCCGTAAAAGCCCAAGACGAATTGAGTATTTACGGCGTTTAACTTGGTTAACTATAACTACTAGACTATGCAGCACGTTTAGGACCAGTTTGATAATCCCGGCCTGTTCGAGAAACTTTATTCCAATCTTTGTTAAAGAAATAAGCAATCGTTCCGTGTATTGCCACGTATATCAGGACAAAACGATAGAGAAAAACATCTATAAGAATTGTAATAAATAAGGAAGATATATCCTTCTTTTGAAACTTAAATCCGTAATGCCTATTCAATGCAATGGCTGCTAAATCATACACAACACCAAATACAAAAAGGTAGGACAAGTAGAATAATGTATAGTATAAATAGGAATCAGGGGGATACAAGATAGCGTTCACCACAAAAAAAACTGTCATGACAAAAGCAGAAACGATCCCAACTAGAAATGATTCAACGATATAGAAAAACGAGACTGCTTTCGTAAATAAAGTTTTCGAAAAGAAGGACCGCAAATGGATGACGCAGTCTATATAAGCTTTTTGCCAACGTATACGTTGTTTGAAAAAATCCTTCCAGTTTTCAGGTAGCTCAGTATAAGAAATTGCGTCTTTTATATGAACAACTTTTTTGTTGACATGTCCGGATATGTACCTATGTATGCGTAATGTTATGTCAATATCCTCTCCTATCGTTGATCGATAACCCCCTATATCAATAAGAGCTTGTTTTCTAAAAATACCGAATGCTCCTGATATGATCGCTAAAGCATCAAAGCGTGCCAGTGATAACTTTGTAATATAGAATGCTTTTAGAAAATCAAACATTTGTAAACGTACTAACATGTTTGCATGAAGTAAAGACAAACGGCTCAACGGTTTAGATGTTTTGGTTTGTAATATGTGCACCATTCCACCTGCAGCAACAACATCTTTATCTTCAAATGTTTCATTGACCTTTGGCAAGGCACTATCTGTCAAAATGGTATCTGCATCTAACGTGACAACCAAACTCTCGCTGGCATATTCAATACCCGCATTTAAGGCATCAGCTTTTCCTCCATTCGATTTATCTATAACGTATATATTAGGATAAAGATCAGATTGATAAACATTTTTCACTTTTTTATGCGACAATTTTCCGAGTGGAGCTTTAGAGCTTGGTTTCAACTTTAAAAACTTATTCAAAAGAGGAAGTGTCTGATCCGTTGAACCATCATTGACATAAACAACCTCAAACTTTGAATAAGATAATGATTTCATATTTTCAATTGAAGTTTCGATAATTCCTTGTTCATTGTAACAAGGGACTAGAATACTAATCCCCTTTTCTTTTTCAAGTTTTCGAATAACCCCTTCACTTTTTGTTCGAAACCAAGGGGATGAATGGATTAAATGAAGCAATGGAAAAATAATCCCTAATATGAAGAAAATACTAAACAGAATCTCAAAATAATCTATCCATTTATTTTTATCTTTTGCATCCCATAATCCGGCTCGTCGTGCATCGGCAATTCCATTAATTGAACCGTCTTCTTTATTTAATTCAAGGGATTGAATTCCCCCGAAATAGACGGCCAAATTTTTTGTATCAGATTGATATCCTTTTTTTGTAATATCTTTCAATACTTCATCAGAAAAACCATCCTCTACATACAGATTTTCATCTTCTCCATAGAACCGTTTAGCTTCTACAGCGTCTTTAAGTGATTCATCAAAATAGAAATGCCTGGCTAACACTTGTGCCATGACAGGTGGAATTCGGTTTCCTCCTGGGGTTCCGATTCCAAAAACTCTTTCTTCATTGGTAAATATAGTCGGGGCTGTTAAACTTCTTGAGCGCTTGCCAGGTTCATAACTGTTTGGTGAATCGCTATAACGGCTGAAATATTCAATTGAATTATTTATAAAAAAACCAGCCGTATAGTCTCCTGAACCGAAGAAATTACTTAATGTATGGGTTGCAGATACGACCATTCCATCCGGATCTATAATGACAAAGTGAGTCGTATCTGTATGTTCGTCTTCGACATTTTCCTCATCATCCACTGTTTCTCGTGAAAGATGTGAAGTAGAAATTTGATCTGCTAGGTTTTCGATATGATTATCGCTGATGAGCTCATCCACCTCAACATCAGTAAAGGACGGATCACCGACTTCTGTTATTCGATCATTTTTTGTTACTTTTGAGATTTCTGTCATTAAGTGGGCGAATTGACCTTCATTATCTTTTGTTTCAGCTATATTCAATTTTTCAGCAAGTAGTAACGACTGAACGACGGACACTCCGGCAAGAGGAGGACTCGCAGAATAAATGGTCCCGTCATTTAGTTCTCCTTTCACAGGTTCTGTGATCTCAACTTCATATTCTTCCAGCTCTTCTTCGTCCAAGTATGGAACAGATTGGATTAATTGCTTACTAATTTCACCATTATAAAAAGCGTTCGGACCGTTTTCTTTGATTTGAGTTAGGGTTTTTGCCAATTCCGTCTGCTTTAACGTTTCTCCTGGCTCTACAGCTTCACCTTCAGGGTAGAAATGCGGCAAATCTTCTACCGGCATGCGATAAGAAGCGCCTTCAAGACGTTCCCATAATAGATAATCGACCTTAAATCCGTCTTTGGCTAGGGAAATTGCAGGTGAAATAAGGTCCTCAAATGGTGTTAACCCATAATCCTGATAGATAACATCCAGCCCTTTAACGAGACCAGGGACACCTGATACTTTGTCATCCCACTCTTCATCAGAAGGGGCTCTTGCCCGATAGTCATAAACAACAGGTTCATTTTCGTCTGGCGGTAAAAGTAACATTTGCCCCCCGCCGCCAATCCCTGATCCAAACGGCTCTACCACTCCCAGCGCATATGAAACGGCAATGGCAGCATCAACGGCATTTCCACCATTTTCAAGCACTTCCATACCGACTTCAACTGCGGCAGGGTGGGAAGAACTTACACCATAATTGTCATATGTTTCAGTAGGATCAGTAACGCTATTTTCTTCACTTGATACTGAATGGGGGTGAACTATTCCACCTAGAACAAAAATATTTAGAATCAAACATAACGATAGTAATTTTTTTAGCAAGGACAGTTCACCTCCTCCTAAGTAATGTATTAAAATGGTATAAAAATCACCAATGGTTATGCTATCAAAAAAAATAGGGAAAAGTGTCTATTTAATCGAAATGTAAAAAAATTAACGTTCTTATTACAGTAAGAAGTGGCAAATCATAGTGGACTTAACAAAGTCGTTTTATGTCAAGATGACGTATTCCAACCCAACATGAAGAACGCCAGAAAATCATTAAAGCAAAAAGAAAATAAGGATATGTCGTGGATAATGAGGACTTATGGGATATATGATGACTCCTACAAACAATGATTACAATGGGGAAAATCAAAGAGGAAAACAAACGGACAATATAGTGAAGAAATGCCGGGGACAGAAAGGACAGGCTTGCCATAATAGGTAACCCTGCCCATGAACTTATTTTTGTTCGTTGTCTCTAATGCTTTATCGAGTGCCTGCCAGGCCATTAAGCAATTATGGCCGGTGAACGCTAGCGCCAAAACATCGCCTAAATCTACGAAGTCAGGAGAATGTCCCTTTTTAATCAACACCTCCATTTTATTTTTTTTACTTCTTCGATTGCTTTTCCTTTTACCAATCAGTCATCATGGAACAAGACAAAATGCTGATGCTCCAGCCTTCCCCAACAAAGGAAATATCTTTTATCCCTCCGGAGAAAAGTTCCAATACAGAGGTCATTACTCGGCATGTTGGATTTTTATAATATAGGTGGTGTACGCCTTCTCCTTTTAATGCCCCATGATTTCGCCGGTACTTTGCATGGTCCATGACAAGATGACGGTACAATGGATCGAGCATCCAATCCTCCTTGTTTAAAGCAGTTGAAGTCCTTTCTTGATTTTTTTCTCATCAAGGTCCTCTCCGATGATGACCAGAACCAGGGAAACATCTCTTTCTTGATGATATTTCTCAAAGGTTAATCCTCCATAAGAGTAATTAAACAGAAAAATTTCGGGGCCGCTGGTAAACCTTACAAATCCTTTCATTCGAAATACATTTGCTTCCATTTCTTTGATCCACTGAGAAAACTTGAGCCGGCTTACTTGTTTTGGCAGCGGGAATGTTAAAGAGTGAAGATGCAGATCTTTCTCTGCATGCGTATTATTTTCCGTTTGCGACAGAAAAGACGAATGATTTTTTTGTGAAAATAAAATCGTTAAATCTATATGAGCGTACGTGGTAAGAAGAACTTTTGCTTTTGGATTTATTTCTTTTATCGTTTGATTTGCCGTCTCTTGTTCGCTTCTGCTTACTTTGTCTATCTTATTAAGAACGACAATATCGGCATATTTTACTTGCTCTTTCATTAATTTTTTTACCTTGATGCTTCCTTTTTTCTCTATCCATTGTTTCGTGTCAACCAGAGTGGTGACGGCTTTTATTCTTAATTTGTCTGCGATAAATGGATGAGTGCAAGCCTCAATGACTTCGACAGGATGAGCTGCACCAGTTGCTTCAATGTATACCGCATCAAGTGTGTGTTGATTGAATAAATCGTCCAATTGCTGGCTGAGCTGGCCCTTGATGGTACAACAGATGCAGCCGTTTAATAGCTCTTTTAATGTTGTATCGGAAGGAACAACGGATGAATCAATGCTTTTCTCTCCCAATTCATTCATCAAAACAGCCACATTCCTTCCAGCTTCTTTCTCTTTCTGAAGTAAGTGCCTGAGCATCGTGCTTTTTCCGCTTCCGAGAAAACCGTTTAAGATGTAAATATCTGCTCGGTGATGGTTCAAAATAGCTCTCCTCCCCAGTTAGAAAATACGTTTATTATTATTGTTTTGTAGATTTAGATATGCCAACAGAAGATATATTGCCAGGCTCAAAGCTTGTATATTGGTAACGGTAAGTAATTAACGGGTGAAGAGGCTCATTTTTTTGGATATGTTGATTAATAATTTTTCTCCCCCAAATCAGGGCTGATTGCTTTGTACCATACTCCTTCCGGGTAAACCACCACAACACAAGCATCTTCACATCTTCCGTTACAGCGCGTCCGGGTGGTGTGAATGTATTCAGCCAGACCAGTTTTTTATTTCGTCACGGATGGCTTGATGACCATGTGTATATCCATCAAATCAATAATCGTAATCATTACTATTTATGTACAAGAATTCTAGTCGATGTTTCATTTTAAGTCAACAGTACTTTGGACTCCTCTTACATTAAAACAGCGCTTCTTCACCGTGTAAATCGACGAAGAAACGCTACTTTTGCATTCAATTTATATTAAGGTGCCTCTTAGGCAAACCCTTCGATTTAAGTATTTTATCCTGGAACTAAAACGGTACGGCCGTTAATTTTTCCCTCGTCCAGCATTTTTAAGACTTCATTCGCTTCGCTCAATGGATAAGAAGTAGAGTGCAGGTGTATTTTCCCTTTCGCATGTAATTTCATTAATTCATACAATTGATTGTAATTGCCCACAAGACTCCCCACTATATTCACTTCATTATTAATAATATTCAATGAAGGTACATGTAACGCACCACCATAACCAACTACAAAATAGGAACCGCCCTTTTTCAGCATTTTCATGCTATCTTCATGGGTTTGATCTATTCCTACAAGATCTATAATTAAATCTACTCCTTTGTCTTCAGAAAGATGCAGCACCTCTTCAATCATTCCATCTTTAACTAAAACATTTTCATCCGCCCCGTAGTCGACGGCTAATTTTAACCTTTCTTCATTGGTATCCATAGCAATGATATCGGAATTACCAAATTCTCGCAGAAGCTGCACCGCTATGTGACCAAGCCCACCCATTCCAATTAATAGTGCTTTTGTTCCTGGTTTAGCTAAAGGAGCAGCTTTTTGAACCGCTCTATAAGCTGTTATTCCAGCGTCTGCCAAAGGTGCTACATCTTTTGGTTCCACGCCGTTTTCTAATTTTATCAGAGCTCGTTCAGAGGTTTTTAAATATTCCGCGTCCCCCCCATCAGCAGTTAAACCGGGAAAAACCAGATTTTCACAATGCACATTGTCTCCTCTTGACTTTCTTCCTCCGAAAAACCACTTTCTTCTCCTGTCTACTGCTCTTCTTGTTGATCTACCTGATCCGCTTCCGTTTCCATATTCTCTTCTGAACTGCAGGCTGCTGTACCCATCCATAATATAAGTACCATCATAATCGAATATGCTGCTTTCATGCTTTTAACCTCCGCCTCTCCCAATTTAAGTCAAATTTATACGCTAATCTTATCACAATTGGTTATCTATTCCAGCTTGATATAATTGTAAAAACACTGAGATTTCAGTGTTTTTTAGTTCTATTAACAAAAAACTGGCTCCTTTCTACAATTTGCACGGAACTTGGAATGTTGTGATAAAAAGTACAGTGGTTTTGAAATGCAGGGGTTTTTAATTTTAAATATGGATTTCTCTGCAGCTGTAAAACCTGTTATTCTGCGATTCGCCGCTATTTCTTTTTCCAATTATGATCAAGCTACCATGGAATACAAGAGAAGGCGCGCCGTTCTTATTGGAGAAAAGATAGCATGAACCACGCACTAGGCATTCCGTTTGAAGAAGTAGCCGAAGACTTTACGCCGCTTGTCTTAGGAATGATCAAACGACTGAGGATTTACAAAAATACAGAAGAATACACGCACATCGGGTTTATCGCCCTCTGGAAAGCATACGAACAATTCGATGCAGAAAAAGGTGCCTTTTCCAGTTTCGCGTTTTCATATGTTAGAGGTGAAATGCTCGCTCACTTGAGAAAAGAATCGAGGTACGAAGAACGCTATGAACCAAGTGATTTCGAACAAAACACCGAACCCGCCGCTCCCTGCAGTGAAAGTATTTATCAAGAAATTAATAGTCTTGCTCCTTATTTAGAAGCATTGAGCCCAAGAGAACAGGACTGGGTGATCGAGCATGTCGTTTATGGTCGCGGAATAACCGAGATTGCAGAGAAATATAAGGTCGCACCGTCGTCGGTGAAGACGTGGCGGAAGAATGCGATTAATAAGCTGCGAGGATCAGCTTTTCTAGTTGATTAAAGAAGGCAGGGGGAATCTCCCCTTTCCTCCTCAAGAGTGCAGATAGATTTTGATAGTGTTGACCAGGATGGCAGAATGCTCTTAGTGACGCTATTTCATCACAGCAACTAAAATCAGGAGCTAAGAAACCTTGTTGGTTACCGTTTTATTGAAAAACCACTTTCACCGGTCCAAGACCCTTCTTTGGCGACTGCTGTTTTTTCAGCTAATATGGGCACCAACGATGACTTTAAGTAACCAATCAGTGTATTCACCAGCTTAAAAAACAGGCGCCAACACTTCATTACCTTTCCTCCCTGAAGTATATATTGTTAGTCTGATTCCCAAAATGTAAATGAGGTGATTTTTAATGCGAATTAATATCTTACTTTTCTTTCTATTTCCATGGCTTTTAGGGATATGGTTATTTAAACAGGACAAGAAGCTTTTTTTACGATTGCTCCCTTTTGGGATGGTGATCGCGAACGTCATCGACTTATGGGGGCATTACAATAATTACTGGGTATTGAAACCCATCCGGAAAAAATGGCAGTTCATAACCACCATTCCTTTAAATTTAGGATTATATCCTATTTCAGGTGTGTTAATGGTTTATTTAATAAGAAAAACGAAAGAACGAGAGCGTCCATCTTCATGGATCGTCGTTTTTGCGTGCCTGTTAACCATATTTGAATTCACCTCAAAATTCATCGGCTGGGCAGCATATCGAAATGGCTGGAACTTAATGAAAACTTTCCTCGCATATTTAACCGCCTATTATTTAGTCCACCGCTATTATGTGTGGCGGAGTGAGTGGTAGATGGATGTGCTGGAATGAGGGTTTTAACGGCTACCATGGTACTTGGTTTTTATAGTTGCCACCATATTCCCTGGACTCCATGGAGCTTCCTTGGTTACCGTGCTTATGGAGCAGCAGATTCAATGGGCTCCAAGAACTTCTCTTTAGTGACCAAATATGTCATTCTTTCGCTTTAACGGTCTTCATGAACCCCTCTTAATGACTGGCCAGTTCCTTTTTCCTCTTTCACGGGCTTCAAGGAATTCCCTGGTTACCGTTCACCAAATTATTCTCCCCCCAACAGAAATCAAGATGCTGCTTAAGCGCCCATCTGACTGACGTATCAGCTCAAACGGGCACCAAGCGGCTTGCACACTCTTACTTTCATCCGCGCTGGTAATGTTCACAGGGGTTGCCGTGGATCCAGGTCAGCTCGTTGTCTGATAGGTTCATCACAATGCTGAAGACATTTTCCATTTTTTCGCGAAGGTTTTGGCTGCTGGATTCATGCCGACAGATGGAGTTAGGGTAATTTTCATGGTCAGACAGGATGTGAAATACATCTTCTTTTTCGATTTCTTTATTGTTTAGTTTCCCAACATGTTTATTTATAGCAGACAGACGATGATATGAATCTGGTAAGATATCTTCATTCATTTCTTCTCTCATTTCCGGTGAGCAGAGATGATTGGTATGGACGAGCAGTCCTTCGGTAGGTGTTATTTGTTCGGTGCGCACTGGTGAGACCTCGAGGCTTGCCATATCACCTGTTTTCGATGCAACTAAAAAGTGAGCCGGTGATGCCATTTGGTTGTTTTCTACTTTTTCTAATGCTTCTCGGAAGGAAAATGAATCTAAAATGGCTCGTAATCCAAGATGTATAGGGATTTTCGGCAGCCAGGTGTCAGTGACCAAAGCATTCAAACATACCCCGAAACCTGTGCTGTTGCAGCCAATTTTGCCGATAATTCCTGCTTCGGTTACCATCTCGATTGTCGGCAGGTCGTTTTGTTCTATCTGTACGTGTACTAAGGATTTAAGCTGGGTTCCTTTCCAATCCCAGTTTTGAGCTAACCATGTTTTTGACGTTTTCGGATGGCTCATTGCAATTGACGTACAGCCATCAGGGGCTGTTATTAACGCAATTTCGCTTCTTGCGTTCAAAGCGAGCACGTCCTCAAATGAAACCCCAGCTCCTTTTGCCAGCCCTTCCATTTCCTCTACATACTGCGGGTACAGCTTTTCGATTGCATCCAAATGAGTTAATGCTTTTTCGCATGCTTCTCCCCAGGAGATTGCAGTGTGTTCTTTAAACATTCGTTCATATGTTTCTAGACTCGAATGCACTTTCGCTTTTGCTTCTTTTCCGTGCTGATGCCCAATATCAAATGAGGAACCGGACAGGGTAAGCATTTCTTGCGGCTTTATTTCTTTCATGACTGCACCTCTACATTCGCATTTTCATAAATCTTTTCCCCATCAATCATCGTCCATTCTATCTGAGCTTCCAAAATGTCATCGGTCTCTGCCTGCAGCAATGACCGGTCAAACAAAACAAGATCTGCAAGCTTGCCCGGTTCTATGCTTCCTTTCACCTCTTCTTCAAATGAAGCATGAGCCCCGTTGATCGTGTACATGCGGATCGCTTCAAGCAGGGAAATTTTCTGGTCTTCTCCATTCATCAGGCCGGACTCAGTCTGCCGTTTGACCGCCGTATGAATGCCACGCCTTGGATCAAAGTTGGTCACAGGGCAGTCTGATGCGATCGCTGCTGGTATGCCAGCTTTTACGTAATCGCCGAGCGGGTACATGTAAGAAGCACGTCTGCCGTAGTTTTCTATATAGCCATCGCCGTATTCGTAATGAAATGCTGGATTCGGGGTCGGCACCACGTTTTGTTCTTTCATTCGTTGAATTAAATCAGGAGCGGCCATGCCTGCGTGCTCAATCCGGTGCCGTGCGTCAGAGCGCGGATGCAGCCGATTCGCTTTTTCAATCGTATTCAACAGCATATCAATTGCTGCGTCACCCTGGGCGTGTGCTGTAATTTGCCAGCCTTTTTCATGAGCAGGAAGAAATAATTCATCCACTTCTTCCTGAGTAAAATAATGCACGCCGTAATTCTCAGGATCACTTGTATAAGGGTCGCGCGTCCAAACAGTCGGCCCGCTGCTGCTTCCGTCGAGAAAAAGCTTCACCGGTCCGAGCCGGAATTTATTATCTCCTAATCCAGTACAGATGCCCGTCTCCACTATGTGCTTTACAATCTTCTCTGATTCATTTAAAGCACCTGCCATCGCGTAGACACGCTGCTTGATCAATCCGCTTTTCGCATGTGCTTGCAGGGCTCGTAAATTATCCATCCCATAGCCGGTGGCATCGTGAATAGAGGTAATCCCTTTTTCCGCAAACTGCTGTGAAGCAATTTCGTGCGCCTGCTTGATTTCTTCATCGGTAAAAGCAGCAATTGAAAACATCTTCATATGAGCATTTTCCACCATTAAGCCAGTGAGCTCTCTCGCTTCATCTTTTTCAAATCTGCCGCCTTCAGGGTCTGCGGTCGTTTTATCAATGTTTGCTAAACGAAGGGCATGACTGTTTACGGCAGAAATATGCCCGCAAGCGCGGACGATAATGATCGGGTGGTCGGTTGAAACAGCATCCAGCGGAATCGTTTTTCTGCTGTGTTTTGTTCATTATACCCCCATGCCCGGATCCATTCGCCCTTCGGTGTCACCTGGGCCCTCTTCTTTAACTCTTTTAAAAGGTCCTCAACAGCCTGTATACGACCGCTTTTGCAGGAAATAGAAAGCTCATTGGTGCCGTGCATCGTAATATGAAGATGCGAATCAATGAAACCCGGCATGAGTGTCCGACCCTTAAGATCGACCACTTCACTGTTTTCATCTTTTAAGGCTAAGATTTCCTCGCTCGTTCCGACCGCAATAATTTTGTTTCCTTTCAAAGCGGCTGCCTCGGTCACCTCGTTTAGGTCGTTTACTGTTATTACTTCGCCATGAATAAACAAATACTGCTTTTCCATTCATCCCTCACTCCTTATGATACTGATGTTTTTGCATCATTCCATGTCAGAAACATCTTCTTCATATAACTCATCAACCATACCCAAGAAACGCTCAGTAGTTTCTCTGGAAAGAGGCTTGGTCATCAACGAAACGAGGACAAATACCGGCATATTCACAAGCAGGCCCAGATACCAGCATGAACACCGAGCAGCGGATGTGCATCGAATTAGAAACTTCTTTATCTTCGTTGGAATGAGCTAACCGCACGCACCGGTCTCACCAATTTTCCCAACATCCGCTAATCCGCTTTTTTAATCGTAAAACGATTTACCAGGGTACTTCCTTCCCATTGTTTTATTTTGATTATTTAGAATTAACTGTATATTATAACATTAAAAGATTTGAAGTAAAAACACATGGATCAACATGTTAAAAATACTTATCAATAATTTTATGATCTGCCTATTTTAAATGTAATAGACACTTGCCATCTTCCTAAAATTCGCGCTATTTGGTGCTTTTTATCCTATCTATAAAACTTTTTTCTGGCATTCTTCCTCAGAAAAAACTAGTAAGATCATCTTCCACTAACAAAATACGTGAATTTTCGATATATAATTCAATTCAACATCAATTTAAGAAAGGAGTTTTTAATAAAACTAGTCATCATGAAAAAAATGCAAATAGGTGTGTATAATCAATATGAAAATAAGAATTTTTCAGGCATTAGTTACTTGTTTAATAGTAACCATAACGATCTATTCATTCGTTCCCGCAGCCTATGCGGCAAAACCAAAGATTTCGGCTGATACAGTGGAAGGAATGTCGATAGAGGAAATAAAAAAAGGAATAAATACAAATCGTTTCACTTGTGAAGAATTAGTTTCCGCTTACATAGACAGGATAGAATCTTATGATCAAAAAGGCCCTGAATTAAATGCTGTTATTAACATAAAGAACAAAAGCGCAAGCGCCCTGTTCAGCCTCGACAGGTAAATGTTCTCCAGTCACTAAAGGCGCTCTTTGCCTTTAATGACTGGAGGTTATTTAACCCCGAGAGGCTGGGCGCTGAAGCTAGACGCGGATCAAACAATATGGAGATAGTTATCCACAACTTGTAAAAACATAATTTCCTAAACAAAAACGAAAAAGCAGCTGATCAAGCTGCTGAACTAGACAAGCAGCAACGTTCAAGCAAAAAAAGATCTTGGTGAAGCTCATTGTGTTCCAGGAGGTGTTGTCAAAGACGTTATCAATACAGATGACATACCTACAACAAATGGTTCTTCTCTTTTCAAAGACTGGACCCCAGACGAGAATGCTACGATAATAAATAAATTGGAAGAACAAGACGCAATCATACTTGCCAAGACCAACCTAGATAATTTCGCTGCTTCCGTTTACGGAATATCCAGCCTCCAAGGGGCTATGAAAAATCCATATGAATTAGAGCGTACGGTAGGCGGATCTTCAGGTGGCAGTGCATCAGCAATAGCTGCACAGTACGCTCCCCTGGCAATAGGAACCGATACAGGAGGCTCTCTCTTCGTATACCTGCAGCCTTGACTGGGGTTGTTATGATCAGGCCAACGATGGGATTAGTTAGTCATTGATGGAATCTTTTCACGTGCTTTAACTCAGGATACGGCCGGGCCAATGGCAGCGAGTGTAAAAGATGTAGCAACCGGGCTTGATTTCATTGTATGCTATGATGAGTCTGACCCAATGACTGCACGAAGCGTAGGAAACATCCAGGAGAATGGATACGCTTCCTCCGCAAAGGGAAAAAATCTGAATGGAGTCAAAATCGGTCTTGTTACTGAGGGATTATCCATCTTGGGGGGGGACGATCCAAATGGACCGGTAGTAGAGCTAATCCGCCAAGCAGCAGAAGATATTGAAGCAATGGGAGGAGAAGTGGTAGAGATAGACGGACCGGACAGGGACCTCCTTGGAGACTCATCCGTTATCACTTATGAATCAGCCCGTGACGTAAACAAGTTTCTTTCCGAACAAAATGGTGGCGTGCCTGTAGAATCTTTTAAGGAGCTTTATGATTCAGGAGAATATAGTGAATATGCGGGAGTATCCTACGACGGTGAAATCCAAATTGATCCTGATAATCTCTCTGAAAATTCCGATTACCAACGTGGACTTGCATTACGTACAGAACTGCAAGACTGGACGCTCAATACCATGGCAGAAAATGATTTGTCTGCCATCGCGTACCCTTCTTCTGCACAGGTAGCAGACATTATTGGAAATGAGCAAGCTGGCCTGTTTACAAGATGGAGTGAAAACACTGGATTGCCAGCTTTAAATCCCTATGAGATATGTCAAGTCCGACACTGGAACGTCCTTACCCGCAAATATCGGTTCCTCGGTAAAGCATTTGATGAATATGGCATTATTCAGATCGCACATGCTTATGAAAAGGCGACGAGCAAAAAGGAGGAACCTCCTTTACCAGAGATTAGCAACTAATAAAAAAGATAAAAATTAATAAAAGAATGGCTGCTCCACAGGTGATTTTTCACTCAAGAACAGCCTTCTTTTTTTTATTTAATTTTTCGAACCAAAAAACAAGGACCACTTTGTTAAGTGGCCGTATAATCCTATCCTACATATCCGTTTCTTCTGAATAAATGGCTATCAGCAGAATAGCTGATTCATCGCCGATGTTTTTGACGTAGTGAGGGACGCTTGCATTCCAGCTGAAAGAGTCACCTTCCTCTAACACTACCGAATCTTCTCCTTGTTCGGCGAGAATTTTTCCTTGCAGAACGATATGGCACTCTTCGCCTTCATGCGCATGAGGCTCCTCGCCGGTGGATGATCCAGGCGGCATGTCTACGCGCTGCATCCGCAGTCCACCTTTGTGTGTTAAATGCTCCACTTTCACCTCTTGATCGTTATGAGTTGTTACTTGACGCTCGTGTTCTCGAAGCACCCGTATTTTCTGGTTTTTTTCTAATAAAAGATAAGGAAGCGGAACCTTAAGAAAATGAGCGACCGTCTGCAAGGTGTTTATGGAAGGAGATGTATTATTGTTTTCCATATTGCTAATAAAACCTTTGGAAAGCCCGGTTCCTTCACTCATTTCAGCTATGGTTATTTTTTTCTTTTTACGGATCGATCGAACGGCGGAGCCTATATCCACGGCAGTTCACTCCTTTTCATTTTCTTATAATGAATTTTTTTCTATATGAGAAAACAAATAAATTGACGCTTCCATTCCCTTTTGTTATCTTTTAGGTAATAAAGTTTCATATAAGAAAACTTTAACACATACAACACTGCTTCGCCAATCTATATAAGGAGGATTTTTATCTATGATGCCGTCTTTTTTCATCGCTCACGGAGCACCTTTACTAGCTCTCGAAGATAACAGCTATACTCAATTTTTACATCAATTAGGTGAGGAGCTGCCTCGGCCAAAAGCGATTGTCTTATTTTCAGCCCACTGGGAGTCCCCTACTCAGATGGTAAGTGAAGTAGAAAAATACAAAACAATTCATGATTTCGGCGGTTTTCCTGAAGAACTGTTCCGCATGCAGTACCCGGCGAACGGTGATCCAGAGCTTGCGAAGGAAATTGAAAATATTTTTACCTCTCATAATATATCCTTTAATGTAGACACCACCCGTGGATTAGATCACGGGGCCTGGGTCGTGTTGAAGCTGCTCTATCCAAATGCTGATATACCGGTGATTTCCATGTCGGTCAACCCTGCCCTCTCCCCGGAAGAGCAATACAGCATCGGAAAATCTCTGGCTTTGTTACGAGAAAAAGATGTAATGATTATTGGAAGCGGCGGGCTTGTCCATAACTTATCCATCATTCGAATGGACACCGATGACAACCACGTCGAAGAATGGGTGCTGGATTTTGAAGAATGGCTCAACCAAAAAATAGAGGACTGGGACACCAATGCCCTGTTTGATTATCAAAACGAGGCGCCCTACGCTAATAAAGCTGTTCCTCCGTTTGGAAAAGAGCATTTCATTCCGCTCTTCTACGCCATGGGAGCAGCTGATAACAACAAAACAGCAAGCTTATTACACAACAGCTACCGCTATAGAAACCTCAGCCATACCGTGTGGCAATTTGGCTAGGGTCCCTGGTAAATGTAAAGGATGAAAGCTGACCAATCCATCGCACGATTGCTCAGCTTCACCCGTTTTATCCCCTATGTATTGGTTTGTGTATTTAAAATTAAATCGCGGTCCAGCTGCCATCTACCTTCACTGTATCTCCCATAGGACATTTTAAAATTTACCCCTGCAAATATCATGGCTCATACTTATTGCCTTGATGAAGAGCAATGGATAAACGTAACTGAGCCAATAAAGCCAAACACGTATATTGGACCGTATAAGGACTGTAATCAGTATAATCAGCAGTACGCACAACAGGAATTGCACCCATACCAGCAGTACCCTTACTATCCTCAGTATCGATTTTGAATTCAAATCTGGCACGGTTATTCTGTGCCAGATTTTCTTGCGCATTATGTGTCTACTGTGTAACATTTGTTATTTCGATAGAATGTTGAAATCTATTTTTCACTACATAATCCGAAGAGCCTAAACTATATGCTTACAATTAATACCTCCAGAAAGCTCGATCCCTACACTATTCCCAGTGCAAATGGTATACCTATACAAAATAAAATCCAAAAATGAAGTTTTGTTATTAATTTCATGATAATCGCCTTATTTCCCTAAATTCTGTTAAAAGATATATTAAATTTAAGAAACTTATACATTATAAATCCGTTAAAAAACTTTACTTCTGGTTTCCTAACCAATGAAAGACACTGCTGCTGGTATTCTCAAGTAAACGACAAACGTTATAATGTTTGTCATTTTATTTTGTGAAGTAATGCCGCAACGGGTTAGATGGATTTTCCTCGTATACATATATTCATGGGCAATTTATAAACATAGGAGGATTATAATGCTATTCTCGAATTTACGAAAGCCTAAAGAATTATTTGTAATAATTAGTTCTATCTTCTTAGTCGTATCTGTAGTCTTAACCCCTTAGTCAAGTAACATGCAGGCAGCAGCTAGTTCTGAAATTGAAGATACTGAAGAGTTAGAATTAACACCTGAACAAGAAGAAAAAGCTAACCAAATAGCTAATGATTGGGTTAAAATGTCTGTACTGGCTAATGAGCTGGATCAAGGTAAAGTAGATCAGTTAATTGAAGCATCTACAAAAGAAGAGGAAACCTCTGTAGTGATAGTGAGGAAGAACTTGATAATATTAATAAAGGATTAGATGAAAATGGAGTAGATAAACTCCCAGAAGACACAATTTCAATCGATTTTCAAGAAAATGGCAGCTTTGGGATAACAACTAAAACAAATGAAGATAGTGTTTCTACTGCTGGATTTTGGGATACTACATGGCAAGTCACTAAATGTGCAGGTCATCTTGGGTTAGTTATTTTTCCAGAAGCTGCCGCTTGGAGAGCAGTTAAAGCACTAGGAGGAATTAAAGAGACTGCTAAATTACTTGTTAAAGCAGGAAATGCAGATGATTTCATAAAAATAGGTGGTGGCGCTGCTGCAGAAATCGTTGGTATTCAAGGCGTGCAAGAAAACTGCTTTTTCTAAAATCAATGAATAAGGAGTTTTTTATATGCTAAGCTCGCGGGAAACATCAGAGAAGTCCGGTGTTCTTCATCCAATAAGTACAGGAGCAAAAATGGCATTTGTTTATGCTATGCTATTTGTTGCTTTGATGCTGTTTACTGGAGGAACAATTACTGTTGATGGATTAGGACTTCCGGCGTTTGTTTTATTTTTAATAATTTCTCTCGTTGAATATATTGTCACTAGAAATGGTAAACCTCTTCCTCAATGGCTCATAATAGGGGCTGTTCTATTGTCCATGGCCACAGCAGTCATTATGACTATAATATTTAATTAGAAGATTTCTAGGCTTCTAGGCTGTTGAGATATACTTTCTCAACAGCCTATTTATTACATATCGATTAGTGTTTTGTAGATATCCAAACTCATCTATCTTTGTAGAAATATAAGTAAAACTGAATAGGAGAGATGTGTTTTGCCAAACGTAAGTTAATTCACCTCTCCTGATTCAAAATATGTCTTTATTCATTTATCTTTATTTCTAGGTCTTTGTAGTTCAGTTTGACCCAAGTATGAAAAAGTCCAAAAGTAACTTTGCCCCTTTACAGCAAAAAAATACCTTAATTTCGGCAGCCCTTAAAGATACCTTACTTGAATCTAGAAAGTATTTCACAGCAATCACTTCGCTTCTCATGAATACGCATGCAGGAAAGATACTATTTTTCCTGTTTTTTGTAAACGCTTTAAAGTACATTAATAGGAAAGAAAGTTTTTCTTTAGCAAATATGGCAAGGTCTTTGTAGATATTATACAGTAGACATTGTGAGCAACTTTCCATGGAGGCTTTTATGACAAAAACGAAGTATATCAAAATATATGAGGATTTGAAAAAGAAAATTGAACAAAACGTGTTCCCTTATCAAGAATTGCTCCCTTCGGAAAATACCCTGCTTAAAGAGTACGGCTGTTCGCGAAACACTGTCCGAAGAGCAATTGCAGAGCTGGCATCAAAAGGATACGTTCAGACGAAGCATGGTCAGGGTGTGCGTGTTATTTACCAGGAGTTGAAGCAAAAAGAGTACATGTTTGGAGATGTGGAAACCTTTAAAGAGTTTTCGATGAGACATAATAATAAGCAGCGCACCGAAGTTTTCCGGTTTCAGGAATGGACGGTCGACGAGTCTTTACATAAGATTACCTCGTTTCCAGTGGGGACCGACATCTATTATTTACAGCGGGTTAGATATTTAGATGATAAACCTCTCATTATTGACCATAATTATTTTAGAAAAGATGTCGTCCAGGACTTAACGGTCGAGATCACGGAAGATTCGGTCTATGAATACATGGAAAAAGAGTTAAACGAAAGCATCGTGACCACAAAGAGAAAAATGACTGTCGAGAAAATGGATGACTTGGATGAACGGTATTTACAATTAAACGGCTATAATTGTGTGGCTGTGGTGACAAGTTATACGTACAATGCGGATGGTGTGATGTTTGAATACACCCAATCGAGGCATAAACCCGACTACTTTGTTTTTTATGATCAAGCTCAGCGACGAAAATAATAGCAAAAGTGTACGAGAACCACCACTGGCGGTGACTCTCGTACACTTTTTTTACTTCGAGGCTAAATGGATAAAAACACTTGATGTCCAGGTATGTGCTTTATCCCTTAAACCTTCCCCGGTCTCTGCATGGAAATTTTCCGCAAAGCCGTTATGTTTGACAAGCTCTAAGAATTTTTTTGTCACTTCTGCTGCCAGCTCTTTTTCTCCACATTCCTCTAAAGCTTCGATAAACAAAAGAGTCGTCGGCGCCCAAATTGGACCTCGCCAATATGCGTCTTCCTCATAATCAGGACTATCCAGAGCCTCTGAAGCAATCCCCCATTCCGTTAAATATCTGTCACTGCCAATGACGTCAATGATATTGTTTCTTGCTTTTTCGGGCAGTTTATCGGCAAGAATAATTGACATGAGCGGCAGAATGCTTTTACTTTCGATAGCCTCCCCATTTCGCGTATACCTCGCGACTGGAAAATCATTGACCAGAAAGTAGTCGCAAAACACTTGCGTTAACCGCTTCGCTTCTTCTTCCCAATAGCTTTTTTCTTCTTGTTTATCTAGCTTTCCGGCAATAACAGCAAGCATATCTATTGATTTAATAAGAAAAGCTGTCAAATCTGGAGAATCGATAATATCGGTATGTTTAAATACGGTGCTGTTGTCCTGGCCAGAGTCGTTTCCATGGTGATATTCGCATATTTCGTCCCGATTTGAATCCTTGTAGTGAAAATAAAACTGTACTTGTTTTTCAATTTGTGTGTAAATGGTCTCCAATTGAGAAGGACTCAATGTCATTTTTTCCATCATCTTTAATATAAACAACCCGTGCACCGGGGGCTTCGCAAAATTCCATCGAATCGATGAATCACTGACCGAACCAGGGATTTGTCCTTGCTCATCCTGATGATCGAATAACACTGCTATTTGATCCCAGGCTAATTTAGTATCCACACCAGCAAGTGCTAACGCGTTAAAGGCGTTGTCCCAGCTCCATACACCGGGGAAATTATTATTGGACATATACATGGCTTCTCTATGTAAAAGTCCTTCCGGCCGGACGATGCATGACCAATTAAGATATGCAGCATCGGCAAGCGTTTGTTGATAATTTTCTGGAACGACAGGATGTTTGGATAAAAACTCTTGAAATTGGTTTTTTGTTTTTTCGAGTGCTCTATTAAAATCGTATTCTCTGTCTTCTGGAACCGCGCCGTGTGTTGGAATGTCTTCAATCACACATAAAAATTCATCCGCGTCTTTTTCTGGTGTGATATGAATGGTAGATAAGTTATCTGCTTCATTGGTGCTGCCGGTTGTGTCGATAAACACATTTTGCTGCAGGGAAACAGAACCTTGCGGGGAGAAAATTAAGTATTTGGTCAGGTTTTTATAGCTGTTCACTATACAATATTCCTGCCCTTGACCTCCTAATAAATAGTTATATTCAAAGTTGTATACAGGCTGGGTGTCCAAGCAAAGCCCTGTCTCTTTTCCGACTCCCTTCACTAGAATTTGATTTTCGTTTTCAAAGCATATATGTAATTCTCCACCAGAGAAATAAAGAGAAATTTGAAATTCATCTGCTTGATACTTATATGCGACGGGTTCTCCCTTTACCATCGGTATAATTTTCATAGCGTTCATATGCTTTCTTGCTTTTCCTCTCGAAGAGTTTACGTACAAGCCGTTTTTATAGGACTCTTTATTTTGTTGGTATTTAAGCGCCATATAGGAACCGTAGCGGCTTAACGGCGTATTTTTAATATCCAAATAAAACCCTCCAATTTCGATTTTTCTTGACAACCATTTTCACTGTACTATAATGAACTTGTTTAAACAAGTTATAACTTCTTTTTTTGAAAACGCTTATTTATTATGGAGGAGAAGCTTATGAGTTTTAATGAAAACGTTGCCAAGCTCATAGAGAATATTGGCGGAGTGAATAACGTTTCGAATGCCAGCCACTGTGTGACGAGATTACGTCTGGTGTTAGTAGACGAAAGCTTGGTTAACCAACAAGAATTGGAAGAAAATGAACTCGTGAAAGGAACCTTTTCTGCCAGCGGCCAATTTCAAATTATTATCGGTCCTGGGCTGGTAGAAAAAGTGTACAATGAGTTCATAAAGCAAACGAACGCAGAAGAAGTCAGCAAAGACGAAATGAAAAAAATCACGACAGAAAAAGGAAATATTCTTCAAAAAGGAGTCCGGGTATTAGCGGATATCTTCATTCCTATCCTTCCTGCAATCATAGCAGCCGGACTTCTGTTAGGACTTTATAATTTACTTTCGAATCCAGGCATCTTTTATGATGAGCAGTCATTTCTCGATGTACATACCGGCTGGACAGGGTTTGCAGAATTTATTAATACTATCGCAAATACAGCGTTCACGTTCCTTCCTGTGTTGATTGCCTGGTCAGCGGTAAAAAAGTTTGGCGGAAATCCACTGTTAGGTATCGTCCTTGGTCTGCTTCTCGTGCATCCAGATTTAATGTCCGCGTATGAATACGCAGAGAACCCAGGGGATGTGGGATATTGGAGCTTTTTTGGCTTTGACATTGCTAAAATCGGTTATCAAGGACAAGTGCTTCCTGTTATTTTTGCGGCCTTCATATTGGCCTGGGGAGAAAAACATATCAAGCGTTTCATTCCAGATAATTTACAAATGCTTTTTGTGGCACCGCTTGCATTAATTTTTGCCGGCAGTATTACATTTGGAATTATTGGTCCGGTTACAATGGCTGGCTCCAACGGAATTACGAACGGGATTTTGTATTTGTTTGAAGTATCCCCTGTGTTTGCCGGAGCCATATATGGATTTATATCTGCGCCGCTCGTTATCACTGGCATGCACCATATCTTTTTAGGCGTCAACCTGCAAATGGCGGGAACCTTAGGATACGTTACGTTATGGCCGATCAGCGAAACCGTGACCCTCGCTCAAGGAGCAGCAACGTTAACGATGTTCTTTATTCTAAAACATAATAAAAAACTACGAAGTGTTTCCCTTACCGCCACTGTCTCCGCATGGCTCGGCGTAACCGAACCAGCAATTTACGGTATTAATCTAAGGTTCCGTTATCCGTTTATTGCAGTCATGATTGGAAGCGCTTTAGGAAGCGCCTTCATTGCATTGCAAGGAGTAAAAGCAACTTCTGTCGGCGTGGGAGGCGTTCTCTCTTTCTTATCCGTTTATCCAGAGCACTGGGTGTACTATTTCACAGGCTGCGGCATTGCGTTTATCGCCACCGTGCTCCTGACCTTTGGGTTCCATAAAAGTAAATTCTTTAAAACAACGAAAGCTCCCGAAACTTCTTCTCAGCAGAAAGAAACGAAGGTTGGCAAAAAAGTTACGGAGCTGACAACATAAATAATGAAAAAAAGTGGTTCCTTACGCGTTAAGCGGGAACCACTTTTTTAGCTTTTAATAGGAGAGAGTCACATCTGCTACTACAGGGAAATGATCACTAGGGTATTGACTATTTTTTTGATAGTTTACGATTTCAGTAGTATTCGTTGTAACCTTTTCATTGGATAGAATCCAGTCGATTCGATTGTCCGGTCCTCCGCCGGTTGGGTCATTGAAACCATTAAACGTACCGAGGTTTTCATTTACAACTGTATCTGCTTCTGTCCACGTATCCACAAAAGGACCTTCTTTTGTCAGAATGTCATAAGGCTCACTATCAGGCCCTGCGTTAAAATCTCCTGTTAACAATACAGGAAGCTCCTGGTCAAATTCTTCTATCTTCTCCGAAATAAGCTTTGCACTTTTCTGTCTTGCTTCTTCAGACATATGGTCAAAATGGGTATTTACAAAATAAAACTGCTCGTCTGTTTTCGTATCAAGAAACTTCACCCATGTTACCATCCGTGGAACGGAATTTCCCCAGGAGGTGGAGCCGACAACGTCCGGCGTATCTGACAACCAGTAATGATCGTACTCCATGGGAGTAAAACGGGTTTGATCGTAATAGACAGCCATAAATTCTCCTTTATCTCCGCCCTCTCGACCTAAACCAATCCAATCATAGTTTGGTAAATCCTCATCGACATCCTTCACTTGCTGATAAACAGCCTCCTGGGTCCCAAAGATATCAGGCTGCTCTTTTCGAATAACCTGACGCACAGTCGAACGTCTTTCCTCCCAAGTGTGCGGAGAAGGATCAGAAGTATTCAAAAACCTCAAATTAAAACTCATCACCGTTAAATCCGTCTTAGAGGAGTAACTACCTTTGGATGCAAAGGTCTCTGTTGGATGAAAAAATAAACTTCCCACCGTAAAGACAGCAAATGCCCACAGAAAAAAAGACTTCCATACTTGTTTCATTCCCATTCCCCTTCCATTATGTAATACCAGGAAATCATAGCAAATCTATGTAAATACATTACAAAGGCAATGTAAAATTTTCATTTGCTATAAAAAATAGCCTTCCATAACGAGAGTAGGCTCTATTAGTATAATACTTCAATCTTCTCTGATTAGGACTTTTATGAAATGGTCTAGTTGATTACTAAAAGGAAATTCAGGCCGGCAGATTCTATGTTTAATATTTTCAAAAACAGATATTTTTTAAATATTTGCAACAAAAATCCAGTACGGTTTATGTCTTCAAAATCAAAAAGGCATGGTCCCAACGGAATATCGTACCCATTCCATGATAAGACAACATCAGGGGCTAGTTGACATTTACAAGTTCATAGTTTCATAAAGAGGAAACATTATTTACAAAAAGTAGATTTAGCAGTAATAAGCATTGAGGAAAAGTCCAGCGCTTATTTGTAAGAAATAGTATGGTTTGATATTTCCCCCACGTTTGTAGCATGCCTGGTTGTATAAGTATAGGAAAATTCTAACCCCTCTCCATTGCGGCTCGCCTCTTTAAAATAATGAGGCAGTTCGTAATAAAGAGCACCAAGGGCGGTAGCCAAACCAAGCGGCTTATACCCAAGTAAACCAGAAATGATACTGGTCCAGCCAGAAATAGTCCGGACTTCTTGATAATTGTCTATGACTTCATTCACTTCACTAGGCGTTAAATACACCGTAATATCAAACGACTCTTTGGTATCAAATGGATCATCGTCATAATCGGGATAGGCGCTTGCATTCATAGGAGTCGAAACAAAGAAAAGGACGGTAAGCACTAAGGGAGCGAGAACTTTGACAGGCCGCAATATGAACACTCCTTTTCTTTAGGGGCTCCTCCCATTTTCTTTTGAACGGTAACGCTCCAACACAGAAGGAACGACCATAAGCAAAATAGCCAGGGCAACCAATAGATTCACTGGAACATCAATCACGCCTGTTAAATCCAAAACCATGAAAAGTAACACAATTGGAAGCAACACCAGCTGCCATGTTTTCAGACGTTTCACTTTACCCACTCCCTTTTACAGCGATCATACCAACTAGCCAACAATTGTAAAATAGGGTGTTCAAACACATTTCCATAATTAGTAAAAATATAGTTCTTCGCACCAGTACATTAGGAAACAGAATTTACGTCGGAGTTGACGGTTATTCGATGGTTTTCTCATCTGTCATTTCTTCAATACTATTGAGGCCTCTCTTTGCCTAAACCACTATTTTTAAACCACTCATATGGCATATTATCTGACCTTACTGTAGAGATATCGTTAATTAATACACCGCCAAATTTAATTACATCCATAGCTCTTAATGCAAGTTGGATATGGGTAGGGAACAGTCCAACTTATTAGTTTGTTCAAATACCTAATATATATCGTTATACGAAATAAAATTATAAAAAACGATGAGCTTTATTGTTTTTCGTCCATTCGGCTGACTCTTCATAGGTCTCCTTCACTTCGTATTGTTGTGGCTGCATGGTTTGAGTGCTCCTTTCTGAAAAAGTAGCCATTCGTAAACAATGTCTTTGATTTTACGATACCACAGCCTGCCATTATTTTACTTCTTAATGGTTTACATATAAAAAAATAATAACGACCGGAAACCGCCGAAAGCAAATCAGTATTAGTACAATCGGTACCAAGCCCGTTTTAGTTGGGGATAGAATATCCTTTCTATATCATCAACAAAGAAAAATAGTATACCTTTAAAACCTTTCCCTTCCGATTATTAAATAAATGTACCGGCGGATGAAAGAGTATGGACAAAGGATACTTTTACCAAACATCCGTAAATTAATAAGACTATATGAAGTGCCGAAGCCTGCTGCTGAGCGGCCAAGTCTCTTCAATATTTTGTTATTATTTTTTCTATAAAAAGCCAGCTATACATCCATCCATAAAAAGGATAAGTATAGCTGGCGTTTATTTACATCAAAACAAAACCAGCAAAGCTCATTGTTATAGTAAAAAAAGGTTTTTCTTTTTATTTCCTGGCTAACACTTTTACTTGCAGGTGCTTTGTAAGTAATTTCTTTACTAGCGAACCGTTAAGCTTTTCCCAATATCTAAAAACAACAAGCGAGACTCTCCTTCAACAGTTCCAATTTGACTGAAATGAAAACTTCTGTGAAAAAGCTGGGATTAACTATTTGCTTGTTTTTCCTCGTCCATTTCTTCTTCTATTTTAACGTTTCCTAAATAGGTAACGTTTTTATACACTCCGTAACGACTAACCAAAAAGTAGATGCCGATCAACCACCATCCCAATAGAATAATCCATTCATGCCAACCGAGACCTGCAGGCATGCTGGGAATATATTGGATCATAAAGAAAAGACTTAAGAAAAAAGCAAGCCAACAAATAATGGTGCTTCTCCCTGCTTTAAACGGCCGACTCATGGCTGGTTCTTTTTTTCGCAATTTCAGACAAGAAATGGCTACCATAAAATAAGCAATAACAATGGTTAGACCACCAGCTTCAACCAACCAACCGAGCATTGGAGCTCCGAAAAAAGGACTTATCGTGGCAAGAAGTCCAATAAACAAAATCGCATTTGATGGCGTTTTGTATTTAGGATGGAGTTTCCCAAACCATCCCGGTAACATCTTTGTTTCTGCCATCGCGTAAATAACACGACTTCCGCCAATGATGAAGGCATTCCAACTTGTCATTATCCCGGCAATACCACCAATAACTAAAATATTTCCAAATGTGTCTGAGCCAAAAACTGCTGCCATCGCTTCGGCTGTTGTGAGTTCAACGTTCGTTGTATTTGCATCATCAATACCAAACCCAACTGCGTAAATAATAGCAATATAGAAGGCAACAGCCGAAATGACAGAACCAATTAACAGCTTCCCAATAGATCTTTGTTTTATATTCATTTCTTCAGCTGCTTGCGGAATCACATCAAATCCTACAAACATAAACGGTGTCGCAATGACAACAGCCAGTATGCCTGCCCCTCCTCCTTGAAACAAAGGTTCTGCGTTGGCAAGGCTTCCATTTACCCCTGATCCAACAATAAGCATGAAACCTACCAAAAGAATTATACTTGTTAAAATCATTTGGACCGCAGCTGCCATTTTAATTCCGATATAATTGATAAAAGTGACAAAGAGAGAGGCTGCCACCCCTGTCATTACCCATGTGAAATAGACATCATACTCGGTGATGGTATACATGTATCCCACTTTATAGTGAGGAAAAATGTATTCCAAAACATTTGGCAAAGCAACTGCTTCAAATGATACAACGGAAATGTATCCAAGTGCGATAGCCCAAGAAGCAATGAATGAACCCCTGGGCCCCACCCCTCTGAGCGTATAAGCATGTTCCCCGCCCACTTTCGGCATAGCTGAAGCTAGCTCTGCATAAGTAAGACCTACAAAAACAACCAACGTTCCGCCAATTAGAAAAGCCGTTATAGCGCCTGCCACGCCGGCCTCCATGACCCAATCACCCGATAAAACGACCCATCCCCATCCGATCATAGCTCCAAAGGCTAACACAAGGGCATCTAATTTGCCTAATACTTTTTTCAATTTCTTGTCTTGTGACGCCACTCTATCAGCTCCAATTTTATAAAACGATTATTCACAATTAAATATCAATATTTTTAAATTCTTCTAAACATTTTTATTATCATTTCCAGTACGCCATAGAACGTTTTTTTATAGATTCTCGAAATTGCTGTGTGGATTTAAGCAGAACTTTATCTGTACTATAATCTATGATGACTCCGTAACGGCGAATGACATCCAACTTATCTATTTCTTGGCTTTGATATAATTGTTCAACATAAAGGGGATCCTCCTCTAACCATTGTTTCCTATTACTTCTGATAAATTTTCTTTCTTTAACGGTCTCCTCATCATCCACTACTAGATGACCTAAATTTTTATCAATCACTTTAATAATTACACCATAGTCTTTTTTAGCTCTTTCCAATGAAACGTATTCATCAATAACATCCTCTAAAACGGCTTCAGGTTCTCTTTCAAGTGGGTCGCCTAAACCACCGCCCCCCGCTGAAGGGCGAACAAAGGAATCACCGCTTTTTACCTTGACATTTGAAAAAATCGCACCTAAGAATTGTTCATTCTTTTCGCCTGGGTTTAACCACGCTCCATGAGGATAAGAAGGCAACCCTCCGAAAATCCCCCACGTTACGGAACGAGATCGGTCACAACAATAAGACATCACAGTATTATCTAAATCTGTAAGTGTGCCTCCTTTTTCCACTCCACATCCACCACGGTATTTACCAGGACCACCTGAGTCTGTAATAATTTCATGTTTTGTCGTTATAACAGGTGACAATCTTTCTTGTCCTTCGCAAGGCTGTACACTAAGTCCAACTCCAAATACGGGAGAAAGTGCATTCACACCATCTCTATCACTGCGCCCCCCATGACCACCTGCCATCCAGTCATACCACATAAAGTAACTTTTTTGTCCATGTCTTTTATCCGTACCGCCAATTAATAAATACTCGAGATTGAATGAGCAGGCAATCGCTTTATCTGGCAAGATGTTTGACCATAGTTCATAACAAATATTCATAATCTTCTCGTAAGCTCCAGAACAAAATCCAGTTACTGCTATTGGGTAAGGAGCATTCACGACAGAATTTTCTGGTAATTTTACCTTTACAACCCTATAAAACCCTGAGTTTAATGGAATTTCAGGGAAAAATGTCTTTGTTCCTGCATAAGCTGCAGATAAAGAAGCACCAAAACCTGAATTCAAGAAACAACCTATATAAGGATGAGAACCATCGAGATCATACAATACTTGATTGTCAGTAATCGTCATTTTAACTTTTATAGGAATTAAACCATCTCCAATGTCTGGATCCATATCAATATAATCTACTGATTCCCACGTTCCTTTTGGTAATGAAGACACTTTTGACTTGGCTAAACGCTCTACATAACCTTGAACTTCTTCAAAAGCAACCAATATCGTATCTATTCCGTATTTTTCTACAAGAGTTAGCAGTTGACGTTCCCCTACTTTGGCTGCTTCCACTTGCGCTCTCAAGTCACCGACTCTTTCATCAGGAACACGCATATTAGAAGATAATAAAGTTACAACATCCTCCAAATATTGGCCTTTACGATAAATTCGAACAGGTGGAATTCTTACCCCCTCTCCAAAATGGTCTTTAGCATTAACATCAAATGAACCTGGAGTAGACCCACCCATATCAGCCCAATGACCATTCGTTTGCATCAATGCAATGAGACGGCCTTCATAAAAAACGGGTAAAATAACACGAGTATCATTAAAATGAGTACCACCGCGGTAAGGATCGTTTACTAAAAACACATCCCCTGGATGTATGTCTTCTCCAAAGTCTTCTAAAACTGCTTTAGCTGTTAAATGTAATGTACCTACGTGAACAGAAATATCCTGTGTTCCTTGCATAATTGTATTCCCATCCGCATCAGATAATGCACAGCTAAAATCACGATTATAAATAACAAATGAATAACATGTTCGTAGTATTTGTTCGGCCATTTGATCGACAAGATTAATAAAACCATTCTTTAAAACTTCGAATGTAACCGGATCTAAATTGTTTTTCTCAAAGTCTAAATGATTAATTTGCATATTTCCCAAAATAATTCACCTCTTTTTTAATTTGCAGCAGTAATAATGAGATTTTTATATTCATCAACCTTAGCTGTAAAGGCTGGTGGTATTACTGTCGTTGAATCAAGTTGATCGACTATAGCAGGACCTTGTATTTCAGAAAGCACAGGAATTTTTTCTCGTTCATACACTGTAGTATGAATAAACCCTTCTTCAAAATACACTTCCCTGCTTTCCTTTATTGCGTCTTCAATCGTACCGGAAGGCTCATACTTTGGAAATTTTGGTTTTGGTACAGTACCAATAGCTGTCACGCGTAAACCATAAATTTCAACGGATTGGCTTTTATCGGAAAATGCAAATTCACGTTCATGTTCTTGGTGAAAGCTATTTAAAGTATCTTCTAAAGTTGGAATGTTTCGACCAACCGACACGGCTAACGAACGCCATTGTCCCATATATCTCATATCAACATACCTCATTAAAGTTGACTCTTCTTTCGAAACGCCCTCTTCTTGTAATAGATCTTCTGCCTCTTTTTCCATTTGCAGGTATTCCTGTTCCAATTCTTCAATCGAAACGTCACGAACGTTTTTAACATACGTTTTTGAAATATCATGACGAACATCAACTAATAAGCATCCCATTGCAGCTGCAACGCCTGGATGAGGGGGAACAATGACTGTTGGAATTTGCATTTCTTTTGCCAAATAAGCTCCTTGTAAAGGTCCAGCACCTCCCATAGTAACTAGCGCAAAGTCACGGGGGTCATATCCACGTCTAACTGATATTAAACGTAAAGCATCACACATATTCGCATTTGCAACTTGTATCATTGCATTGGCAGCTTCCTCTGTTGAATAGTTAAAGCGCTCACCAATTTTATTCACTGCTTGATATGCTTTTTCTTTATTCAATTCTATTTTCCCATCAAGAAGCTTTGTCCCAAGCCGGCCTAGTACTAAGTTTGCGTCTGAATTTGTCGGCTCCGTTCCCCCCTGTTCATAACAGGCCGGTCCAGGAACAGCACCAGCACTCTGAGGACCATTACGTAAAGAGCCACCTTCATCTGCCCAAGCAAGGCTCCCACCCCCTGCACCAATAGTAAGTATCTCAATACTTGGAAATCCAATTGGATAACCATACTCTATATACCAATCTTTTGTTATTTTTAAATCACCTTCATGCATTAAAGAAATATCGGTACTTGTTCCTCCCATATCTAAACCAATTGCATTATTAAAACCACAAAGTTTAGCAATATGCTTACTAGCAATGGCTCCTGCTGCAATACCTGAACTTGCCATCCTAGCAGCATAACGGGGAACGGTTTCTGAAGTCATTACTCCTCCCCCGGAATGAAGAACTAAAATATCATCTTTATACCCTTTCTCTTTCATTTCATTTTCAAGTACATTTATATACTTCGTAATAGGAGGTCCCAGCACTGCATTCACAATGGTTGTACTCATGCGCTCATGTTCAAAAATTTCAGGTAATACTTCACTGGAAATACAAACATATACATCCGGCAATTCTTCTTGCAGTATTTCTTTCACTTTCACTTCGTTTTCCCCATTCACATATGCATTCATTAAACAAACCGCTATAGACTCTGTGCCACGCTTCTTTAATTTTGCAGCTAATTCCCTCACTTCATTTTGATTTAGTTCGGTAGTAACGACTCCTGAATAATCTACGCGTTCTGTTACTTCAAAACGGTCTCTTCGTTGTATATATGGTCTAGCTACATCGTCATAAGCGTCCCATAGCTCCAGTTTTGTTCCGCGACGAATCTCTGTAACATCCCTAAACCCTTTTGTAGTAACAAGAGCTGTCTTTGGCAGTTTTCTTTCTATTAACGCATTTGTACCTACCGTCGTTCCGTGCGAAAAAATCTTTATCTCTTCACCATCAATCTCCGCTTTAGCAATTCCATCTAATATTCCACGTTCTGGGTTTGAGGGTGTAGAAGGTGTTTTTGTAACTGAGATTTCCCCCGTATTTTCATCAAAAACGAATACATCTGTAAATGTTCCACCTACGTCAATTGCAAGCCGGTATTGTTTCAAGTATCTACACCTCATTTTTTAAAGTTTTTTTTACACTGAAAAATAAGCACTGCAAATAGATAAATAGTTAAACTGCATAAGAAAGGTATTAAAGGAAAAGTTAATTCTAGTTAAATAGATTTACCTTGCATTTTCACACTTCCACTATTTTTGTTAAGTTCATACTTTTTTTGTATACATAGAATGCATCTGTACATGATGAAGCGGTAAGAAGCTCCTGGCTTACATCGATGAATACACGTTTTCTTCCACAGCAAAAATCGCTTCATCGAGGATAGAAACCATTTCGTGAATTTGTTCTTCGGTCACAATCAGAGGCGGAGCAAATACAAGTGTATCTGAACCTTCATAAATGGTACCTCTGCAAATTAGTCCTCTTTTCAATGTTTCTTTCACCACTTTTGGCGCCATGGGCTCTTCTCCTTTTTTAATCAATTCAACAGCACCGAGCAATCCGATCGTCCGCACCTCGCCGACGGTATCGTGTTTCTTTTGTACGTCCTGGAATGCTTTTAGCAATACGCTGCCCATCTCTTTTGCATTTCTTGCTAATCCTTCTCTTTCAATAATATCAATATTTTTTAATGCCACGGCACAAGCTGCCGGGTGCCCGCTGTACGTATATCCGTGGAATAAAATTCCTTCTGATTTACTATCAAATACCTCTTTGATTCTCTCTTTGATTGCAACACCGCCGAGAGGCATATATCCACTGGTTACCCCTTTGGCAAACGTAATCATGTCTGGCTCTACACCATATTGTTGAATGCCAAAATACGTCCCGGTTCTTCCAAATCCTGTAATAACCTCGTCTGCTACAAATAATATATTGTTTTTTTCACAGATTTCTTTTACTTGTTTAAAATAGTCTTCATGCGTCGGCAGTACTCCACCTGTCCCCTGAACTGGTTCCGATATATAGGCAGCAATATTGTCTGCTCCTTCTTTATCAATCAGCGCTTGTAAATTCTCCACTGAATCATTTTTCACATGCCTAAAATCCGGATCATTGGAATTCGTGAAATGATGAAAGGCATCCAGTCCTGTTGCACTTGTTGCTCCCATTGCAACACCATGGTAAGACCGCTTACGCGAAATAATGATTTTCTTTTCTGGCTGTCCTTTCAAGATCCAATAGTGGCGAATCAGCTTAAATGCCGTGTCGTTTGACTCTGAACCGCCGGATGTAAAGAAAATTGAATTTAAATCTCCCGGGGTTAATGAAGCGATTTTTGCTGCTAGCCGAATGGCTGGCTCGTGACTTAAAGAAGCGAAGCTAGAACTGAAGGCGAGCTTGGTCATCTGTTGTTGGGCTGCATCCGCTAATTCTTTTCTTCCATGCCCAACGTTTACATTCCAGAGACTAGATAAGCCATCAAATACTTTTTTCCCGTAAACATCTTTTAGGTAGACACCTTCCCCCTCTGTAAAAATAAAGTCAGGTCCCTCTTGCTTCTGTTTTTTTAGCGAAGAAGTAGGGTGAAAATAATATTTTTTATCCAATTCAATTAATTCCTCGATCATATTCTGATTTATTATTTTTTGTTCTTGCATGGTATCTCCTCCTAAAGGAATGAATTAATACAAACTTTTCAGTTAAATATTCTCACATTCCTTTTTTTCTGTTTTATTTTTCCATTTAGGGAACATTCTATTTGCAGCTTCAATAGCTGGTCTCGTTTCCGCCGTACCTTCTGCCGCAATTTCCTTCAACATCTTCTCTGTTGCCGTGTTATTAACTTGTCATTTTTCTTCTGACAACATTTCAATCCAATTTCCATCCATGTACAGCAATGCAGTATTCCTCCGTTTGCTTAATTTTTTCCTTTCTGGTTCATCCACAATATATTGCAATACTTATGCCAAAATTTATTAGAGTATATTCATATATTTGGGACGCCGCTTCTACGTCAATAAAAGTATATTGCATCGACCTTATTTCTAAAAAATTAGTATATTGACAGTTTTCTAAATAATATATAGTGTTTTTTATAAAATAATTTATCTATGCATCACTAATCATGCATAGGTGCATGATTAATCTATGGAAAGCAGGTGCTGAATATGAATACAAATGAAAAAGTTCCCCTTTTAGAAAACGAGCATGAGGGAATTATTATTTTAGATAACAGAGGCAGCATAGCTGCTTACAATAGAAATGCAGCCGACCTCCTTCCCACGTCTAAAGATAATCTATCCAAACAATTGTTTACCGATTTATTTCCACAGGACGACCAATTGAAAGAAATATGCAACAATAAAAAAGCATTTCCCACCCATTATGATGTTGAACATAAAAATATTAGGTTAATGTTTGATACTATAACTTTTTCTGCTGCGGGGGAAGAAGTTATTTGCAGAATTAAAAACTTGCAGCCTATGCAGGAATTAATGGAAAAACTCCAGCAGTCCGAACTTTTAACATTAGAACTTGAAACCATTATTAATTCAAGCATTGATGAGATTTTTGTGACAGACGGAAACGGGAAAGTTCTTCGTGTAAACCCAGCCGGGGAAGAATTGTATGGGATAAAGGAAGAAGAACTTATTGGACGCTATACTGATGAACTCGGAGAAGCGGGCTTTTATTCTCCTGTTTTTTATCCCACTATCATACAGCGTCAAGAAAAAGTATCCATGATTCAACGAACACGAGCCAATAAAACGATTCATGTCATTGGCAACCCTGTTTTCGATGATGACGGAAACATTTCACTCATTGTCTACACTTCGAGAGACTTAACGGAGATCAAACATCTCAAAGAGAAAATGGAAAGAACGGAATTTTTACTAGACACTTATAAATTAGAGCTGGAAGAGCTCAGTTCTTTTCATGACCAGGATTTTGATATCGTAGCTTTTTCACCTAACATGAGGAAATTAATGCTTTTCGTTGAAAAAATAGCTCGGGTAGATTCCACCGTTTTGATTACGGGAGAATCAGGAGTAGGAAAGGGGCTTATCGCCAATGCCATTCATAAAAAAAGCAATCGTTCCGAACAAACCCTGGTTCATATTAACTGCACGGCGATTCCTGATTCCTTGTTCGAATCAGAATTATTTGGCTATGAAGGCGGTACGTTCACAGGAGCAAAAAAAGAGGGGAATAAGGGGCTATTTGAACAAGCGGACGGCGGTGCACTGTTTTTAGATGAAATCGGTGAAATTCCTCTCCATTTTCAAGTGAAGCTATTAAAAGCGATACAAGAAAGAAAAATCGTTCGAGTGGGCGGTTCCAAACCGATTCATGTAGATGTTCGCATTATCGCTGCGACAAATCAGGATCTTGGCCGGCTTGTGAAGGAAGGTGCGTTTCGGAAGGATTTGTATTATCGTCTTAACGTTATTCCGATTCAAATCCCCCCGCTGCGAACCAGAATTGAAGATGTTTCGTATTTAATCGACTTTTTTATGGATACATTCAATAAAAAGTATGGGCTCAACACGCAAACGACACTTGAAATCGAAAATGCACTGATGAAATACTCCTGGCCTGGAAATGTAAGAGAGCTGGAAAATATTATTGAACGGTTAGTCGTCACGGCAGAAAAAAATGAAATATCATTAAACGACCTGCCCGATTATATACGGCACAATGAGAGCATTGAACATACGGATACTTCATCGGAAGATACCTCAGTCCTTGAAGTTCGGCATTTATGCACCCTGCAAGAAGCAAAAGAAGAAATGGAAAAACAATTGATTCATAAAGCTTATCAACAGCAAAAAAGCTCATACAAAGTAGGAGAGATTCTTGGCGTCAATCAGTCTACAGCTCTACGGAAAATTCAAAAGTACATTAAATAATTCAACATTCGCAGTCCAAACCACAAGTATGCCCTAATTTGTCCTTGCTATAAAATCTGAGCCAATGGCTGATAGGCCAGCATCTAACTTCCTAATCTTTTTGTGTTGCCTCTTCATCAATATAATCAGCATGGTTTAATCCTTATTTCACTTCTAACACTCTTTTAATTAATCAAACGTTTGATTAATAGTCTAATGAACTTCATAAAGAATTTTACATGCTGTTACACAAATAACTAGCTGATCATTCACAGGGCAGAGTATATTTTGTAAACTTTTGTCGTACTACCTCCGCTCCCTCTTTTATTGTGGTAATATTTAAAATATTAACAATATAGAGAGGAGTGATGCTATGACTGAGCCAAGAAAGTTACCAATCTCCCTTTTTATGAGTGTTATGCTGATTATGTCGCTAGGCTCTATTACTTTTGCAGAAGAGTCTGCTGTCCAGGAGGCGCAGGCGGGCGAAATTCAACGTGATTCCTTTGAGTTTGATGGATACGAGCGAACCTATCAATATTATGTACCGAGTTCTTACAATGGAAAGAAAGCCGTTCCGCTTATGCTATCTTTCCATGGCAGAGGCAGCAATTCGGATGAACAAATATCACTAACCGGGTTTGAAGAAATAGCAGAAAAAGAAGGATTTATTGTAGTATTCCCTGACAGCACAGAGATAGTAGATGATTATATAGATGAAGATTCTGGCCACCGTTTTCAATGGAACGACGGCCGGGAAGAAACCCCGCAGAAACGTGCCGGCGTAAATGATGTAGGTTTTACTTCCGAGCTTATTGATAGATTTGAAGAAAATTTCAATATTGACTCAAGCCGAATCTATGCAAACGGCATGTCGAACGGATCACTCTTCTCGCACCGCTTGGCTGTAGAGCTATCAGACCGTATCGCAGGGATTGGAGCTGTAACGGGACCGTTAGCCTCTTCCATTGCAGAAAAAACTCCAAAGGGACCCGTTCCTATTGTCTTATTCATGGGAGATAACGACACTATAGTGCCATATGAAGGTGCTGAGAATATCATTCTAGGTGCAGAAGCTACCGTAGATTACTGGGTTGAGGCAAATAACACGGCTCCAAAGCCAAGAGTGACGTATTTACCTCAAACCGCTGAAGACGATCCAACAAAAATCCGCCGGGAAGTTTACAGCGGCGGGAAATACGGAACAGAAGTGATCTTCTATAAGATGGAAGGAGCAGGCCATACCTGGCCCGGCGGACCGCAGTATGCACCTGAAGAATCCATTGGTCTCGTGTCCCGCCATATTAATGGAAGCCAGGTGATTTGGGACGAACTGAAAACACACCGGCTGCCGGGGGCGAAAAGACAATGCGGTAAGTAATTGACCGTACTGCCACACGAAAAAGAGCATGAGACCTTTAAACCTCACGTCTCATGCTCTATTTGTCATATGTTTATTTTCCAACATCTTCAACCCGAGGTTTTGTTGGATGAAGGGATACCTCCCCTTTCGTGTTCCCTGGTCTTTTGGACCAAATCGTGGCAAGGATGGGGCCGGATATATTGTGCCATACTGCTGCTATGACATTAGGTAATGCCGCTAATGGACCAAAGTGGGCTGCAGCCAGGGCTGCTCCCAGTCCGGAATTCTGCATGCCGACTTCGATAGAAATGGCTCGTCGTTTACTTTCATCCAACCTCATCAGCCATGCTGCAGTATATCCAAGCAGCAGTCCTAATAGATTATGAAGCATAACAGCTGAGAAAATAAGAAGCCCGGAGGTAGCAATACTCTCCACATTTGCTGATACAACAGCAGATACGATAATAATGATCGTAACAACGGAGATTAATGGGATAACTGAACTGCTTTTATTAACGGCGGCTGGAAATAATTTTCTAATCATCAGTCCAAGCGCTATCGGAAGAATGATGACTTGAACGATCGACACAAACATCGAGACCGGATCGACCGGTAACCATTGTCCTGCCAGCACCAATAAAATAAGCGGTGTGGCCACAGGAGCAAGTAAAGTAGAAAATGATGTCATAGCAACAGAGAGTGCCAGATTTCCTTTCGCTAGATAAACCATGACATTAGAAGCTGTACCCCCAGGGACAGCACCTAATAAAACCAGACCCGCCGCTAATTCATTCGGTAAATGTAAGGCATAGGCAATAGTAAAAGCGATCAGCGGCATCATCAAAAATTGAGCGAACACGCCAATAATCACAGGCAGCGGTTTGCTGAGAACCAGCTTAAAATCAACAGGCTTTAGAGTAAGCCCCATTCCAAACATCACAATTCCTAAAAGAATAGTGATATAACTATTAAAAAAGAGAAAAGGATTTGGAACAAAATAGGCTATTACAGCTGCACCAACAACCCAAATGGCAAAGTACTTCCCTGCTATGTTACTTATCATTTCCAGGCCTTTCATACGCTTCTCCTTTTTGGCTGAACCAGTTTGTGCGGATTAAAAATTCCCTTTGGATCTAATGCTGCTTTGATGTTTTCCATGACTTGCAGCGCCGAGCCGTGCTCTTTTTGCTGATATTTCATTTTACCGATGCCTACTCCATGTTCACCGGTGCAGGTGCCGCCGCGCTGTAAAGCATAGTCCACAATTTTCTCATTCAGCTTTTTTGCTTTTTTGACTTCTTCCGGATCCTCCGTGTTCAACATAAGCAGAACATGATAATTTCCATCCCCCACATGGCCAAGAATGCCCCCGTGAAGGTCTAATTCATTCACATTTTCTCGAGCGTGTGTTATCGCTCCTGCTAATTCGGAAATCGGAACACAAACATCGGTTACCATTAACTTTTTGCCAGGACTTCCATGGATATAAGCATAGGCGAGATTGTGCCTTGCCTCCCATAAACGGTTTCTTGCTGCGTTATCTTCTTCAAAATAAATCTCTTCACAATGATGATCGGCAACGATTTCTTTCGTAAATTCCACATCATGGTTAAGTCCCGGTTCATTTCCATGAAACTCTAAAAACAAGGTGGATTTTTCCTTATAATTGGTATCGCTGAACAAGTTAGCTTGCTTCATGGAAGGCTCATCAATAAGCTCCACTCTTGCAATCGGTACACCCGCATGCAGAATGGAAACAACGGCTTCCACTGCGTCATCTATACTGGCAAAAGAGGCTCTAGCAGCCACGATATGCTCAGGAATGCCATATAACTTTAATGTTAATTCAGTTATACAGCCTAATGTTCCTTCTGAGCCGACAAATAAACTATTTAAATGATAACCCGACGATGACTTTTGTGCTAAGTTGCCTGTATGTATGACTTGTCCATCGGCAAGAACAACTTCTAAATCATGAACTTGATCCCGCATCACACCATACTTTACGGATGTCGTCCCGCTGGCATTCGTCGCTGCCATGCCGCCTAGAGTAGCATCGGCCCCAGGATCAACGGAGAAGAAAAGTCCATATTTTTTAAGTTCTTTATTTAATTGAGATCGTGTGATACCTGGCTGAACTCGAACTAAAAAATCTTTTTCCCGAACTTCCAGGACTTTGTTCATTTGGGAAAAGTCTATAGTAATACCGTGATCATTTGGAATAACATGACCTTCCAAACTAGTTCCCAATCCATAAGGAATAATTGGTGTATGATGTTCATTTGCCACTTTCACAATCCCGCTTACCTCATCAGCACTGTCAGGAAAAACAACGACATCCGGTAAACTGCTTTTGTGATACGACTCGTCATGACTATGTTGTTCCCTCATCGTTTCATTCATCGTTACCTGATGATCTTTTAGAAACGCTTTCAAATCATGGAATACATGATCTACTGTTAGGCTCATAAACATTTCTCCTTTAATAGCAGCTAATATCTCTCGTGATCTAATTGTACAGAATAATCTAATAATTTAAAACAGTTTTCACTACAGTTCACTCCTTTCAATCAAAATTTATGAAACCCTTTATAGCGTTACTTGGAAAATTAAAAGAGATATCGCTCGTAGACAATAAAGAAACTTCTTTCATTCCGTTACTAATTAAAGAAAAGAGGCAAAAGACGATTTCCTTTGCCTGAAAATGTTATTTTAATATTTCACAAAGCTAGCACCTACAATAATTAAAAGAATAAACAATAAAGGCGATAATTTTATCACCGATGTCTGAAAGAAATGCTGGGTTGTATATAAATAAATATTAGGTCTTTAAAATCTCCTTCTTCTATCTGATCTATCCAAAACTTTCAATGCTGCTGCAACTTTTTTAGCAAATACAATTGGATCGTCATCTGTGGATTGAAAGTGCATATACATGGCACGAGGCTCATCAAAAAGCCAGTGGTTGTGAATAGCTGTAACCGTTATATCACGTTTACGTAGTTCAGTTAGCAGGGGGTTGATTTCCTCTTCTAAAAGTACAGTTTCCCCTAAATTTAATACTCTGCCATCTCTAAATTCAAATGAAAAAAATTGCGGTCTAACTAGGGGAGAACGTGTTGGAACTCTATCAATAGTAAAATTTAAATCACGCAGTCTTTGTATTAAGCAAACTCCATCTTCGGTTACACTACCTTCTCCATCTAAAATATCTGCAACTATATCACATAGCTCTTTTAATTTTTCTAAATGCAAAAAAACCCTCCTTTTATTGGTTTTAAATAGAATATGAATTTTTGTCATTGTTGCTTGGATAAATACATTAAGAGTAAAAACTATTATCCCTTCTAATTTTTGATAAGTATTACGGAACAAAAAGGGTTTTGTTATATATATTGTTATATGAATGACATCCTAGAAAAAATAGCATATTAAGGGAAATGATAGCTGGAGGAGTGAATACGATGGAATTTATACCGCGTGATCAACTAATAAATGAGCTGCAGGATTCTTTTCAGCCGCTTATGGAAAAATACAACATAGACAACATAGGTGTTTTTGAAGAAGAAGGCCAGGATAATACCTATTACGTCGGGTACACGGTTAGAAAGGACGGGAAGGTTTATATGGTGCATCTTCCGTATACCAAAAATGTGGACGGCCATTTAGCTCGTGCTCCCGGAGGATGGATGGTGGAAACGGACGAACCTTCGAATTTGGATGTAGCGGGTTATGATGATTTAGATGAAGTGTTCCAACGGTTTCTTATGTGATTTTCTTTTCGGTGCGATTTGCACACCCTTTTGCTGGATGGCCCTACTAAGCTTTGGTAACAAATAAGCGTAAGCCACATACAATATGGCAGGCGATGACCCACCATATTCTTTGGCAAGAAGGTGTTTTTTTTGAGACAAAATGAAATGTGGCAACCTGTTGTAATTGAGTTAAATCGCAGTCTGTTCAGTGAAATGATGGTTTGTTCCATGAGCACCCAGTTGTTTCATATCCCCGAAACCGAAAATTTACAAGGAAATGCAGAAATGCATTCCCATCTCGTTCCTGCTTCTTATCATCGAGTGACCGCAAGTGGATCGGCCCAAAGGTTAATGAATGGAGAAAACGGGCCATCCCTCGTACAAACCTTGACCAACTGCATACAAAACGCCGAACAGGAAGACCGCGGTGTACGCCGTGGCTTGCAGGTCATGGAAAATGCCGCTCCCTCTTCCTACAAACCGTTTATTCAAAGCATTATCCTTCATCAGAATGAGGCAGAACGGTATTTACAAAATGCGAAACAAACGACAATGCAAATCACAGGGGGTGGTGCGTGGCAGGGGCAGTCCCAGTACAGTAATTCACAAGGAGCATGGTATTAATTTTGGCAAACGACATCTTTACTATGCAGACAGAAAAAATGGTTCCCTCTCGTTAAGGGAACCTTTTATTCTAAATGTTTCAACTTGATCTTTCTATCTCTCATTCTGCGACAGTTTAGTTATAATTAATTTTTCTTATGAAGTTCTGCAAGTTGTTCATACATTCTCGTTGTTAGATCCCTTAGTACCGGGAAGTAAGGGCGAACCTGATTGTGATGATCGATATCCAGGTCTCCTAAAGTAATACCTTCTCCTTCATATGGAGCTTTGCATAATAGTGGGCTTCCAGGAACCTTTGTATCTTTTTCACCGGCTCCGATGATACAGCCGCCGCCCCAATATTCCGTTTCTCCTTCCTTCCCAACTAAGTTCGTGTAAACAAAGTTTACTGTATTTTCCATCGCTCTCACTTTTACGATAGGTTCAAAGATATCTTTTTCAAATGAAGGGGAGCCTGATATTCCTACAATAATATCTGCTCCTTTTAATGTTAACATCCGGGCTAATTCGGGAAAGAAAATATCATAACAAATAAGAACGCCAATTTTTCCTATATTAGTAGAAAACACAGGTAAATCTTCGCCTGCCTTAAAGTATCTTCTGTCAGGAAAGGCTCCAGGACCTGTTTTATCCGTTGCATGCCCTGGAAGAGTATTTTTTCTCCATTTTCCAATGTAACCTTCTGGCCCTACAAGTACAGCTGCATTATATAGTACACCATTCACACTTTTTTCAGGCATGCCCCAAATAATATAAATATTATGCTTTACAGCTAGTTTCTCTAAAAATTGGGTAGAGGCACCTGGAATAGACTCAGCTATATCAAAAAAAGAATCTCCACAATTGTAACCAGATAAAGCCAGCTCAGGAAATACTACTAATTCCGCACCCTTTACTGCTATATCTTCTGTATAGTGCTTCATTTTTTCCAGGTTACTATTTATTTGTGCCGTTTCGGGTGTAATTTGCCCTATAGCTATTTTAGCCACGTTAATCCCCTCCCATGTCTCATCTTTATCCCATTATTTCAATCTTTCTAGTTTCGACAAAACTTCTGAGAATTTGGACGTTTTACAAAGATCTGCAACTAACTTTTTGTCTTGAACTAAATTCCAAAGCCTATTAAAAAGCGAGCTGAATTCCTCTTTATCTTTTTCATTCAATGCGAGAAGCAAAATGAATTGAACAGTATGTTCTCCCCACTTTACAGGCTTCTTCAATATTCCGATCGCAATACAGGAATCAAGTGCGTTCGGTTTTAATGGATGAGGGATCGCTACTAAATTCCCAATTGAAGTCGGCGAAATGTCTTCCCGTTCAAGGACAGAATTTACATAATCATCGTTCACGTACCCTTTTACATTTAAGGCATGAGACATTGATTTTATTATTTCTATTGGGTCTGTTTTGTCGATTTCAGTAAAGAATAAATCCTCACTAAATAAATTTTGCATTCTTTCGAAGGATTTTTCTTTATCCTCATTTAAATATTTACTAGATATATAATTTTTCACTTTATTTATATCTTCAGCAGTTAATAAGGCGTTAATTTGAAGTATTGGTATGGTGCATTCTTTATTAATTGGAACTGTACTTAAGATTAAGTCAGTTCCTTCTTCCTTAATATCTTTTAAAGAATAAGCAGGATACGTACCGACAATCGTTAATCCAGGGAATTCACTTTCAATACTCGCGGCCAATAATTTTGCTGTACCTATGCCTGACGAGCAAACGATAGCGACGCGTCTTATCTCACGCTTTTTCTTGTTTTTTATTCGTTCAATGGCTGCTGCTAAATGGACAGCGATATATCCAATTTCTTCTTCGTTGATGACAACCTCCTGTTTAGACTGAATAACATTAGAGGCTGCGATAGCAAGCTCAAAAGAAAAGGGATAGCTATTTTTAATGTCTTGCAGCATTGGATTTTTAAGGTTCATGTTATATTTCATTCGGTTCAACGCTGATTTTAAATGCAAACCTAAACCAAAGAAGAGTTCATCGTCACCAAGGTCAATGCGATATGCTCGTTTTATTTCATCTAATATATCAATGACCAGTTGATAATTACTCTTCCCTATCCATTCCATAAATTCTTCTTGTGAAAGCTTTCCGTCCTGAAATTGTTTCGCTCCAAGAAGATGAATCGTGATATAAGCAATTTCTTCTTTTGGAATTTTTATGAAAAATACCTCTTCTAATGAAGTGACAATGTGAGAGGCTACAAAGTATTCTTTTTTATTTTCAAGAGGTGCTATTTCTATAGCCTCTACATCAATACTTTTTCCTTTTTTAATGCGCTGGATGCCGATAGCAATATGCATAATCAGATTGTTAAAAGGCATTTCAGCAATTTGAAAAGGCAATTGTTTAATATGCTTCTTGGTAATGGCTTTAATTAATTCAATATCTATTCCTTCTACTACAGATTCATTTTCATCAAGTTTATCAGTTTTGAAATCAGACAAATACGCAGATAAACAAAAACGAATATTCATCTCATTTCCAGCAAGCTTGATCCCGTAATTAGGTTTTTTGAAAATAGTCACGTCAAATTTATTGAGTAATTTTTCCACTTGTTTCAAATCGTTATCCACTGTTGATTTACTCACAAATAATTCATTAGCTAATTGTTCAATCGTTAAAAAATCATCGGCCATAATAATTCTTTTCAAGATATAAAAAACTCGATCTTCCGGTAAAACAGGCAATTTATTGTCTTTCGTTTCATTAAGCTGAAACAATTCTTCTACTAACTCTTTGATTTCACGATCGGGCGTTGGGTGCAGGAAATACCCTACCCCTCTTTGGGCATCAATTTGGACTCCGATTTTCTTTAATTCTTGATTCAATACAGTGATGTCATTTCTTATCGTACGGGAGGTTACCCCTAAAAAATTAGATATGTATTCACTTGTTACGGGGCCATCAAATGTTAGTAATTCTTTGATGATCTCTTTTAATCGAATGGATAAAATCATTCAATGATGCCCCCTTTTCACAAATAAAAGTCTATACTCTGCTTAATTTAATATTAATTATTTCATTTTCCTTAATATTGGTTATTACCATCGTATCTTTATGGAATTGGAACTTGTCAGCTGTTTCATCTCCAGAAAGTGGTTTCTCGTTCAAATCTGCCAACTCCGCTTTCTTGAAGAACTTTCCGTTTATTTGTGCGTGAACGAAAGGAATTTCCTTATCCGTTGTATTATAAATTCTTATTATCACATTATCATCATTTTCACACTTTTTTACTGCGCTGATGGCCATAAAAGGATGATCTAATTCAAAGAAGCTATTTTTATCACTAAACCTTTGGGTATCAGAGGGTTCATTGATTTGCACTGCAACCATGGAGGCAGTATATTCATCCGCTTTCAAACCAATTTCAGCTTCTGCCTCATTTCCTGAATGGGGGATGAAAGAATACTCCATTTCATACCTGCCTAACAGACTGCTGTCAGGTGTCTCAACATGAAGTCCTGATCGCCTTCCAGGACGGTGAATTAAATCTTGTTTCCCCATATAATCTGTTCCACACAACAATGTAAGTGCAATGGTTGGTGTATTCCCATCCAAAATTTCGTATTGCGGCAGACCTTTATTAAGGACGGAAAGTCCTTTCTCCCCATCAGAAACATCTACATATTTTTGGTGAGGATAAATGGGATAGTATTTTTCCTCCCATTGTTCTTTTTCCCAATAATCAACCTGCGGCAGCAGATTGTCCCGGCGAATGACGCCAAATTGTTGATCAGCTTTGTGAGTATTAGTAACTACACCCGTTTCGAAAAGCGCCCGAATTCTATGATTTTTAACTGTGTTATGAATAACTGTCTTAATATCTATCCGATCTTCATGGCGTTTTACTGTTACAAACGTCTCAATGATGACAGATTCCTTTTTTTTGGATCGTTTATTAACATCTGTATCGACAGGTACCTTTATAATGTGACCAATTTTCACAGTTGCAAATAAGGGGCCGTTATGCACCACTAAAATTTCTGGTTCAGAATCACGTGTCGTTATGATGACATCTTCTCTTGGTGGAGAGAAATCATACTCATCTCCGGCATTCCCGCTTTCTTCAAATATATTTAAATGGGGAAAAACCTTATTTGAAGTATGTTCTTTCACCGTTATTGATCCATTAGATTCAATCTCAGCCTGAAAGTAATCATTTGAAAATACACCATGTTGATAAACATTAGAATGATCCAGCTGATTTGTATGATTCTCTACCATATAAAACGTTTCATAACCTAATCCAACCACTTCAGCGAACAACATAATTTTAGATGTCCATACGTATTGATCCTCTAAAGCCCCTTAGCGATCTTGGACAACGAAAAGTAACTTCGTTACACTAAGAATCAAAGGGGTTGATTGAAAATGAAACGACAAGTTTACTCCAACGACTTTAAATTACAAGTAGTAAAAGAAG